>DASXOS010000165.1:0-44540 GCA_036494115.1 Solirubrobacteraceae bacterium | reverse complement strand
GATGTCGAGCGAGCGCATCAACCCCGCGAGGACGCCCCACGACAGCGACACGTACTGCTCGGAGCGGTGGCGCGCCTGCTGGAGCAGGTGCGCCATGTACGAGAACGCGAACACCGCGGTCAGCGCGAACGCGATCCCGCGCAGTCCGACCTTCAGGTAGATGCTCGCGCCGGCGACGACCAGCAGCACGTTCAACACGGTGCTCGGGAGCGAATCCACGAACTCACTGATCGCCATGGGCTCATCCGGGATCAGGACGCTTCGCGAGACGGCGAAGATCAGGAAGCTGAGCGCGTACGCGCCGAACGCGCCTCCGATCAGCACCAGATAGAAACCGACCGTATCGGTTGGATGCGGGTACGTCGCCTTCATGAGCAGCGCGACTGCCATCGCCGGCACGACGCTCGCCGGCAAATTGATCAGGAAGATCGAGCGCGCGGACGTCCGCAGTCGAGCCGATGCCGCGAACTCCGACAGGACCGCGACCACGGCAGCGCTCGCGGGTCCGAGAAACGCCGCGGCGAGGACGTACACGATGAACGACGCCGAGACCGAGGGCGCGTCACGCGCGCCGGCGACCATCAATCCGGCGACGATCGCGGACAGCGCAAGCACCACGTCCAACGATGTGGCGTGATCGTGCGGTGCGTCTATCGCTGCGACCACGACGCTCACTGCGAGGAGCAGCGAGGCCGTGGGCCAGACCAACGACTTCAGTCGCGAGGATGCCGAATCACCTCGGACCGCAAGGCCGAGCATGAGGCCACGTTACCGCGAAACGGTTACGCAAACCAAACGGTGGGTTCGGAATCAGCCGTTACGCCAAGACATCCGTGGCTCCTCCTCTGTTCCGTTTTGCGGCTCTTTCACCGCCACAATCCGCCGGTCCGGTGCGGCTCTCCGTCCGGGAACCGACGCTTTTGGCCCCAAAGTCCGCCCAAAGGGCTATAAAAGGTGACCAGGTTTTGCGCAGCTTAGAGCCGAAAAGCTGCGCAATTCTATGTCCATTGAGTATGAATAGCAACGTTTGGCCCGACCTTTCCTGTGCATGCGCTACCTGAAGACGAGTGAAGCGGCGGCGTTGCTGAACGTCAGCCCGAACACGCTCCGTGCGTGGGAGCGGCGTTTTGGCTTCCCGAAACCGCAGCGTTCGCCGGGCAAGCACCGCCTCTTCACGCACGGCGAAGTGGCCGCGCTCAAGGATGCGCTGCAGGAAGGTCTGTCGATCTCGTCCGCTGTCTCGCGCGCGCGGGAAGGCCTCGCCGCCGACAGCAACTCGCTCGTCGGCGCGCTCGTCTCTTATGACCGCGAGCGGGCCGACGGGGCCATCGAGGCGGCGTTGGCGTTGCGATCCGTCGAGCGCTCGGTCGAGGAGGTGCTGCTGCCCACGCTCGATGAGATCGTGCGCCGCCACACCACCGAGTCCGCGGCGTGGGCATTCGCCGCTCACTGGGCGGCCGATTGGCTGCGCCGCGCGCAGCGCCTGGCGCCACCGCCGGTGCGCCCGGCGTCGATCGTCGTCGGCGACGCATCGCGGGACGAGCTCGACCCGGACGGCCCCCACATCCGCGCGCTCGAGTTGTTCTGCGTGC
This sequence comes from Solirubrobacteraceae bacterium, assembly GCA_036494115.1. Classification (GTDB taxonomy): domain Bacteria; phylum Actinomycetota; class Thermoleophilia; order Solirubrobacterales; family Solirubrobacteraceae; genus Palsa-465. The sequence goes on along the minus strand of DASXOS010000165.1, from coordinate 42,948 downwards.
GCGCCGGGATCAAGGTGCTGAGCCTCTCCGCGCGCGGGGTGGCCGGCATCGGCGACGCGCTGGCCGTCCACCGACCCAACCTCGTGGTGCTCGCGGGAGGGCACCTCGGGGACGACGCCGTGGCACGGTGGGCGTATGCGGTTCGGCTCGCTGCGGGAGCGTTGCCGGTCGCCGTCTACCGCCGAGGCGGTCAGCGGGTCCGCGTGCGGACCACGGGCACCGGCGTACTGCCGGCGCCACCCGGGGAGGCGCAGCGGCGCATCCTCGAGCTGGTCGAGTCTGAGCAGGGGAGAAGCACGGTCGCGATGGCACCTTCGTCTCGCACGCACGGCGAACTGCCAGGAAACGCACGAACCGCGAGCCTGTAGCCGCAAACTCCCTCCTCCGACACCTACTGAAGCGATGACCAGAGCCAGATTAAAGCGCCGTTGGCAACCGCTCGCAGTGGTGCCGACACCCGCATCGGACCCCGTCCCAGAAGTCCTTTTTTGTGGCCATTGCGGGGAATCCCCGCCGGCCGGGACAAACTCGCGTGTGTGCGAGAGCTGCCAGCTCGGGTTGGTTCTGAACACCCGTGCCGACGCCGCCCCCGAACCGGGCGCCGCCTTCCTGGTGATCGACAATTCGATGTCGGTGTGCGCCGTCTCGGCCGCCGCCGAGGAGCTCCTGGCCTGCAGCGAGACCGATGCCGTCAACCGCCACCTCACCGAGCTGCTCGTCCCGGCCGACGCCGAGGCCGACGTCGGCCACAACCTCGCGGTCGCGGTCACCTGGGCAGCCGGAGGCGACGAGGTCCCGCGTGTCGCGACGGTGCGCCCCGCGAACATCTTCGGTGTGCGCCTGCGCACGCGGATCGCCAGCTGCGGCCCGCAACCCGCCGCGCTGCTCGTCTTCGAGTAGCGCCGCCACCGCGGATTTGGCATCGAGGTGGAAGGCGTCTGCGTCTGCCCCTGCGCCGCAAAATGTTCCGAGCCTCGGCCGTCGCGTCGACGTTTCCGCGTTGGTGTTGGAATAACCAACACGAAGTTCCAAGCCCACGAAGGGGGCTGAGGCTCGGAACCTTTTGGCGCCCTTTGCCGGCCGCGAGCCGACGCGGAGCGGCCAACTCCTTCCGCTGCACGCGACCGCCCGCCCTGCATCAACCGTTGCGCGAGTTGCGAAGCGATGGCCAGGGTTCGATAACTCCTGCATATGAACGGAATTCGGACCAATGCCGCGGCCGGGATGCTCGGCGTCAGCCCGAACACGCTGCGCAGCTGGGAGCGTCGCTACGGCTACCCCGAGCCACACCGCTCCCCCGGCGGCCACCGCCAGTACGCGCTGGCGGAGATCGAATCGCTGCGCCTGGCATTGGCCGAGACCCACAACGCGTCGTCGGCGATCTCGCTGGCGCGCGAACGCGGCGAGGGGCCCTCATCGAGCGCACGGCTGGCGACGGCGCTGGCGGCGTTCGACGAGGACAAGGCGGCCCGCCTGCTCGAGGAGAGCCTGGCGCTGCGCTCCGTCGAGCGCACGATCGAGGAAGTACTGCTGGCCGCCGTGGCGCGGCACACCGAATGCGAATACGACCGCCCGGGTCCTGAATATGAATTCGGCTGGCGGCTTGCCACGGGCTGGCTCTCGGCGATGAAACGCCTCTCGCCGCCGGCGAGCCGGCCCGAGGGCATCCTCGTGCTCGACGCGTCCGCGCCGCTCGAGCTCGACGCGCTCCATGCTCAGGCCTTCGAGTTGATCCTCCGCCGCGCCGGCCTGCGCACCCTGTCCCTGTCCCCCGCGATCGATCCGGGTCGGCTCGGACGGGCATTGCGCGCGCTGCGCCCGTCCGCAGTCGTGCTCACCGGGCGCCAGGTGACACTCGACGTGATCGGCCGGCTCGTGTTCTCGGTCCGCTCGGTGGTCCAGGAGGTCACCGTGTTCGACCTCCGCGGCGCCGTTCCCGATACCGGCGCCTCGACGGTGTGCCGGCTGGGGACGAGTCCCGTGGCGGCCCGGGACCGGCTGCTGTCGGAGCTGGGGCGGGCCTCCGTCGCCCGCGCGACGCGCCCGGGACCGGTCGTGGTCCGCGCGCACGCCCGCTGACACCGTCGCCGTCGCTGCCCGGCGGGAGCGGCGGACCAGCCGCCTCCTACAATCTCGCGCCCATGGCGCAGCCTCATCGTCCCGTCGATCCCCGTGCTTCCTTCCCTGAGATGGAGGAGCGTGTGCTCGCCCGGTGGCGCGAGCGGGATGTGTTCGCGGAGTCGCTGCGCCGACGCCGAGGCGCGCCGCAGTGGGGCTTCTACGAGGGCCCGCCGACGGCCAACGGGCCGCCGTTCGCCCACCACGTGCTGGCCCGGGTGTTCAAGGACATCTTTCCCCGCTACCGGACGATGCGTGGCTACTACGTCGAGCGCAAGGGAGGGTGGGACTGCCACGGCCTGCCGGTCGAGCTCGCCGTCGAGGCGGAGCTCGGCTTCACGAACAAGGACGACATCGAGCGCTACGGGATCGCCGAGTTCAACGCACGCTGCCGCGAGGCGGTGTTCAGCCATGTCGCCGAGTGGAACCGGCTGACCGAACGGATCGGCTTCTGGATCGACCTGGACGACGCGTACCGCACGCTCGATTCCGAGTACGTCGAGTCCGTGTGGTGGGCGCTGAAGACGATCCACGACAAGGGCCTCCTGTTCGAGCGGCTCAAGGTCGTTCCCTACTGCACGCGCGACCAGGTCACGCTTTCGAGCCACGAGCTCGGGCAGCCCGACGTGTATCGCACGGTGCGCGACCCGTCCGTGTACGTGCGCCTGCCGGTCACGGAGTCACACGGCGCCGCCCACCAGGACGACGAGCTGCTGGTGTGGACGACCACGCCGTGGACGCTCGTCTCCAACGCCGCGGTGGCGGTCGACGCGGAGCTGATCTACGCGCGCGTGCGGGCCGACGACGGCACGGTGTTCATCCTCGCCGAGTCGCTGATCGAGCGCGTCCTCGGCGGCGGTGACATCCTCGAGACGTTCCCCGGAGCGGAGCTCGACGGCGTGCGCTATGTGCCGCCGTTCGACTTCATCCCGGGCAGCGCCTACGGCGAGCGCGGCCACAGTGTGCTGCTCGGCGACTTCGTCACCGACCAGGACGGCACCGGTCTCGTGCACACGGCGATCGCGTTCGGTGAGGACGACTTCCGGCTCGGGGAGCAGTACGGGCTGAACGTGGTCAACCCGGTCCGGCTCGACGGCACCTACGACGAGCGGATCGGGCCCTACGCCGGGCGGTGGGTCAAGGACGCCGACCCGGATCTGATCGACGATCTCACCGCCCGGGGCCGATTGCTCCGCGCCGAGGAGTACGAGCACACCTATCCGCACTGCTGGCGATGCGGGACACCGCTCCTCTACTACGCCAAGCCGTCGTGGTACATCGGCACGAGCCAGGTCAAGGACCGGCTGCTGGCGGCCAACGAGACGATCACCTGGTACCCGGACCACGTCAAGCACGGCCGCTTCGGCCACTGGCTCGAGGGCAACGTCGACTGGGCCCTCTCCCGAGAGCGCTACTGGGGCACGCCGCTACCCGTGTGGCGCTGCATCAACCAGCACGTGCAGGCGATCGGCTCGTTCGCCGAGCTGGCCGAGCTGTCGGGCACCCTGCTCACCGATCCGCACCGGCCGTTCGTCGACGAGGTCACCTTCGACTGCCCCGAGTGCGGCGAAGAGATGCGCCGCGTGCCCGAGGTGATCGACGTGTGGTTCGACTCGGGCTCGATGCCGTTCGCGCAGTTCCACGCGCCACACGAGAACGAGGCGCACTTCGAGGAGCGGTTCCCGGCCGACTTCATCTGCGAGGCGCTCGACCAGACGCGCGGCTGGTTCTACTCGCTGCTCGCGGTCTCGACCCTGCTGTTCGATCGCGCGCCCTACCGCAACGTGGTGTGCCTGGGGCTGATCCTCGACGACGACGGGCGCAAGATGTCGAAGTCGCTCGGCAACATCGTCGAGCCCTGGGACGTGATCGACCGCTACGGCGCCGACGCACTCCGCTGGTACTTCTTCACCTCGAAGCAGCCATGGGACGGGTACCGGTTCTCGCTGGAGACGATCGGCGAGGCGGTCAGGCAGTTCCTGCTCCAGCTGTGGAACACGTACGGCTTCTATGTGCTGTACGCGAACGCCAACGGGATCGACCACGACGTCGCGGCCGAACCGGAAGCGGGCTCCGAGCTCGACCGCTGGGTGCTGTCACGGTGCAGCGCGACGGTCGAGACGGTGATCGAGCGCCTCGACGATTTCGACGCGACGACCGCGGGACGGACGATCGCGGGGTTCGTCGACGAGCTCTCGAACTGGTACGTGCGCCGCTCGCGGCGTCGGTTCTGGGACGGCGACACCGGTGCGTTCGGGGTGCTCCGGGACTGCCTGTTGACGGTCGCGAAGCTGCTCGCGCCGATCACGCCGTTCGTGGCCGACGAGATCTACGACAACCTCGACGGCTCAGAGCCGAGTGTCCACCTCACCGACTTTCCCGAGCCGGGCGCCCGCGATCCCGAGCTCGAACAGGCGATGGCGGTGGCGCGCGAGACCGTACGGCTCGGCCTTGCCGCACGCGGGCAGGCCAAGATCAAGGTGCGACAGCCGCTGAACGCCGCCGTCGTGGTGGCCACCGGTTTCGAGCGCGACGCGATCGAGCGCTTCGGCGCGATCGTGCGCGAGGAGCTGAACGTGCGCGAGCTGCAGTTCGTCTCCGAAGCCGATGAGCTCGGCGAGGTCGAGGTCAAGCCGAACTACCGGTCGCTCGGGCCGCGGTTCGGTAAGCAGATGCCGCTGGTCGCGGCAGCCGTGGCCTCGCTCGACGCCACGGAAGTCTCCGCCGCACTGCGCAACGGAACGATCGTCGCGATCTCGGTGGGTGGCCAGGACCACGAGCTGAGCGCCGACGATCTCTTGATCTCGATGAAGCCGATCGAGGGCTACGAGGTCGAGCGCGAGGGCTCGCACGGAGTGGCGCTCGAGCTGGAGATCGACGTCGAGCTCGAGATCGAGGGGTGGGCGCGCGAGATCGTCCACGCGATCCAGGCGGCGCGCCGGGCGGCCGGACTCGAGATCACCGACCGGATCGTGCTCACGCTCGACGGCAACGAGGACCTACTCGGCGCCGCCCGCGCGTACAGCGACTACATCGCGACCGAGACGCTCGCCGTCGAAATCAACTACGAGTCGCTGAACGGCGTCGCGCCCGCCGTGATCGACGGGCGCGAGCTGAAAATCGGGGTGGCGCTGGCCGCGTAGGCCCGCGCCCGGACTGGCTCAGGCCAGAGCGGGCTCGAGCTCGGCCTCGAGCTTGCGCTTCGGATACGCGCCGATCACGGTCTTCGCCGGCTGCCCGTTGCGGAACAGGATCAGCGTCGGGATCGACATGATGTTGAAGCTGAGCGCGGTCTGCTGGTTCTCGTCGGTGTTCATCTTGACGACCTTCAGCTCGCCCGCGCGCTCCTGCGCGATCTCCTCGACGACGGGGGCGACCATCCGGCACGGGCCGCACCACGGCGCCCAGAAGTCCACGAGAACCGGGATCTCTGACTCGATGACCTCGGCCTGAAAGTTGGTGTCGGTGACTTCGGCGACATTGCCTGCCATTTGGGCTCCCTCTGGGTAATCGGTTACTTCAAAAAGTATAGCGCGGCTGCAAACGGCACTGCGCGGGCTACTAACGTACGTCTCCCCATGGCCGAGCCGACGAACACCGAGATCGCGGCGGCGCTCGACGAACTCGGCGACCTCTATGAGCTCGACGGCGCGATCGTGCACCGCGTGGTGGCCTACCGCAACGCCGCCAAGGCGGTCCGGGACGCCAGCGTGTCCGTGACCGCGATGGCCCGCCAGGGCCGCGCCACCGAGTTGCCCGGCGTCGGGGCGATCATCCAGGAGAAGGTGCTGGCCCTCGCCGATGAGGGCATGATCCCGGCCGCGGTCAAGCTGCGCGAGAAGTTCCCACCCGGCCTCATCGAGATGATGCGCCTGCCGGGGCTCGGGCCGAAGCGCGCGCGGCGACTGTTCGACGAGCTTGGCATCGACTCGATCGAGAAGCTGAAGGCTGCGGCGGAGTCCCAGCAGATCCGCACGCTGAAGGGATTCGGGCCCAAGGCCGAGGCGACGATCCTGGCCGCGATCGCCGCGCACGACCCCGGCGTGAGCGACGCGCGCGTCAACCTCGACCGCGCGCTCGGGGTGGGCGAGGAGCTGATCGCCCGCCTGCGGGCGCACCCAGCCGCGGAGCGCGTCGAGCTGGCCGGCTCCGCGCGCCGGATGACCGACAGTGTCAAGGACCTCGACGTGATCGCCACCGCCACCGACCCGCTGGGACTGGCCAACGCCGCGGCCGCGCTCGAGCTCGTGGAGACGGCGAGCACGCCCGCCGCCGCCGGCGTGCGGCTGCGCACCCATACCGGCCTGCGGGTCGATTTGAGGATCGTCGCTCCCGAGCAGTTCGGAAACCTGCTCCAGCACTTCACCGGGTCCAAGCAGCACAACATGGCGCTGCGCGAGGCGGCCGTGCGCAAGGGCCTGCACGTGTCGGAGTACGGAGTGCTCGACGATGCCACGGGCGAGACGCACCGCTGCGCGACGGAGGCCGAGGTGTACCGGTTGCTCGGGCTCGACTACATCGAGCCGGAGCTGCGCGAGAACCGCGGCGAGCTCGAGGCCGCCGCGAACGGCACCCTGCCCGATCTGATCGCGCGCGAGGACCTGAAGGGCGACCTGCACTGCCACACCACCGCGTCCGACGGGACGGCCTCGATCGCGGAGATGGCCACCGCCGCCCGCGACGCCGGCTACGAATACCTGGCGATCACCGATCACTCGGCGAGCTTCGGTTTCGGCGACAACGTCCCGTCCGACCGGCTCAGGGAGCACATCGAGCAGGTCCGGACCACCGAGGTCGAGGGCATCGAGCTGCTCGCCGGCAGCGAGGTCAACGTCCTCCCCGACGGGTCGCTCGATTACGACGACGAGACCCTGGCGCAGCTCGACTGGGTCGTGGCCAGTGTGCACTCGTCGTTCCGGATGAGCTCGGAGCAGATGACCGCGCGGATCGTGCGCGCGATCGAGCATCCGCTCGTCGACCTGCTCGGCCACCCCTCGGGGCGGAAGATCGGCGACCGTCTCCCCTACGAGTTCGATCTCGAGCAGATCATCGAGGCCGCGGTCCGGACCGGGACGATGCTCGAGATCAACTCGAACCCGAACCGCCGCGACCTAAACGACACCGCGGCGCGCGCGGCCGCCGCGGCGGGCGTGCCGCTCGTGATCGACTGCGACGCGCACCGGGTACGCGGCTTCGAGGTCGCGCGCTACGGCATCGGGACGGCACGCCGCGCCTGGCTGACCGCCGCCGACGTCGCGAACACGCGGCCGTGGCCCGAGCTCGACGCGATGCGCAAGCGCAGCCGCTCGGCGGCGTGAGCGTCCCGGTTCGCCATGCCACACCCTGCTGCCCAGGCGACGATCCAGGCCACCCCGAGCATTCCGGCGCCGCGCCGGGCCCGGCGGCCGAACCGCAACCGCCAGCCGCGCTGGATCGCCACGAACCAGACCAATCCGGCGAGGCACAGCAGCGACGCGATCCAGAAGTTGAGCCGCTCCCCGAGGATGTGGTTCGAGTAGTCGATCCGCAGCGTCTCCTCGAACACGCGGAAGCCTGAGTAGCCCGCCACGTACAGAGCGAACAGGCCGGGCGCACGGACGCGGCGGGTGCGCCCCAGCCACACCAGGAAGGCCGCCAGGGTCAGGTTGAAGCAGAGCTCGTAGAGGAACGTGGGCTGGAACGTGGCGTACTGCGCGAACCCCGGCGGGCGGTGGGCCGGGGAGATCTTCAGTGCCCACGGCAAGGTCGTCGGCTTGCCGAACAGCTCCTGGTTGAAGTAGTTACCGACCCGGCCGATCGCCTGGGCCACGAGCAGCGCAGGCGCGGCCGCATCCATGAACCGGGGGATGTCGGCCCCGCGCCGGCGGAGCACCCAGAGGCCGCCGGCGACACCGCCCACGATCCCGCCCCAGATCCCCAGCCCGCCCTGCCAGATCGCGAACGGGCCCCACCAATGCGGTGGCACCTGGCTCGGGGTGGTGATGAGGAAGTAGATCCGACCGCCGATCAGCCCGGCGGGGAATCCCCACATGGCGACCTCGTAGACGAGCTCGCGCCGGCCGCCGATCGCCTCCCAGCGCACGCGGCAGACCCAGATCGCGGCGAGGACAGCGAGCACGTACGCCAGACCGTAGGCGTGGACGAACAGGGGCCCGAGGTAGAAGCCGTTGTGAGCGGGGCTCGGAATGAAGGCGCTCATCCTGCCGTCCATCCTGGCAAAAGTCGTGGGAGTACTTGGTTAGCGATCGTGCGATCGGCGGCCTCACGGCGAAATGGTGTGAGCAGCTCCGCGGCACGTGCGACGTAGCCGGGCCGGGGAGCATCGAGCGCGGTCCGGATCGCAGCCGGGAGATCGTCCGAGACCAGGCGCGGGTCGAGCTCGCGGGCCAGGGCCAGCGCCGGGTACGGCCCCGGCGCGGGGGTCGTCACGAGCCGGCAGCCGTGGGCGAGCGCCTCGAGCGCGGCGATCCCGAAGTCCTCGCGCTCCGGGGCGGCCAGGAAGAGCCGGGCGCGGCTGAGCAGCGCGTGGAAGTCATCCGGGGCGAGAGTCCCCGCCACCTCGACGCCGGCCGACGGGGTGATCGTGTCGGTGCCGGCGACCACGAGCTGCTCGCCGTCGCGACGGGCCGCGGCCCACGCCTCGAGCACCAGCCCCAGGCGTCGCTTGACCGGGTTGCCGGCGTACGTGACCGCGGCGACGTCGCGCATCCCGCCCGTCGCCGCAGGCGGAACCGCGACCGGTGGCGAGACCACGAACGCGTCGGCGTGCCAGTCGCGCACCGGCTCGAGCGCGCGCTCGCTCCAGGTCAACAGCAGCGGCGCCTCGCGCAGGCGGCGCCGCTCGACCGGCCGTTGCCAGACGCCGTGGCGGCCGGGGCGGTTCTCGGCCGCCACCGAGTCGAGGAAGATCGCGCCCGGCCGGGGCCACAGCAGCGACGCGGTGACCGAGCAGTACACGACCGCGCGCGGCTCGTGCTCTGCGATCCCACGCTGCGCCGCCTGGCGCGCCAGCCGCGCCTGCACCAGGTCCGTGAGCGCGAACGTGCGCACCCGCGGCGGCGGCGGGGTCGACACCAGCTCGACGGTCGCGCCCGCACGCGCCATCGCGTCGGCGAGCTCGCGGTCGGCCGCCCGCCAGCCCCCGGTGCTCCCGACCGAGACGACGAGGACGTCGATCACGGATGTCAGGCGCGAGTCGCCGGCCGGCGGCCCGAGGCCCCGTTCAGCTCGAACCGGTTCGAGCGCAAGCCGGGAGTGCGGACGAGCTGAATCGGCCGCAGGGGCGAGGTGCGCTGGACGTAGAAGCGCGCGCCGTCGCGCTCCTCGATCGCGGTCACGGCCGAGGCCTGCCGCCGCCAGCCGAGCGCCCAGATGATCGCGAACCCCGTGGCCACGGCCGGTACCTGCGGCAGAACGAACGCCATGGCGCCGGCGCCGACGGTGCACAGGAGCAGCGGCCACAGCCGGTTGAGCACGGTTCGGCCCGGATTGAGCTCGGGCAGGGTGGGCTGCATGCGGGCGTTCGCCAGCAACCCCGCGATCGGGGTCGAGGTGGTGGGACGCCGGCCCAGCCAGACACCGATCAAAGCCGCGATCACCCACCAGCCGGCGGCGAACGGCACCAACAGCGCGTCGCCCGAGTCCGAGCCGCCCGCGACGGTCACCGCGGCGAGCGCCGTGGCCGCGGCGGCGCTGATCAGGACGGTGGTGCGGAGGAACTCGGAGAAGCGCATCGTCAGGAGTCGGCGGCTAGGAGCGTGAGCAGCTCCTGGACGCCCTCGGTCCCGTCAATCACGATATCCGCCTCCGAGGCGATCTCCGACGGGCCCTCGTCCGAGCGCACGCCGACGTTGACCGCGCGAGTCAGCTTGCCCTCCTGGACGAGCTGGTCGAGCATGCGGAAGGCGTCGAGGTCGGTGACATCGTCGCCCACGTACAGCGCCATCTCGATCTCCGTGTCGGCGAGTAGTGCGGCGATCCCGGCGCCTTTGTCGATCCGCACCGGCGGCCGGACCTCGAGCACCTTGCGGCCCCAGTGGGTGCGAAACCCGGCGTCCTGTGCGCGCGCTGCGATCGCATCCACCGCCGCCTTCGCGGCGTCCTCGTCGGGAGCGCCGCGCCAGTGAAACGCCGCGATCACGCGCTTGTCCTCGAGCCGCACGCGCAGCCGGCGGACCTCGGCGGTGTCGGCCTCGCTGGAGAAGTCGTGGACCCGCCGCGCCCAGTCCGCGAGTCCTTCGTCGAGCTTGGCCTCGGTCCACCCGGGGCGCAGGATCTCCGCGCCATGGGATCCCAGGTAGGCGATGGTGCCGATCGCCACCATCGCGCGCGCGTCCGAGGCCTGGCGGCCGCTCACGCACGCGACGAGGGCGTACCGGCGGGCGACCCGGATCAACAGCTGGCGCGTGCCCTCGGGCACGTGAGCGTCGGCCGCGTTCTGCACGATCGGCGCCAGCGTCCCGTCGATGTCGAACAGGATCGCCGAGCGGCCTGGATTGGCGCGCAGTGGTTCAAGCGCCTCGGGGCGGAGCGCTGAGGTCACAGCCCTAGTATGGCGCTCCTGCGCCGGACCAATAGGATGCGCAGCTGCAATGACTGACGCGGTGAGCGGCGAGGGATATTCGGTCTCACACCTCGACCACATGGGTGACGGATACGGCTTTCGCAAGATCCGCCAGCAGGTCGGTGTCACCGCCTTCGGAATCAACGCAATCGTGCTGCCGCCGGGCTACGAAACCGGTGTGCACTTCCACGACGACCAGGAGGAGACCTACTTCGTCCACCAGGGCGAGGTCGAGATCCGCTTCGGCGACGGCACCCGCCATCGGCTCCCCGCGGGCGGGTTGGCGCGGGTCGATGCGAGCACGCACCGCGGGCTGAAGAACATCGGTCAGGACACGGCGATCGTGGTCGTCGCGGGTGGTAAGGACGGGTACGTGGGCCGCGACGGACAAGCGGTCGGCGAGGACCCTCGCGGCCGTCCGCCCGGCGCCTGACAGCAGAGCCATTTGCCGTCGGACCCGATCCTGCTGCTCCATGGCCAGCCCGGGAGCGCGCGCGACTGGGACGGTGTGGTCGCCACGCTCGGCCCGGGTGTCGAGACGCTCGCGATCGACCGGCCAGGGTGGGACGGTCGGCGCGAAGCCCAGGGGTTCGACGGCAACGCCGAGGCGGCGCTAGCCGCGCTCGACGCGGCAGGTGCGGAGCGCGCCACGGTCGTCGGGCACAGCTTCGGCGCGGCCGTCGCCGCCTGGCTGGCGGTTCGCAACACGGACCGGGTGAGCGCGCTGGTGCTGATCGCGCCGGCGGTCAACGAGGAATCGCTGTACCGAATCGACCGGTGGCTGGCGGCGCCGGTGTTCGGCGAGCTAGCGAGCGCGGCCGCTATGAGCGGGGCGGGAGCGACGCTCACGGCGGCGCCGCTGCGGCGCCGGATCGCGGGGGAATTCGGCCTCGACGAGGGCTACCTGGCCGGCGCCAGCCGCCGGCTGCTCGATCCCCGCCGATGGCGCGCCTTCGCCGACGAGCAGCGCACGCTGATCCGAGAGCTGCCGGTGCTCGAGCGCCGGCTGCCGGAGATCGGCGCACCGACGACGATCGTCGCGGGCACATCGGATCGGCTCATCCCGCGGCGATCGGTCATCCAGCTCGCGGTCCAGATCCCGGGCGCGGAGGTGCGGTGGGTCGAGCGCGCCGGTCACCTGCTGCCGCTGCAGCGCCCCAGGGCGGTCGCGGGGATCTTGCTGGAGGCGTCTTAGTTTCGGCTGGCGCCTGGGTGGCCTCGAGGTTCGGCCTGCGTGGGGAACGGCAGCGTCGAGGGGGAAGGTTCGGGGCGTTGGTCGCGACAATAAGTCAACAAACCGGCCCCGCAGTGCGCCAAATGACGAGTTATTGCTGCAGAGAGCACCTAGTTCGACACACCGGCCGGCGCCCGCCCGAATTGTCGAGCTGTGGTCGTGCATTTCCTCGCATCAGTGCCGCCGTTCCACGCAGATCAGGAACCGGGGATGTTGGGGCGCCAGCGGACCAAACAGCAGAGCTAGTCGGAGTCCGGACCGGGCTCGGGCACGACCGGCGTCGCGGGCTCCTCGGGAGCCGGCACGGTGGCAGGCTGCTCGGGATCGGCGGGGGTGCCGGGATCAGGGTCCGCCGGGGTCACCGGTGCGTCGGGGACGGCTGGGGTGACCGGCGCGTCGGGGACGGCTGGGGTGACGGGCTCGGTCGGCTGAGGGACCTCGCCCGCGGGAGCGGGAGTGATGTGCATGCTCGAGCGCTACCCGGTTCAGCCCGGGAGCACGCGGCTGACCACGTTGAGCCCCTGGCAGCTGGCGCGCATCGAGGGCTTCATGTCGATCGTCTCGACCTTCCAGGCGTGCACCGTGGGCTGGAACAGGACCACCGGGCGCGGCTGGGTCTTGCCCAGGTGCGGCGTCCAGAACAGCTCACCGGTGTTCGACCCGAGATCCCAGGCAAGCACACTCTGGTACTGGATGCTCGTCGTGGGCTGGCCGCACGCGAACAGGTGCTTTGTGCCGCCGAGCCTGGCGATCAATCCGGGGAGATGGTCGATGAACTTCGTCCGCAGCCGCTCGTGGGTGAGGTCCTTGCGCTCCCACTGCAGGCGGGCGTGCGCCGTGGGAAGCAACCACACGGCGAACAGCGCGATGATCAGGACCGCGACGCCGCTGGTGAGCGCGGTCGAGACCTTCGGCGCCAGGCGGTCGACGAGCGCCGGACCCTCGAGCAGGATCTTCCCGACGCCCACGCCGGCGAGGACAGCGACGACACCCGCGGGCTCGAACAGGTAGCGGGGGACGCCTGGCCAGCCGTGAAGCACGAACGCGACCTCGACGATCACGTAGAGAAGGGCCCCGGCCGCAATCAGCAGGGTGAACCACTCGCGCCGGAGGAACGCCACGCCGAGCGCCAGGACGGCCAGCACGTAGGCCGCCGTCTCCTGCAGGTCGCCGAAGCGGTCGATCGTGCCCAGGATCTTGCTCTGGTGCAGCGCCCGCGGCGACTTCAGCGCGATGTCGCCGGCGGTGAACCAGCTCTTCGAGGTGAGCGCGGGGATCCCGAACCAGAAGATCGGAATCAGCGCCAGGCCGATGTAGAGCCAGGGGCGGACGGCCGGCACAGTACGCCACTGCCAGATCGCGTAGAGGCCGATCAGCGGCCACAGCTCCGGACGGCTCATCGAGGCCAGGACAGCGCACACGAACGCCCAGCGGGGCCGGCCGTAGAGATGGCAGTCGATCCAGGCCAGGCACAGCGACACGGTCATCGTGTCCGACTGCGAGCTGAGGATGAAGTGGGGGTACTGCTGGATCCCCAACACGAGCGCCCCCGCGAACGCGCCGGCGATCCAGCCGACCCAGCGGCGCTCGGGGCCGGCGCCGGTCAGCCGGTAGGCGATCCGCGCGGCGAACACGGGGCCGGCCAGCGAGATCGCGACCGAGGTCACCATCCACAGCCACAGGGCGCGATGCCCGATCAGCGCATAGGGGACGTCGAAGATGAACGGCAGCGGCTTCCATGACGGCGCGCCATTGGTGTCGAGCCTCCAGTGGACCGTGAGGTGTCCCCACACCAGCCAGCCGAACGGGTCATAGCCGGGGCGGGTGCGAGCCCACAGCACGACGAGCAGCGCGAACACCAGCATCGCGCCGGCGCCGATGACCCAGCGCAGGCGCCACGCCCACATGCGCACGGTCGACCAGCCCGACTCACGCGGCTGGCGATCGGTCGGTCTCTCAGCCCGATAGGGCGCGTCGACGGTTTGCTCGGTGGTCACGGGAGGCGGCGACGGTAGCAGCCGGAACTTGGAGGCGATTGGGACGCCGAACGAGACGATAGGGCGTCAGCGGGACGGCAGGCCCCGCGTTGATCGACCCGTTAAAAATCTCCGGGTGGACCCAGATCCATCTGAGTCCACCCGGAAGTGGCTAGGGAAGTGGGGGCGCAGTTCCCTAACCGGAACGGCTGCATAGTGCCCCGGCCGAACATGGCCTAAACACAAGTTCACAAAAATTTCGCTGCGACAATCCAGCCATGAGCTACACCAGTGCCGACGGCCGCCAGCAGATCCTCGACGAGCTCGCCACCGCCACCGAGCACCTGGGGGTTGCGGTGGCGCGGCTGGGCGAGGCGTACGAGGCCCTCGACGAGCCGACCGCCGACCGCCTCGAGGCGGAGCTGTTCCGCCCGCTCCAGGCGGCCTACGGAACCGCCCAGCGGACCCACTCGGAGTTTGCGGCGCGGTACGGTGCTCCCCCGCGCAGCTTCGGTCAATCCTCCCCCGGGCTCCCCGCCGCCCCGCGCGAAGAGCTCGACCGCTCGAGTGAGGAGATCCGGACTGCCGACGAGACAATCGCGACGCTCCAGGATTCGATGCTGCCTGTCGAGGTGGGCGACCCTGAGCTGCGGGCCGGCCTCTCGCGCGTGCGTGAACTGATCGGTCCGCTCCCGGACCGCGCCCGCGGCATCGTGCGCGTGCTCGGGCGCTGACGCCGCGCGTCTCGGGCGCCGGTGGCGCGCGGGTGGCGGTGGCGCGCCGGCCGCGTGCGGACTAGTTACAGATGACGCAGCGGCCCTCCCGGCACGAGCAGTCCGGGAGGTGGGCGGCGATCCGCTCGGGGCCATTGGCCTGCAGCAGCACCAGACCGCCGGGTTCGATCCGGTCGGCACTGCCGCCGGGCCAGCACGCGCCCATGATCCGCTTGGTCAGCCGCCGGGGGTCGCGATCGGCCCGTGCGGCGAGCTTGATGTAGTCCTGGATCCGAACGTCATGCATCGGCTGGGTACCGGATACCCACCGAAGCCCTCCGCCTCACATCAGTTGATGGCGATCCGGCGAACCCAGCTCGCGAGGTCGTCCTGCGCCGCATCGGCGCGGTCCTGCGCGGCCCGGTAGACGGCGTAGCTCATGCGGGTCGGCTGCACGCGCCAGTCGCCGTACGCCTGGTCGGCCTCGGCCTGGGCCTCGCGCCGCACGAACGACAGCTCCTCGAGGAGCGCGTAGTTGTGCGCGGCCCCCCGCACGAGCGCGAACTCGTATGCCTCGCCGCCGAGGCTTAGCACCGCGCGTTCCTGCTCCCCGTCCATGCTGTTCCCCCTTCTCTTCACTCATCTGGCGCCGTCCGGACGCCAGCCCTGCCCGGAACTGTTCTCCTCGGGCGTTGCCACGGCGTTTCCGGGACGTTGTCCGCACAGCCGATATGGAAAACGTTGAGTCGGCCCAGCGCTGGGTTATGGTCGCCGCCGATCGCTGACGCGATGGTCGTCGCGCCGCAGTGCGTCGGTGAAGCGACGCGGCACGGCGGGGTCCTGTCCCTGTTCCCACAGCGTCACCACGATCAATTCGTCGCCGTCGCGGCGGCACACGTAGACGAGGTCGCGACGCTCGAGGTCGTCGACCAGCACCGCGCCGCGGTCGCCGACGCGCGCCCGGCCGGCCGCGTGCGCGCGCGCCACGCGAGATGCGACCTCGGTGCGGGCATCGAGCGTTCCGCGGACTCGCTGCCGGAAGCGCTCCGCTGCGTGATCGGTGACGGCGACGAGCACCGCGAGGCCGGGCGCTCAGCCGACGGCGCGTAGGGCCAGCATCGGCGCTGGCAGGGCGTGGCCGATCGCGTGGTACACCTGCGCGTTCGCCGCCATGCCGATGTGGCTCGAGGCGACCTCGACGTGATCGGCGGCGGGATCGAGGCATGCCCGCCAGTGCACGATTCCGTCGCTGCGCGAGTACACCGAGGTAAACCGGACATCGTCCGGGAACGGAGCGGCCAGGTCACGACGGGCATCGGCGCAGCAGTCGTTGCGGCACCCGTACGAGAACACGCCGGGCACGCCGAGCGACCCGAGGAGCGCCACTGCGCGGACCTGGCTGCGGACAAGGGGATGGACGGCGAACTCATCGAGAAGGGGCGAGCCGAGCGTCACGATCGCCTCGACGAGGTCCGGGCGGCGCACCGCCAGCACGCGGGCCATCGAGCCGCCGCGGCTCTGCCCGACGATCAGCACCCGGCGCCCATGGCGCTCCGCGAGCGACTCGAGCTGGCGGTCGAGATGCATCAGCGCGCGCTCGGTGCAGTCGACATTGGCGCGGATTCGCGCCCGGCCCGGGCGGTACCCGATCTCCTTGAGCCATCGGGCCATCAGCCCCAAGGAGATGTCCCCGGCGAGGAACCCTGGCACGAGCAGCACCGGCGCGCCGTCGCCGCGGCGAACGCCGCGGCCGCGGATCACCGGGTCGCGGAGCAGAGCCGCCCGCTCGCCTCCCACGCGCCCCTCGCGCCAGATCGGAATCGTGAGCCGTTCCGTTAGCTGCACAGCGCAAGTTCTACAGCTCGGCGGGCCGGCGCGCCGGTTTGAACGCGCTCTGACCGGGAAAACGATTCGCTGGATGAGAGGTAGGTGGATGCTGCTGCTGGTGCTGGCCGTATGTGGGGCGGCCGTCTTCACGAGCGCTGCGCAGGCCGCGGCAGCAGGTCGCGGGGTCGCACCCGGCGCTCCGGGCGCCAAGCCGGACTGGCTGCCCGCCGACAAGCACGGGTTCGGGACCTCGCGGACCTCCTCCAGCAAGGTGTGGTTCACGCTCGAAGGCGGCGAGCTGAGCGAGGTGTACTACCCGCGGATCGACACTCCGAGCTTCCGCGATCTGCAGTTCGTGGTCGCCGATGGGCATAGCTTCGCCGAGCAGGAGCGCGACTCGACCTCGCAACGGACCGAGCTGGTCGACGGTCACAGCCTGATCTTCCGGCAGGTGAACACCGACACGCAGCACCGCTGGCGGTTGACGCAGACCTACATCACCGACCCGGCGCACGCCACCGTGCTCGTGCGGGTCCGCTTTCAGTCGCTGACCGGGCGCCGGTACCAGCTCTACGTGCTCGCCGACCCCTCGCTCGACAACGACGGCAGCGACGACAGCGGCAGCTGCGCCCACGGTCGTCTGATCGCCACTGACGGAACGATGGCCAGCGATGTGGAGACGCAGCCGGCGCTGCGGACGGTGTCCTGCGGCTTCAAGGGCACGAGCGACGGCTGGACCGACCTGCAGGCTCACAAGCGCATGCGGTGGCATTACTCCTCGGCGCCGAACGGCAACCTGGTCGAGACCGGTCTGACGCCGCTCACCGGCACGCGCGGTCATCGGCGACTGGTGCTGGCCCTCGGGTTCGGGTCGGATGCGGCGGGCGCACAGAGCGCCACGCGGGCGTCGCTGGGCCGCGGCTTCGACGCGCTGCGCAGCGGGTATGCCGGCGGCTGGCACGAATACCTGAGCTCGCTCCATCGGCCACCGTCGAGCCTCGCCACCGCCGCGGAGCAGCGCGAGTACCTGATGTCCGAGATGGTGCTCGCGGCGAGCGAGGACAAGACCTACCGCGGCGCGTACGTGGCCTCGCCGACGATGCCGTGGGCGTGGGGCACCGGGCTCCAGACCCCCTCGGGCCCCTATCACCTCGTGTGGGCGCGTGACCTGTACGAGATCGCCACCGCGCTGATCGCCGACGGCGACCGCGCCGGCGCCAAGCGCGCCCTGGCCTTCCTGTTCGACCGCCAGCAGAAATCCGACGGGTCCTTCCCGCAGAACTCGGATGTGACCGGCAAGCCGGTGCTGACGAACCTTCAGCTCGACGAGGTCGCCGACCCGATCATCCTCGCCTGGCAGCTGGGGGCCACCGACGCCACGGACTGGAGCCACGTCAAGCGCGCGGCCGACTTCATCGCCGACTGGCACGACTCGAGCGGTCACACCGCCCCCTATACGCCGCAGGAGCGCTGGGAGAACCAGGCGGGGTATTCGCCCGCGACGATCGCCGCCGAGATCGCAGGACTGGTGTGCGCCGCCGCGATCGCCAAGGACAACGGCGACAGCGCCTCAGCCGTACGCTACCTGCAGCTGGCGGACCGCTGGCAGGCAGACATCAACCGGTGGACGCTGACCACGACCGGCCCCTACGGCCCGGCGTACTACCTGCGCCTGACCAAGGACGGCAACCCCAACGCGGGCACCCCATACAGCATCGGTGACAGTGGCCCCGCGGCGATCGACCAGCGCGACGTGGTCGACCCGAGCTTCCTCGAGATGGTCCGCCTCGGTGTCAAGGCGCCGGACGACCCGAACATCCGCTCGACGATCAACGTCGTCGACGCTCACCTGGGCGTCCAGACGCCGAACGGCGAGTTCTGGCACCGCTACACCGACGATGGGTATGGCGAGCAGAAGAACGGCGCGCCGTGGGACGTCAACTTCCCGGCGGGCAGCCAGTCCACGATCGGGCGGGCGTGGCCGATCTTCGCCGGCGAGCGAGGCGAGTACGAGCTCGCCGCGGGGCAGACGGCGGGCGCGAGCCTGGCCGCGATGGCCGCCACCGCCAATGACGCGGGCTTCCTTCCCGAGCAGGTGTGGGACCAGAACCCGCCGTCGGGTCAGCCTGGGTTCGCGCCAGGCACACCGACGTTCTCAGCGACGCCGCTGGCGTGGACCCACGCCCAGCTGATCCGGCTCGCCTGGTCGATCGCGGCGGGGCATCCGATCGAGCAGCCGTCGATCGTGGCCTGCCGCTACGCCCGCCACTGCTGAGGAGTGCGTCCCGGCCGGATCTCTCTGAGGACCGCGCCGGCCGGATCTCTCTGAGGAGCGCGCCGGCCAGACGTGAGGACGGCGCCGCCCACCCCGGAAGCGGCGCCGCCTCGTGACTACTTCGAGGCTTTGCGCCCGGAGCCGCCCGCGCGGTTGGCCGCCGCCTTGCCGGCCTGCTTGGCGGCGGTGCCGGCGGACTTCGCCGCGCTCTTCGCGCCGCTCACCGCACCGCCGGCGGCGCGCTTGGCCTGGGTCTTGGCCTGGCTCGCCGCCTGCCCGGCGGCGCGGCCCTGGCGCGTTCCAGCCGCCTTCTTGCCCGCGGCCTCGGACTCGGCCTTCTGCCGGTTGCGCTGCCGGGTCGCCGCCGCCTTCTTCGCCGCCGCCGACCGATCCGCCTTCGTCTGCGCCATCGCTTCTCCCTTGTTGACCTTGACGCGTTGCGCAGGAGGGCCTACCCGGTCGTAACTCGTCACCAACCTGGGTTGGTGAAATGAGATCTGCGGGGGTAAGAGACCGGCCATGACCAACAACGCCTACGCGATCGTGGACCCTGATCAGGTCGAGAACCCGTACGACGAAACGGACGTGCCCGGTGAGTTCCGCAGGCTGGGAGATGCGCTCGGCTGCGAGCAGATCGCGGTGACCCTCATCCGCGTGCCACCCCACTCCGATTTCGAACAGGGCACCGGCCATTACCACGCCGAAACCGAGGAGCTGTACCTGGTGACGCGCGGCGCCCTCACCATGCGCCTCGGCGATGACGTGCACGAGGTCCGCGCGCCGGCCGCGGTCCGCGTTGCCCCCGAAACGCCGCGCTCGCACCGCAACGAGGGCGACGAGCCCGTCGAGATGTGGGCCATCTCCCGGCGGGAGAGCGGCTCGGACGCCACGAAGATCGACGACTTCTGGGAGGCCTCTTCGGACGCCAGGCAGCACGCCGAGGGTTGACCCGGTGGATCCGGATCGCCGCCGGTTCGCCGCCGAGCTGTACGCCGAGAGTCATGCCCACGATGTCGAGCTTGAGGATCGCCTCGATCGGTTTCGCAACCTCGAGCCTCCCACCGCCGAGCTGCTCGGCATCCTCATCCGCGCTCGCGGCGCCCTGCGGATCCTCGAGCTCGGGACCTCGAATGGCTACTCGACGATCTGGCTCGCCGACGCATCCGCGGCAACCGACGGCGGGGTCGTCAGCGTCGACATCGATCCGCTTCGCATCGAGCTCGCGCGCGAGAACCTGGGCGCGGCGGGGCTGGACAGCCGCGTCGAGCTGCGCGCCCAGGACGCCGGCGAAGCGCTGGTGCAGTCGCCGGAGTCATGGTGGGACTTCGTGTTCCTCGACGCCGAACGCTCCGCGTACGCCGGCTACGTCCCCGACCTCGTGCGCGCGCTGGCGCCGCGCGGGCTGCTGGCGGTCGACAACGTCCGCTCGCACGAGCACGAGCTCGTCGAATTCACCGCTCTGATCGAGGCCCGGGAGGAGTTGACCCAGACCGTGATCCCAGTGGGAGCTGGGCTGCGGCTGGCCGTCCGAGGGCCGTAACTGTGTCCGCCGTTCGCGTCCTTCTTTACTTAAGTAAATACTTGTGTTATGCTGGTAGTCATAAGTAAATGGACCACCTCCAAAGGAGAAGCAATGGAGTCCACTTCAACTCCCAATTACCAGCAGGTGATCGTCGACGTACCGGAGGAGCGGGTGGCCGAGTTCCACGCGTTCTTCGCCCGGTTCCTCGCTTACGATCCGTCTGAGCGCGGTCCCCGCGCCGGTCGTCGCGGTCCGCGTGGCCGCCACGGCTACGGTCGCCACGGACACGGGCACGGGCGCCATGGCCGCCGCTGCGCTCGCAGCGAGGACCAGGAGAGCGCCACCGCTGCCGAGCAGCGGGAGCCCGAGGCTCAGCCGACCGACACGGCCGAGGTCTAGACCCGGTGGCGGACAAACAGATCACGGTCGCAGTGCCGGAGGAGCGCGTGGCTGAGTTCTACGCCTGGTTCTCGGCGTTCCTGCAGGCCGACCCGGGGGCGATGCCCCCGTTCGGCCGGATGCGGGGCGGCCGCGGTCACCGCCACCATGCCGAGCCGCAGGCCTGGTCGGCCGACGACGCCGACCAGGCCGCGTGGCTCTACTCCCGGCTCGCGCCCCCGGCGCGGGAGCTGTTCGACCGGCTCGCCGGATCACCCGGCGAGCGCGTCGGCGGTGAGGAGATCGCCACGCAGCTCGGGCTGGACAAGGGCTCGCACGGCGTTGCCGGCATCCTGGCCTGGCCCGGGCGATACTCGCGTCGGCTCGGTCGCGCGCTCCCGATCGCCACAGCCGGGCGTCCCGACGGGGGCACCGACTACTTCATGGACCCCGCGATCGCGGAGCTGTTCACGCACGCTCGGGAGCAGACAGGAGCGCCATCCGGGCGCGGCCCGCGCCACCGGCGTCGGCACGCTCCGACCGGGGACTGACCTCGCGGGTCAGGGACGCGGCAGCCGGTCAGACACGCAACACCCGGTCAGGGCCGCAGGACGATCTTCCCGTGCGTGTGCCCGTCCGCGAGGTCGCGATAGGCCTCGCGCACCTGATCCAACGGATAGACCCGCGCGATCGGGATCTCGAGCTCGCCGCGCGCGATCAGATCCGCGAGCATCGACAGGGTCTCGGCACTGGCGCCGGCGGCATTGCCGTCGGCCTTGACGCCGTACTTCTGTACCGCCGCGAAGTCGGCGATCGTGTCGATCCGCTGCGGGTCGACACCGAGCTCGAGCGCCAGCTCGACGTACCCGCCACCCACGGTGTCGATGAACGCGTCGACGCCGTCGCCGGCGGCCTCCCGGATCCGCTCCGCCACGCCCTCGCCGTACGACACCGGGATGACGCCGTGCTCGCGCAGCCACGGATGGTTCGGCTCGCTGGCGAGTCCGATCACCGTCGCGCCGGCATGCCGCGCGAGCTGGATCGCCACCGAGCCCACACCGCCCGCCGCCCCCGATACGACGACGGTGTCGCCGTCTGAGAGCGCCGCCGCGCGGACGGCGGCGACGGCGGTGGCACCGACCACGAACATGGACCCGGCCACCTCCCAGGGCACGGTGGGAGGCCGGCGCGTGAGGTTGGCAGCGTCGAGCACGACGAGCTCCGCCTGACTGGCCCGTTCGTCGGTCCAGCCGATCACCTCGTCGCCGACCGACCAGCCGTCGACGACGGGTCCGACCTGCTCGATCACGCCGGCCAGGTCGCTCCCCTGCCCCGAGGGAAATCTCGCCGGCCAGCGCTCGCGCAGCGCGCCCTCGCGGATCTTCGCCTCGCCGGGGTTGATCCCCGCGGCCTTGACGCGGACCAGGACCTGGCCCGGGCCGGGCTCCGGCGCGTCGACGTCGACGACGTCCAGCACGTCGACGTCACCGTAGTCGTCGTATCTCACTGCGCGCGGCATGAACGTCTCCTTCCCTCGTGCACTCAGGCAGAGACTAGTCAGCGCGCACGCGAGCGGCCGGCGGCCGGGGGCCGGCGCGCGCGGAGCCGCCGCGGCGCCTTAGCGGCAGCGTGCCGTGCCCGCGAACGCACGCGCGGCGTCCACGTCGCCGACTCGCCAAAGCCGGGCACATCGAGCGTCGCCACGCGATGGCGCCGCGCCAGCGCCGGTGTCACCGCCTGCCAGATCCGGCGGGTGGTGGCCAGACCATGGATCAGGACCAGGGGTTCGCCGCTGCCGGCGACCTGCACGGCGAGCAGCGGGGTGCGGCTAGGCGCCGCCGCGCTCGTAGCGCTCCTGCTCCTCGACCGTCCGCTCAGCGGTCGGCACCGTCTCGAGCCGGCCGTCGGGAATCGGATCGCCGCTGACCACGGACAGACCATAGGTGCCGTTGGCGAGCCGCTCCTCGGCGCGCTCGACCGCGGCCAGTTCGGCGCGCACGTCCTCGGCGCGGGTGGCGTTGAACTCGTCCTGGTACAGATCTTCGTTGTCGATGTCGCCGGGCTCGACGTTCTCGTCTGACTCGAGGTGCTCCCCCTCGAGCTGAGCGAGCCTCCGCTCGATCCGTGCGCGCTCTCGCGCCAGCAGTTCCCGTGCGTGTTCTTCGTCCACGGCCGCAGCCTATCGCGCGGGGTGCCGCTCCGGCTATAGAGTCGCCACCGCCACGGCCACTGCCACCGCCACTGCCAGCGAACCGAGAGGGCCAACATGCCATACGCCGACGTCAACGGGCAGCGCCTCCGCTACGACGACACCGGCGGCGACGGACCGCCCGTGATCTTCTCCCACGGGTTCCTTATGGACCGGGAGATGTTCGCTCCCCAGGCCGAGGCTCTGCAGTCCGAATTCAGAGTGATCACGTGGGACTCGCGTGGCTTTGGCGAAACCGAGTTCGACGGCAAGCCGTTTACGTACTGGGACTCGGCCAAGGACTGCCTCGGCCTGCTCGACCACCTCGGAATCGAGCAGGCGGTGCTCGGCGGCATGTCGCAGGGCGGCTTCCTCTCGATGCGCGCCGCGCTGCTCTCGCCATCACGGGTCAGCGCCCTCGTCCTGATCGACACCCAGTCCGGGCCCGAGGATCCCGAGCGTCTTCCCACCTACCGCCAGATGCAGGCGACGTGGCTGGCCGCGGGACCGATCGACGAGCTCGCGAACGCGATCGCGGGGCTGATCATCGGCGATCCCGAGCTCAGCAAGATGTGGATCGAGAAGTGGCGCCAGTTGCCGATCGAAAGCCTCGAGGAGCCCGGTAACACGCTGTTCGACCGCGACGACATCACCGACCGCGTCGACGAGATCCAGTGCCCGGCGATCGTGTTCCACGGGACGGCCGATCAGTCGATCGAGATCGAGCTCGCCGAACAGCTGTGCCAGAAGCTTCCTGACTGCCGAGGGCTCGTGCGGATCGACGGCGCGCCCCACGCATCGAACCTCACCCATCCCGGCGAGGTCAATCCGCCGCTGCTGGAGTTCCTGCGCTCGCTCTGAGCCCGACGCCGGCCATCGGGGCGCCGGCCGACAACCTCCGCCGGCCGGCGCCCCGAGCAAAACCAAGCTATGGCGTGGGGCAGCTCTGCTGGTAGGCGCAGTCGTTGAACGACTGGCCGTCGGCCGCCAGGGCCGAGGGGGTCGCTTCGTTGACCACACCGGGCGAGAGGTTGATCTGTGTCGGATTCCCCTCGGCGATCGTGTGGGTCACGCCGCCCGCGGTGTAGGTCGAGGTCGGGCCGAAGTGGACCGTCCCCACCGGCGCGATGATCGTCTGGGCGACGAGCGTCGGCGCCTCGAGGATCCACTCCGCGGAGGACTCCGACGAGGCGTAGGTCACGTCCTTGCTCCAGCTCCACTTGCCGGCATCGGTCATCGCGATGCTCCACGTGTTGCCGGACACCTGGCTGATGTTGACCGTGACGTTGTCACCCGGCGTCACCGTGCAGTTGGCGTCGCCGGTGCAGTTCGTGAGCTGCGTCTCTGAGTCCGGAAGCAGCTCGTACCACGCGTAGTACTGCGGCCCGAGCACCGGGTTGTCGGGCGCGGACTGCTCCGCGGTCCCCGCCTGGATCAGGTCACTGGTGTTGTAGCCGCCGATTCCGGTCCAGGTCGCGGCGAAGCCCGGCGGCACCAGTCCCGCGCTGGGAACGGTGAACGCCGAGGCGACCGCGGTGATGTTGGCGCTGCTCGGGGTAACGGCGTACCCCGACCAGTTGAGGCTGTCGACGGTCCCCCCGTGCGCAGGCAGCTTCTCGCTCTTCTTGGTCGGCACCAGTGCGCCGATCCCGCGCACGGCGTGCGTCGTGGTCTGCGCGGTGGCGGCGCCCGCGGACGCGAGCAGCACGACAGCGCTGACGACGGCGACAAAGCCGCTCCCGACGGCTCTACGGCCCATGTGTGTCCTCCGTTTGTTGCGGCCGGGGTGGTCCCTGCCTGGATCGTCGTGGAGGCTACCCGGGCGGCGGGGCCGGATGACGCAGTTCAGAACAGCTCGCGCCAGCTGAACTCGGCCGTGTACCCGAGCACGCGACGGGCCTTGTCGATGCCGAGCAGCGTGTCCGTCCCCTCGACGTCGTCCGCGACCGGCACCCCCGGAAACACCTCGGCCATCAGCTCCCGGCTCGGCGTCTTCAGCACGGTGTCGGCGGCCGCGATGATGAAGTTCTCGGCGCCGGCGATGTCAGCGGCGAGCGCCAGGCGCACGCTCTCGGTGACATGGCTCTCGTCGACGTACCCCC
Organism: Solirubrobacteraceae bacterium; assembly: GCA_036494115.1. GTDB lineage: Bacteria > Actinomycetota > Thermoleophilia > Solirubrobacterales > Solirubrobacteraceae > Palsa-465. Next base: position 18,052 of record DASXOS010000165.1, on the reverse strand, counting down.
ACAGGTTCCACTTGCGCAGCTGCGGGTCGTCCCAGAAGCCCGGGAACCGCTCGTAGTCGGAGCGGACCATGATGTTCGAGAAGCGCAGCCCGATGATCGGGGTTCCGCTCCAGCGGTTGAAGGTGCGCGCCAGCTCCTCGCCGACGACCTTCGACAGGGCGTAGCTCGTCTCCGGCCGCACGTGGGCCTCGTCGACCGGGGCGTAGTCCGGCGGCGTCTGGAACGGCAGCCCGAGCGTCGTCTCGCTCGAGGCCCACACCACGCGCTGGAGTCCGAGCCTCGCCGCCGCCGCGAACACGGCGTGCGTGCTGGTGGCGTTGGTGCGAAACACCTGGTCGGGCGTGGCGTGCGCGGGCGAAGGGATCGCCGCCAGGTGGACCACCGACTCGATGCCCGGCAGTGTCTCGCCGCCGCTCAGCGCCTCGAGCGCCTGGCCGAAGTCGGTGACGTCGGCCCGCAGGAACGGGATGTCATCCTCGGGATGAGACGAGAGCCCCGGCGCCGGCACCACGTCGATGTTGAGCACGTCGTGGCCGCGGTCGCGCAGATCGCGGAGCACGGCACGTCCCGCCTTCCCGCTGCCGCCGGTGACCGCAATCCTGCTCATGGGTCTCACCCTAGCGGGGCCTCGATCTAGACTCTGGGAGCGTGAGCTACTTCGACGCCTTCGACCGCTCGCGCCGCAGTTCGAACACCACGGGCGCCGTCCCTGTCGCCTTCGAGCAGGAGCGCCGGCTCGGGCGCTCGACCCGGCTGGGGGTCGGCACGCTGGCCTGCCCCGACTGCGATGCGCCGATCGCGATCGGCACCGAGCGCCTGGCACCTGGCGATCAGCTCACCTGCCCGTTCTGCTGGCGTCGCGGACCGGTCCGCGAGTTCCTGTCGCTGGTGCCACCGAGCCGCCCGACGCGGGTGGTCGTGCGGGTCCGCCAGCGCCCGGTGCAGGCGCGCTAGTCCGGAATTCCTCATCTGTGCGGGCAGGTTCGCGACCGTCCGGTCGCTCCTTCAGCATGCCCGGCCTCGTGCCGCCGATCCGGCCCTCATCCAACCCCGCTCCGCTGCGCCGCTGGCAGCAGCGCGCCCTCGCCGAGATGGTCGGGTGGACGACCGGTTCGCTGCTGATCTCGGCGGCGCCGGGGGCCGGCAAGACCCGCCCCGCGCTCGAGTTCGCCCGCCGCGAGCTCGGTTCCGGTGCGATCGACGCGGTGGTCGTGGCGTGCCCGACCGCGCCGCTCACCCGGCAGTGGGCGCGGGCCGCCCACGCGCTGGGCATCGACCTCACTCCTGACGCCGGGTCGCCCCGCCCACCCCGCGGGTTTCACGGGGTGTCGGTGACCTATGCCCGGATCGCCAAGGCGCCGCGCCGGTGGCAGAACGCGACCACCGCCCGGACGCTGGTGATCGTCGACGAGGCCCACCACCTGGGCGAGGAGCTGGTGTGGGGCGAGAGCTTTGCCACCGCGTTTGCCCCGGCCAACCGGTGGCTGCTGCTGTCGGGCACGCCGTTTCGCTCCGACGCCGCGCCGATTCCAGGCATCAGCTACGACGCCGACGGAATCGCTGAGCCCGACGTCTCCTACACCTACGCGGAGGCGGTGCTCGACGGGGTGTGCCGGCCGGTGCGGTTCGTCGCCTACGACGGAACGCTGTCGTGGCGCAGCGGTGACGACGTGATCGAGACGAGCTTCGAGACCGTGCTCAGCAAGCGCGAAGCCAGCCGCCGCTACCGGACGGCGATCTCGACCGACCTGCCCGACGGCCTGCCGCGCATCCTGCGCGAGGCCGACGGCAAGCTGAAGGGCGTGCGGGCCGCGGGACACGGCGACGCCGGCGGCCTGGTGATCGCCGCCGACTCCGACCATGCGCGCCGGATCGCGAAGCTCCTGCGCGAGGCGACCGGGCGCGTGCCGGTGGTGGTGCTGCACGCCGAGGCACGGGCAGCGGCAAAACTCGTCGAGTTCACCAACTCCCGCGACCCGTGGATCGTCGCCGTCAACATGGTCTCCGAAGGAGTCGACATCCCGCGGCTGCGCGTCGGGGTGTACGCGAGCGCGGCGAAGACGCCGCTCGTGTTCCGCCAGATCGTGGGCCGGTTCGTGCGCACCCTGCGCGGCGGCCCGGCTGGGGCGAGCTGGCTGTACCTCCCGGCCGACCCGATCCTGCGCGATCACGCCGCAACGGTCGAGCAGGAGGTCACGCACGCGCTCCGCTCACGCTCCGGCGACGGCGAGCTCGCCGAGCTCGATCGGCCCGAGCGACGCGAGACCGAGCCCACCGACGGGCTGACGTTCGAGCCGCTGAGCGCCGACGTCGCGCCGCAGATGACGCTGTTCGGGCCGGCCGCCGCCCCGGCGGCCGCCGCCGCCGCGACGCCCGCCCCAGCCGTCACCGCCGAGCCGCCTGATCCGGTGCCGCCGATCCCGGCGTTCGAACGGCGAACGCGCCTGCGCAACGAGCGCCACCGCCTCGTCTCCGAGCTGGCCCGCCGCGACGGCACCAGCCAGCGTGAGGTCAACGCCTGGCTGAACCGCAAGCTCGGGATCACCAGCGTCGAGAGGGCGACACTCGAGCAGCTCGAGCGCTCGGTGGACCTGCTCATGGGCAGGCTGACCGCGCGGCGCTGAGGGTAGGGTCGGTGCGTGTCCGTCGACGCGCAGGACAGCTCACTGACCCGGGTCCGGCCGTTCTTCGAGGCTCTGTTCGCCCGCGACCCGTCGGGGCGCTCGTGGCTGTCCGCCCTGCTCGCCGCGACGCCGAACGGCCACGAAGTGCTGGGGGAGCTCGTCGAGCAACCCGGCTACCTGTCGACGCTGCTCGCCGTCCGCGCCATGAGCGGTCGGCTGGCCGCGTTCGAGTACCCGGTGGCCGCGACCCGCGAGCTGCTGGCGTGGTACGTCGAGCACCCCGAGCGACTGCGGTGGCCCGACCGCGTCGAGCACTCCCCCGGAGCCGATCGCCTGCGCCACGCCCTGCTCGACGACGATCCACCGGGCTCACGGGCCAAAGCCCAGCAACGGGCCCGTCAGCTCGTGAGCACCCGCTCGCCCACCGCCGACGAGTGGTGGCGGTTCGAGGGCGTCGACACGCTCGACTGCATGCTGATTACCGACCGGCTCGTGGTCACGGTCACCGGCAAGCGAGCGGAGCCGCTGACGCCGGCCACCGAGTGGTATCCGGTGCGCTCGGAGCTGGTGCGAAATCTCGAGGCGGCGAGGCACTACGCCCAGGGGAAGGCCTGGGGATCGTTGCTCATCTCCGAGCACGAGCTGCCCGAGGCCTCCACCGAAGCCCTCGCCCGGACGCTCCCGGAGTCCGCGCCGCATCTCGACGATGCGGGCCGCGAAGCGCTCCATCGCGCCTACCTCGGGAACCTCACCTGGGAGCAGGCCAGCGCGGCCGTCGGCCTGCCGTTCGAGTCGCTGCCTTAGTACACGCGTACTAGCGCCGGTGGCAATCGGCGAGCGCGCTCGCGTAGAAGCGCAGGTAATCGTTCCAGTGGCTCTGCCAGTAGCTCTGATCGTGGCCGCCCGGCCAGACATGAAATTGCACGGAGGCGCGATCTGCCCGCAGCTCGCCCGCGAGTTTCGTGTCCGCCACCCGGAACGGGTCGTCGGTACCCGCGTCGAGCCACACGCGCATCGACCGGTATGGGTTCCCGGACTGTGCGGCGGCGATCACGTCGTGGCGGGCGAAGTCGTGGGCGTCGTCGAACGCGCCGGGCGCGCTGTCGCCGCCGCGCACCCACAGCGCCGGCGAGTGACCTCCGACGGCGCAGAAGCGATGGGGGTGCTGGCGCGCGAGATCGAGCCCGCCGAAGCCGCCCATCGAGATCCCGCCGATCGCCACGCGCGTGGGGTCGGCGCCGAGACGCGCGATCGCCTGGGGGATCACCTGGCGCATGACGTATGCGCCCCAGCGCCCGTTGCGCCGATCGTGCCAGTACGAGTCATCGCCGCCGTCGGGGAACACGATGTCGGGCGCCCGAGACCCAAGCCGCGCGAGGGCGGCGTACATCGCATTGTTCAGCTGCGTGTCCTGATCCTGGCCCTTGCCGTGGAGGAACACCAGCAGCGGGCGGCGACCGTGGCTCGAGCCGGCTGGCACCACGGCCGCCACCGGGAGCGACTGGTGGACGAGCGGCCCATCGATCGTGAACCGGACCACATGGGCCCCGTGAGTGTTCGTGCGCAGCGCACGAACCAGGAGGAACGCGGCAGCCGCCGCCGCGGCGAGCGCGGCGAGCGCGAGCAGCCGCCGGCGCCAGATCCTCCGGCGCCGAGCACGACGCAGGGACTGCGAGCCCGAGCTCAGCGGCGAAAGCGCCAGGGTTCTGTTACGAAGGGCCCTGGAGCGCAGCGTCGAGCGCCTGCTCGATCGGCTCCGAGCCGCCGTTGACGTACAGGATGTGCCCGGCCGCGCGCGGCTCGTGCAGGATGAGCTCCAGGACGGCGGCGACGTCATCGCGCGGGACGTCGCCCCGGAAGGGCGTCGACTCGATCCGCGCCCGGCCCGTCCCGGGGTCATTGTTCAGCCGGCCGGGCCGGAGGACCGTCCAGTCGCGGTCGCTGGCCGTCACCGCGCCGTCGGCCTCGGCCTTGGCCCTGAGGTACACCTCGAACACACCGTCGCCCGACGGCGGGTCCTCGGCCCCGATCGAGCTGACGATCACGTATCGAGCGTTCGTCCCGGCGGTGGCCTCGAGGAGCTTGATTGCGCCGTCACGGTCCACGGTGAGCTTTCGCTCCGCGCCGCTGCCGGCTCCGGCGCCCGCGGCGAACACCGCGCCATCACAGCCGGCGGCCGCCCTGGCGACCTCCTCCACCGTCGCCCGCTCCAGATCGCACACCACCGGACGCGCCCCTGCCGCCTCGACGTCGGCGGCGTGGTCCGGATTACGGATCAGGCCGACCACGGTGTCTCCTCGCGCGACGAGCCGCCCGATCAGCCGCATCGCGATCTGCCCGTGGGCGCCTGCGATCGCCACCTGCATATCGGGAGCCTACCCCTGGGGCGCGGCTCGCAGCGCGTCGATCGCCAGCTCGAGGTGCCGCTTCCAGTCGAACCCGGGCCCCGCGTGCGCCATCGTCGAGCACACGCCACACATCAGCATCCCGATGTCAGCAGGCTGGATGTCGCGGCGGAGCCTGCCGCCGTCACGGGCGCGGTCGAGCATCTGCTCGGTCAGCGCCAGGAGCTCTCGCTGCTCGGTCTCCGCCTGGACCAGCATGTACTCGCCGACGCCGCCCAGCGCGTGCTGCATCGCCACGTCGCCGGCCGCGGTGGCGGCGTTGCGCCGCATCACGCCGGCGAGGATCTCGAACGGATCACCCTCCTGCTCGAGCGCCTCCCGTGCGTGGTCGGCGAACACGCGGAACTTCCGGCGTACGAGCTCGACGAGCAGGGCTTCTTTCGTCGGGAAGTGGCGGTACACGGTGCCGACACCGACCCCGGCGCGCCGCGCGATATCGTCGATCTGGGCATCGACGCCGCACTCCGCGAGCGCGGCGCTCGCTGCCTCGAGGATCCGTTCCCGGTTGCGCCGGGCGTCGGCCCGCAGCTGGCGTTCCGGCTCGGTCGTCGTCGTCGTCGTCACGTTCTCTCTCCGTTTGTCCCGGACGAGCTCGCTGTCCTTGACAAGCGGAATCGTAGTTCACTATATTGCCGGAATGCAAGCGGAACCGGAGTTCAGCTTCCAGTGAGTACAGGCAGACAGGTTTCTGGACCTTCGATGGATACCGAGCGGGCGAAGACATTCGCCCTGATCCTGCTCGCGATGACGCAGTTCGTGGTCGTGATCGATGCGGCGATCGTCAACGTGGCGCTGCCCTCGATCGGGACGCACCTGCATTTCGCGCGGGACGACCTGAGCTGGGTCGTCAACGCCTACACGCTCACGTTCGGCGGGTTCCTGCTTCTCGGCGGGCGGCTCGCCGACCTGCTCGGCCGCCGGCGCATGTTCATGCTCGGGCTCGTCGTGTTCTCGCTGGCCTCATTCGCCGGCGGGATCGCGCAGTCCGAAGCCTGGCTGATCGCGGCCCGCGCCGCCCAGGGGCTCGGCGCTGCGATCGTCTCTCCCGCAGCCCTTTCGATCATCACCACGACGTTCGCCGAGGGACCTGAGCGCAACCGCGCGCTTGGCGTGTGGGGCGCGGTCGCCGGAGCCGGCGGCGCCGCGGGGGTGCTGCTCGGCGGGATCCTGACCAGTGGCCTGAGCTGGCGCTGGGTCCTGTTCGTCAACGTTCCCATCGGGATCGCGGCGGCTGCACTTGCACCCCGGATCCTCGCCGAGAGCCGCTCGGATGACGGAACCAAGAGCTTCGACATCCCGGGCGCGGTCACGGTCACCGCGGGCCTCGCGCTGCTCGTCTACGCGGTGGTCGATGCCGTCAACATCGGCTGGGGCTCGACCGCGACGATCCTGCGCCTCGCCGGCGCCGCGCTGCTCCTGCTCGCGTTCGTGGCGATCGAGCTCCGCGCGAGCGAGCCGTTGATGCCGTTCTCGATCTTCCGCCTGCGGACGCTTCGCGGCGCGAATATCGTCGGGCTTCTGATCGGCATGTCGCTGTTCTCGATGTTCTTCTTCATCTCGCTCTACCTCCAGAACGTGATGGGCTACTCGCCGATCAAGACCGGCCTCGCCTACCTCCCGCTTTCCGTGGGGATCATCCTCTCGGCAGGCCTGGCCTCGCAGCTGGTCACCCGGTTCGGCTTCAAGCCGCCGCTGATCGCCGGGCTGCTGCTGATCGCCGCCGGACTCCTGTGGTTCTCGCGCGTGCCCGCCACGCACGGCGACTACCTGAAGGACGTACTCGGCCCGTCGATCCTGGCGGCGGTGGGACTCGGGTTCTCGTTCGTGCCGGTGACGATCGCAGCCGTGACCGGGACCAGGCCGCATGAAGCCGGGCTAGCGTCCGGACTGATCAACACCTCCCAGCAGGTGGGCGGCGCGCTCGGCCTCGCGATCCTCGCGACCGTCGCCAACAGCCGCACCCAGAGTCTGCTCCATGCCGGTATCCACGGCTCGGCGGCGCTAGCCAAGGGCTTTGACCGGGCGTTCCTGATCGGCGCGGGCTTCGCGATCGCGGGCGCGATCCTGGCCGCCGTGCTGATCGCCTCGCGGGACAGCCGGGCTCACGCGGAGGCCGCTCAGCAGGGTGAGGCCGCCCCGGTCGCGGCCGGCTGACCCCCTTCTGGCGCCGAGCCCGCGTTGGTACGCTGCTGCTTATGGCACGGACCACGGTCGACGACGCCGCCGAACTGAGGGTCGCCGACGTGCTGCACAAGCGCTCGCACGCGCTCCCGGCGAACATCACCGTCGGCGAGGTCCGGGCCTGGTTCGAGGAGAGCACCCACCGGCGGATGGCGTTTCTGGCCGACGAGGGCCGCTACGCCGGCTCGGTCACCAAGGCCGACCTCGTCGGCGACGATGATCGGCCGGCGGTCGATGTCGCTCAGCAGGGGCCGACGATCGCGCCGGAGGCCAAGGCGATGGACGCCCACAAGCTCGCGCTCTCAGACGATGCACGTCGACTCCCCGTGGTCGACGGCGACGGAATGCTGGTCGGGGTGATGGCCGTCACCGACGACAACGCCGGCTTCTGCGGGACTTCCTAGCCGCTTAGTATCCCGGCCGCGGGCAGATGACAACGTGGCCGAGCCACGGGGAAGGAGCTGGAATGAAGGGCATCAAGGGGAAGTCCGGCCTGGCTGCGCTGACCGTCTCGATCGTCGTGCTCGTGGTCGCAGCCACCGGAGTCTCGAGCGCCGGCACGCCGCCGGAGAAGATCGTCTCGCGGGCGACTGCCGCGGGCGCCGGCCCGGTGACCAAGACGTTCTCGTTCATCGGCAAGCCGGGCTCGAAGACCTCCACGCTGGTCAACGTCGACCAGTTCCTGATTAACGCGCGCTGCAGCTCGAGCGGAACGCCGGTGATCTTCGCGTTCTCGAGCGCGACCAAGGGCGACGTCTTCGGTCACATCCTCGACGGCACCGGCCGGTGGCACAACATCCACAACACGTCGTTCTCGAAGGGATCGAAGGGCATCAGCGTCAGCACGAGCAGCGGTGACTTCGACGCCAGCGGCAACCTGATGTTCGAGTCGGGCATCGGCAAGGTCGTGACCGTCAACTACGCGTTCGACAACGCCACGACACTCAACAAGCAGAACGTCTGCACGGTGTTCGGGTCGGCGACCGCCACCTGACATGACCGCTCCGGCCGCCAGGCTCCCGCGCGCCGAGTGCGGGAGCCTGCGGCGAAGCGGGTCCTTACGCCCGCGAAAGCACGAACTTCACGACCAGCTTCACGTTCGCGCAGCCCGTTCCGGACTGGGTCGCGGTCGAGCTCATTCCGCTCGCGATCTTCTGCTTCTTCTTCTTGGTGAAGCCCGTCACGTGAAGCTTGAACGTGAGCGGCCCGGTGGCCGTCCCGCCGTTCGTGCACGGAGAGCTCACGTTGTCCACGCGGCCGTGCCAGCCGGCGCCCTTGCCCTGCAGCGGCACGGTGATGTGGTGGCCCGACGAGGTCTGGTAGCCGAGCGTCGTCTTGCACGCGCCCGCGCACGACGACTTGATCGTCCACCGGCGCGTGATCGTGTCACCGACCTTCTCATCCGCGATGTGCTTGGCGACCGTCACCGTGCCCTTCGCGTTCCAGACCCCATCGATCGGGGTGCCGCTGGCCTTCTTCGTCTTCGCGGGCTTGGCCTGGGCCAGGCCGGCCACCGCGAGCATCGACACCGTCACGACCGCGACCGTCCACCTGTTGATCATCGAAAAACCTCCTGAGACTCCCTGCCACCCCGTGGATGGCCCCAATCGCGCGACTCTACTCGGCCTCGCGGGGGCGACCGATGAGAATCGCGACCACCACCAGTCCAATGGTTGTGAGCGAGCCTAGGATCACGGAGATGACGGTGGTGTGCGTTCGCGGCGCGCTACGCAATCTGGCGGGTGGCCGCGCAGAACATGAACTCCAGGGCGACACCGTGCTCGACGTGCTTCGGGCGCTCGAGTCGAGGCATCCCAGCCTCACCGGCTGGATCCTCGACGAGCGCGGTGTGATCCGCCGCCACATCAATGTGTTCGTCAACGGCGAGCAGGGGGACGAGACGAGCGCGGTGAGCTCTGGCGACCGCGTCGAAGTGGTACCGGCGATTACAGGAGGGTGAGAGTGACCGAGTTGGTGGTCGGAACGAAGAAGGGACTGTTCCTGCTGGACGGCGAGCCGGACAGCGGGTTCGAGGTGGCGGCGCGCGCTTTTGCCGGCGAGCCGGTCGACTTCGCGACCCGCGATCCGCGCAGCGGCCGGCTGCTGGCAACGGTGACGTCGCCGTTCTATGGGCCGAAGATCTTCTACACCGACGGCGACCCCGACTCCGATTGGGAGCAGGCCGACGGGGTTGCGCTGCCCGAGGGCGGCGACCAGGCCCTCGAACGGATCTGGGTGATCGCCTGCGGCGAGTCAGACGGCACCCTGTACGCCGGCGGAGACCCCGGTGTCCTGTTCGAGAGCCACGACGGCGGGGCGAGCTGGGAGCTCAACGCGGGCCTGTGGGAGCAGCCGTCGCGGCCGCACTGGCAGCCCGGGGGCGGCGGGCTCTGCCTGCATTCGATCTGCACCTGGCCGGGTGATCCCGACAAGCTGGCGATCGCGGTGTCGGCCGCGGGGATGTGGTTGACCGACGATGCCGGGCGGACCTGGCGACGCGGGAACGAGGGGATCAATCCCGGCTACCTGCCCGCCGAGGCCCTCGCCGACGAGAACGCCGGCCGCTGCGTCCATCACGTCGAACGTGCCCGCGAGCGTCCCGATCGTATGTTCATGCAGTTCCACGGCGGCGTATACCGCTCGGACGACGCCGGCGCGAGTTGGACAGACATCGGCGGCGGAGGCCTTCCCTCCAACTTCGGCTTCCCGCTGACCATCGACCCGGCCGATCCCGACAGCGCGTACGTGATTCCGCTCGTCGCCGACGTGGACCGCGTCACGCCCGACGGGCGTGTGCGTGTCTACGAGACACGCGACGCGGGCGCGAACTGGGCCCCGCGCGGCGATGGCCTGCCGGCCGAGCACGCGTATCTGACCGTGCTGCGCCAGGCGTTCAACCACATCGGCGCAGGCGAGCAGCTCCAGCTCTACTTCGGTGCCACGTCGGGCGACGTGTTCGGCTCGGGCGATGCGGGCGCCACCTGGGCGACCGCGGCGACGCGGCTACCGCCGGTCTACTCGATCGTGGCCGTGTAGGCGACCGCCAGCGCTCAGGCGAAGTTCGTCGCGTCGAGCGCCGCGCCCAGCGCGCAGCCCGGCCGGTGTCCGTGACGTGATGAGCCACAGCACTCGGGGCACACCCCGCTGGACCTCACGGGCGTGAGCCCACTCCACTGATGCTCGGCGAGCAGCCGCCGCATCTCGGCGTTCTGGGCGATGAGTTCCAAGATCTCGGCCTGGCTGAGCTGCACACCGTTTCCAGCCATGCCGGAAACCGTACGCCTCGATCCGGCTCAACTCAAGCCAGCGCGCACCTTCATTGCTGCGGCAGGCGTTCGGCCAGGTACTCCCAGTCCCGGTTGAACCGATAGGAGTAGTTGCTCGGCGGCTGCGGCGACTGGGTCTCCAGGAAACGGACTCGCCCCCCGCTGTTGTTGTCGAAGGCGTGGATGCAGCCAACGCCGGTCCAGAACACGTCGCCGGCCTGCAAGGTGAACATCTGCCCGTCGGCCATCGCGTCGATCTCGCCCTCGAGCATGTAGTACATCTCCTCGAAAGGGTGATCGTGCGGCTGTGCGGAGCCCCCCGGCTGGTACTCGACCATGAACATCTGGTGCAGCACCGCACCGAGCCGCTGGTCGACGAGCATCTTCACCGCGATCCCGGAGTACGCGAGCAGCGCCGTCGCCATGCTCGCCGAGACGGTCGGGGCGTCGACCGCCGCACCGATCTTGAGGTTGTCGAGCTCCATCTCGCCACGACCGAGGCGGAAGAAGGTGCGGGTTCGCGGATCGCGGATGTCGAGCTCAGCCGCGTCGCCCGACGGCGCCGAGAGCCCGGTCCAGAACGTGTCGGGCGGGTCGGACAGCCGTGGTGCCGGCGAGCTCACCTCTGCCCAGGTCGCCTCGCCGTCGTCGCCCACCCGCCAGGCATGAGGCACGCCGACCGGCACGAGACCACAATCGTGCGGCGCCAGTTGCGATGTGCGGCCGTCGACGGTGAGCCGAGGCCTTCCGGCCACGACGTAGAAGCTCTGCTCGGCCGAATGCAGGTGCTCGTCCACGTGACCACCGGACGCCACCGTCACCAACGAGACCCCGGTGTGGACCGCGCCGACCTGCTGGCCGACCAGCCGGAACTCGCGGACCCCGGCGGTGTGGGCGCCGTCCCCCGCTGCGGGCTCGACGTCGGCAGCCGTCTGGACGTGAAAGCGGCCAGGCGAGGTGGGCACGGCTCGACCCTAACAGCTGCCCTGGCAACTCCTACCCCAGCAGCCAGCCGCCGTCGACGGCAAGGTTGACACCGTTCACGGAGCGGTTCTCGAGCAGGAACACCGCGGCGTTGGTCACGTCGTCCATCGTCACCAGCCGCCGCGTCGGCGTCCGCTCCATGACGCGCTCGAGCATCTCGTCCGCGTTCACCCAGGCGGGACTGTCGCCGACGATCCCTGGATGCAGCGCGTTGACGCGCACCGGAGCCAGCTCGGTGGCGAACGCGCGCACCATCGAGGTGACCGCGCCGTTGACGGCGGTGACGGTGGTCGACCCGGGGTACGGCCGCTCCTTGGCCAGGCCGCCGTAGAGCAGCACCGAGGTTCCCGCGTGCATCCGGGGGTGCAGGCAGTGGAGCGTCTCGGTGTACCCCACGAGTTTGAGCGTGGCCAAACGCAGCGCACGGTCGATGTCGTACTCGCGCACGCTGTTCGTATCGCGCTCGATCGCGGCGAGGACGACCCGGTCAACGGGCTCGGTCGATTCCAGCGCGGCGGCGATCTGGGTTGGCTCGGTGAGGTCGAACGCCGTTGCCCGAGCACCCCGGCCGATCTCGGCCGCCACCGATCGCGCTCGTTCTGGGTCCCGTCCGGTGATCGTCACATCGCGGCCCTGCTGGACGTAGTGCTCGGCCAGCCGCCGACCGAGGCCCTGCGTCCCACCGACGATCAGCGTTGTTGCACCGGGCATTCCGTCTCCTTTGATTCATCGGCGGTCCTCTGGTAGAAGAAGAATCGCATGGCCGCTTCCAGCGATCGCATCCCGACGACCCACGCCGGGAGCCTTCCGCGTCCAGACGACCTCGCGGACATGATCTGGTCGCAGCTCGAGGGACAGCCCGTCGACGAGCAGGCGCTCGAGGCGCGGATCGATGCAGCCGTGGCGGACGTGGTTGGGAAGCAGCGTGCCGCCGGCATCGACGTCGTCAGCGATGGCGAGATGAGCAAGACCGGCTTCAGCACATATGTCAACGAGCGCTTCTCCGGCTTTGACGGCCGCTCGGAATTCCAGGCCGACGATGTGGCGGACTTCCCCAACCTCGCCATGCGTCTGTTCAACACGCCGTCGATGGCGCACATCGTGTTCTCGAACTGCGTTGGCCCGGCCGAGCTGTCCGACAAGCAAGCCGTGCACCGCGACATCGAGCGGCTGAAGCGCGCACTGGACGGCACCGGGTCGGACGACGCGTTCATGGGCGCGATCAGCCCTGGGCAGATCGCATTCAACTACCCGGACCAGTACTACGGCTCGCACGAGACCTACCTGGCCGCGCTCGCCGACGCCCTGTCGTACGAGTACAAGGCGATCACCGATGCGGGCCTGAAACTCCAGGTCGACTCACCCGACCTGGCGATGGCTGCGCACTGCCGCTCGGTCGGCTCGAGCGTCGGCGACTGGCATCGGCATCTGCCGCTGGCGGTCGACGCGCTGAACGCTGCACTCGACGGGATCCCACCCGAGCAGGTCCGTCTGCACGTCTGCTGGGGCAACTACGCGGGTCCCCACCACAAGGATGTGCCGCTCGAGCAGATCATCGGCGAGGCGCTCCGCGTCAACGCCGGGACGATCTACGTGGAGGGTGCCAACCCTCGCCACGCGCACGAATGGCGCGTGTTCGAGCAGGTCGAACTTCCGGATGACAAGTCCGTGATCCTCGGGGTGATCGACGTCAAGTGCAACGGCGTCGAGCATCCGCGCCTGGTCGCCGATCGGCTCGTCCAGCTCGGGCGGATCATCGGCAAGGAGCGGCTGCTGGCCGGCACGGACTGCGGCTTCGACACCTTCATCCGGTTCTCGCTCGTCGACCCCGATGTCGCCTGGCTGAAGCTGAAGTCGCTCGCCGAAGGCGCCGAAATAGCGTCAGCCGAGCTCTAGGGCCGCCGGGCCACTGCCGGCGTGGGCGGCTCAGGCCGAGCGGCCGGCAGGGGCGGGTCGCTCGATCCACTGGTCGACCCAATCGCCGGTGATCTGCCTGGTGGTGGCGTTGATCCGGTTCCACGCGTTGATCGAGGCAATCGAGAGCACGAGCGCCGCGAGCGCCTGCTCGTCGTAATGGCGGGCCGCCTCCTCCCAGATCTCGTCGGAGACCCCGTCTGGGCGATCCGCCAACCTGGTCGCGGCCTCGGTCAACGCCAGCGCGGCGCATTCAGCTTCGTTGAAGTACGGGGCTTCCCGCCACGTGGCGACGGTGAAGATGCGCTCGTCCGACTCGCCGGCGGCTTTCATTTCGCGCGAGTGCATGTCGGCGCACACGGCGCATCCGTTGATCTGACTGGCGCGCAGGTGGATCAGGTAGTGCGTCGTGGCCGGCACGTCGGCCTGCTTGGCCGCCTTGCCCAGGCGGTGCATGGCCTGCATGGCGTCCGGAACGGTCGCGACGGGGTTCTCGATTCGTGCTTGCATGATCGGTGTCCTCCACAGCGCTCGATGTCGTTGCAGTTCCGCCGACTCAGGAGGACCGTGTTCCGGTCACATTTCCTGCTCCCGGCGGGTCTATGGCTATGACACGCGGCGAACAAGGAACGTGACAATGGATGATCAACAGTGGCTCGCGGACCGCTTCGAAGAGCATCGAACTCGTCTGCGAGCGGTGGCGTATCGGATGCTCGGATCGCTCAGCGAGGCCGACGACGCGGTCCAGGATGCGTGGCTGCGGGTCAGCCGCGCCGACACGAGCGAGGTGGAGAACCTCGGCGCCTGGTTGACGACGATCGTCGCCCGCGTGTCGCTGAACATTCTGCGTTCACGCAAGGTCCGCCGCGAGCAGCCGTTCGACGTCTATGTCCCGGATCCGGTCGTCGATCCGGCCGACGGGACGGATCCCGAGCACGAGGCGTTGCTGGCCGACTCCGTCGGCCTCGCGCTGCTCGTCGTGCTCGAGGCGCTCACTCCGGCGGAGCGGCTCGCGTTCGTCCTTCACGACATGTTCGCGGTGCCGTTTGACGAGATCGCGCCGATCGTGGACCGCTCGCCGCAGGCGGCTCGGCAGCTCGCCAGCCGGGCCCGTCGGCGCGTCCGCGGCGCCGCTCCCACCCCGGACGCCGACACCAATGCGCAGCGAGAAGTCGTGGAGGCGTTTCTCGCGGCGGCTCGGAGCGGCGACTTCGATGCGCTCGTCGCGGTCCTCGATCCTGATGTCGTCCTCCGGGCCGACGGTGGCGCGACCGGCATCACCCACCGGGTCCAGGGCGCCGAGAACGTCGCCAGCCAGGCCCTGTCGTTCTCCCGGGTCGACCTGACCGTCCGCCGTGTGTTGATCAACGGGGCGGCCGGGCTTCTCTCGTTCCGAGACGGCAAGCCGTTCTCCCTCGGCGCCTTCACGGTCCGAGGCGGCCAGATCGTCGAGATCGACTTCCTGACTGACCCTGACCGGCTCGCCCGGCTCGACCTGGCCATGCTCGGCGACGCGTAGCACGCTCCCGCCATGTAAACCTGATGATCAGCGAAATTTAGATCACCGCGGGCGCACCGTTCGCCCGTCGAGCAGGACGGTCCATGGCTCGATCGAAGTGATCGTGAGCATTCCATTGCGGTGCCAGTTGTCCTGCTTCAGGCGAGCGCGGACCTCGTCCTCGGAATCGGCGCAGATGGCGTGCAGGATCTCGCTGTCTCCCCCGATCGGACCGCCGAGGACGATGAAACCGTCCTCGACCAGCGAGTCCATGAACTGCGCGTGCTCGTCCCACCCCTCCTGCTCGCGAAGATCCCGCGACCAGTCCCAGGGACCGCCGCGCGCGAGTCGGACCGCGAAGAACACTGAAGTGAGGCTACCGCGGAATACTTCCCCCGATGCGGCTGCCCGTCTTCCGTTGGGACGACACCCGTCCAGTCCACACCAGGCTTCGCCAGCTCTTCATCCAAGCGCGCGCCCTGGTCGACCTTCCACCTGCCGTGCGCTCGTTCTACGTCCGGGCGCTGTGGACGGCGTGGCGCAAGCGAGATCAGTACTCGTTCGATGTGGTCGCACGGCCGCGCGACCTCGCAGCGCTCCTGCGACTGGCGGCTGACCGTGACCGCGCTGTAGAGCTCGGGACGGCGACCGCATGGACCGCCATCGCACTCTGCTTGGCACGCGCTTCGCGTCGGGTCACCACCTACGATCCGGTCGAGCGTACGCAGCGTCAGCTGTACCTCGACCTGGTTCCCGCTGACGTGTCCGACCGGATCACGTTCGTCCATGGACCGGGTCGGATGGGCCCCACCGGCGACCAAAGCGTCGAGTTCCTCTTCGTGGATGGCTCGCACGACCGCGAGGACACGATTGTGACCTTCAACGTGTGGCGACCCGCGATGACCGACGGCGGTCGGATCGTCTTCCACGACTACCTCGATCCGGGTAATCCAGGCGTCACCGAGGCGATCCGGGAGCTCCAGATCCCCGGGTACCGCTGGGGACGCCTCTTCGTGTGGACATCGAACGGCCGGCAGCCGATCCTGGTGGCCACGCGTCCGGCCATCTCGCCGGCCTGAGACCGGCAGCTCGGGCTGAGACCAGCAGCGGGCCGCTCCCCGGACCGGGCCGCTCCCCGGACCGGCTCTGGCCGAAGCGCCGCCCCGGTACCATGGATGGTGGCCAGCGCGAGGAATGGAACCGTGCGCCAACTCGTACCACTCGCGGCCACAGTCGTGGCCGCAATCGCCGTCGCCGCACCGTCGAACGCCGGAGCCTCTGGGGCGCACTGGTGCCGGCAAGGGGACCCGCCGTTGCACGCCTCCGCCCATACCGGGTGCCGGTTGGCCGGCCGCGTGATCACGCGTTATTTCAACGTCTGCCGCGAATCCCGCCGGTGCGTCGTGCGCGTCTCTTCGCCCAGCTCACGTAGGCGGTACCGGATCACCTGCCACCGGAGAGGGCCCCGTCAGAGGGGGACCGTGTACTGCTCAGCCCCGCCTACGACGGGCGTCTGGGTGCGGTTCTCGGCGTCGATCTAGCACCACGGCCCCTCGTGAGCGTTGTCACAGCGGCGTAGCTACGCTACTGTTACATCTGAGCTTTCAATCGGAAGGAGACCCCATGGCCGTGATAGCCGAATCCCGCGCCGACCGGTTCGGCGCGTCCTATCGGGAGATGCTCCGAATCCTGTCGGAAGGGTCCGTGAACGTGCATTTCGACCCGTACGAGGACATCGACTGGGACGCGCCGGAGATGGCGATCGACCCTCAGGATCCGCGTTGGGTCCTGTCGCCGGAGCTCGATCCCCTGGGCTCGACCCGCTGGTACCGGGAGCAGCCACTGGCGCGGCAGATCGAGATCGGCCGCTGGCGGATGGCCAACGCAATCCGGGTTGGCGGCGCCTTCGAGAGCATCCTGATCCGCGGCCTCATGCAGTACGCGATGAAACTGCCGAACGGTTCGCCCGAGTTCCGCTACTGCCTCCACGAGATGACCGAGGAGTGCAACCACATTCAGATGTTCCAGGAGCTGGTCAACCGGATTGGCGCCGACGTGCCCGGGATGCGTCCCTGGTTCAGGCGGCTCTCGCCGCTGATCGGCGTCGCCGGCGGCTACGCGCACATGATCTTGATGATCGGGATCCTTGCCGGCGAGGAACCGATCGACCACTACCAGAAGTCGCTGTTGCGGACGGGGGGCGATCTGCCGCCGGCGGTGCTCCGGGCGATGGAGATCCACATCGCCGAGGAGGCGCGGCACATCTCGTTCGCCAGCGAGTTCCTGAAGGTGCATGTGCCGGAGCTCGGCTCGTTGGACCGGATCGTCTGTGGGATCGCCTTCCCGGTGGCGATGCGGTGGCTCGGGGGAGAGATCATGACCTCGCCACGCGAGCTCAAGGACCGGTTCGACATTCCAGACGAGGTCTGGAACGAGGCGTTTTGGCGCAGCCCGCGCTCGCAGAAGATCATGGCCTCGTACTTCAGCGACATGCGAGCGCTTGCCACCGAACTCGGCCTGATGAACCGTTTCACGAAGCGGCTGTGGCGCCGGCTCGGGATCGCGGGCGAGCCTTCGCGCTTCCGCGGCGAGCCCGATCGCACCGCACGCGTCGCCGCCTGACGATGCCCCATGTCGTCACGCAGTCGTGCTGCAGTGACGCCTCGTGCGTGTACGCCTGCCCGGTCAACTGCATCCAGCCGACCCCAGACAGTCCGGAGTTCGTCAAGGCCGAGATGCTGTATATCGATCCGGTCACGTGCGTCGACTGCGGAGCCTGCGTGGCGGCGTGTCCCGTCGACGCGATCAAGCCGCATACGCAGCTGACCGAGGCCGAGCTGCCGTTCTTGGCGATCAACAGCGACTACCACCGCCCGGCCCCGCCCCGGCCCCTCCTCGCTCCGGTGACGCCGCCGCTCGACGTGCGCCGCGGCCGGTCGCTGAAGGTGGCGGTCGTCGGGTCAGGTCCGGCAGGCATGTACGCCGCGGATGAGCTGCTGACCGTGCCCGGCGCAACCGTCGAGATGTTCGAGCGGCTATCGCTGCCGTACGGCCTCGCACGCTATGGGGTGGCTCCGGATCACCGCCGTACGCGCGGCATCCATCGCCAGTTCGACCAGATCGGCCGTCAACCAGGATTGCGGCTCCACACCGGCGTCGAGGTCGGGCGCGACGTCACCC
>DASXOS010000164.1:0-5403 GCA_036494115.1 Solirubrobacteraceae bacterium | reverse complement strand
TCGATCTCCCGCTGGAGATCGAACGCGGCGTCCGCGATCTCGCGCTGCGGGTACCCCTGCTTGACCGCCTCCACCATCCCGCCGAGCTCGTCGATCTTGCCGAAGTACTCGTAGCAGCGCTCCTCCAGCTGGTCGGTGAGCGCCTCGACGAAGTAGGCACCGCCGAGCGGGTCGATCGTGTTCGCCACGCCGGTCTCGTGGGCGATGATCTGCTGTGTGCGCAGCGCGATGCGCACGGCCTCCTCGGTCGGCAGAGCGAGCGCCTCGTCGAAGCTGTTGGTGTGCAGCGACTGGGTCCCGCCGAGCACGCCGGCGAGCGCCTCGATCGCGGTGCGGACGATGTTGTTGAGCGGCTGCTGTGCGGTCAGCGAGACGCCGGCCGTCTGCGTGTGGAACCGCATCAGCATCGAGCGCCTGTCCTTGGCGCCGAACGTGTCGCGCAGCTCGCGCGCCCAGATCCGACGGGCCGCGCGGTACTTGGCGATCTCCTCGAAGAAGTCGATCTGGGCGTTGAAGAAGAAGCTCAGCCGTGGCGCGAAGTCGTCGACGTTCAGCCCCCGCGCGACGGCCTGCTCGACGTAGGTGAGTCCGTCCTTGAGGGTGAACGCGAGCTCCTGGACTGCGGTCGCCCCCGCCTCGCGGATGTGGTAGCCGGAGATCGAGATCGGATGCCAGCGCGGCATCTCCGCCGCACACCACTCGATCATGTCGCCGACGAGCCGCATCGCCGGATCGACCGGGAAGCACCACTCCTTCTGGGCGATGTACTCCTTGAGGATGTCGGTCTGGATCGTGCCCGCCGGCTGCCGCGGCTCGACGCCCTGGCGCTCCGCGGCGACGACGAAGAACGCGAGCATGATCGCCGCCGGCGCGTTGATCGTCATCGACACCGATACGTCCGCGAGTGGGATCTCGCTGAACAACGTCTCCATGTCGACCGT
Source organism: Solirubrobacteraceae bacterium (assembly GCA_036494115.1). Taxonomy (GTDB): domain Bacteria; phylum Actinomycetota; class Thermoleophilia; order Solirubrobacterales; family Solirubrobacteraceae; genus Palsa-465. The sequence continues at coordinate 4,462 of DASXOS010000164.1, read as the reverse complement.
GGTGTCGATCGCCACGCCCTCGCGCCCGACCTCGCCGAGCGAGCGCGGATGATCCGAGTCGTGTCCCATCAGCGAGGGCATGTCGAACGCGGTGGAGAGCCCGGTCTGCCCGTGATCGAGCAGGTAGCGGAAGCGCTTGTTCGTCTCCTCGGCGGTGCCGTAGCCGGCGAACTGACGCATCGTCCACAGCCGCCCGCGGTACATCGACGGATACACCCCGCGCGTGAACGGGAACTGGCCGGGAAGCCCGATCGAGGCGACCGGATCGGCCGGGAGGTGGCGCTCGGTGTAGAGCGGCTCGATCTCCTCGCCTGACAGCGTCGTGAACGGCGCATCCCGCTCGGGCGACAGGCCGTACGCCTCGCGCCACTCGGCTTCGGAGACGGGAATGTTGTCGACGACCGTCATTACGAGCTTCCCCTCGATTGATTGTAGGGCAGATAGTAGGAGGCCAAACTATTTCTCCCCGAAGTCGCCGGCCGCCACGCGCACCTCCCGGAGCATCGCGGTTAGCGCCTCGAGCTCTGACCGGCGCAGCGGCGCTGTGCCGAATCGGACCTCGTGCATGGCCTGCGTCGCCTGATCGGCCACCTCGCGCCCGTGATTCGTGATGCTCGCCAGGGTTGTGCGGCGGTCGCTCGGATGCGGCGTGCGTCGCGCGTAGTCCAGCTTCTCGAGGCCGTCCACCAGGTTCGTGACGCTCGTTGGGTGGACCTGCAGGCGCGAGCCCATCTTCCCCAGCGGGAGCGAGCCGGCGCGGCTGAAGTACAGGAGCATCAGCGCCTCGTAGCGCGCGAAGGTCAGCCCGAACGGCTCGAGCGCCTCGTTACAGCGCGCCAGCCAGATCTGCTGCACGCGCATCATCGAGGTGACGGTCATCATCGGCGCCACCGGTCCGCGCCCCCAGTGCTTGCGCCACTGGCGGCCTGCCTCCTCGATCGGGTCGAAGCTCAGCATGAGATCGGTTGGTTCCTCTGGCGGGGGCGCGGCGCAGCGAGACTATCGCGCGGGTACCCCTGGACAGCGCCACCGAGGGACGGTACACTTGCGTACCATGTCTGCGACCACAGCTCCTCCAGCCCAGCAAACCCCCGAGCCGGAGGCGCCGCCCTCGCCCGCCGGCCCCGCCGAGGACGGCGCTCAGATCCGGATGCCCCCACATGTCAGCAAGGGGCGCTTCGAGCAGTCGATCCGGTTCGTGTTCGCGCCGCTGCGCGAGAACCTCCGCGCCACCAAGCACTACGGCGACGTGTGGCAGATGGGGCTTCTGTCCCGCAAGGAGTCGTTCGTGGTCACGAGCCATCCCGACCACATCAAGTCGCTGTTCAAGGCGAAACCGGCCGAGGCGCCGTCGCTGACCGGCGAGTCGCCCTTGCGCCCGATCCTCGGGCCGAACTCCGTGCTGACCTCCGTCGGCGAGCGCCACATGCGCCAGCGCAAGATGCTGCTGCCGCCGTTTCACGGCGAGGCGGTCCAGCGCTACGTCGAGATGATCGAGGAGGTCGCCGAACGCGAGATCTCCACCTGGTCCGCCGGCAAGAAGTTCGCCCTGGCGCCCCGCATGCAGGCGATCACGCTCGACGTGATCATGGGCGGCGTCTTCGGGATCGGAACCGAGCCGGAGAAGGGCACCACCGAGCGCAAGATGCGGGACACGATCCGCCGCATGCTGCGCTCCTCGACCAATCCCGTCTACCAGCTCGTCGAACTTCACAATGCCGCTCAGACCGAGCCCCGCGGCGTCCTCAAGGCCGTGCTCTCGATCGTCGATCGCCAGGTCTACGCGGTGATCCGCGAGCGCCGGGCCGCCGGGGGCCTCGAGGAGCGCCACGACGTGCTCTCCCTTCTGCTGCAGGCCCGCGACGACGACGGCGAGCCGCTGACCGACCACGAGCTCCGCGACGAGCTGATGTCGCTGGTCCTCGCGGGACACGAGACCACCGCGAACTCGCTGGCCTGGACGTTCGAGCGGCTGCTCCGCACGCCGGCGGCCTATGACCGCCTGCGCGAGGTCGTCCGCTCGGGCGATGCGGCGGCCGAGGATCACATCGAGGCCACGATCTACGAGGGCATGCGCGTCCGCCCCGTGATCCCGATGATCGTCCGCGGGGTCAAGCGCCCCTGGCGTCTCGGCGAGTACGTCGTCCCGGCGGGGACGCCGGTGGCGATGAGCATCGTCGCCGTGCACCACCGCCCAGACGTGTACCCGGATCCGTTCGCGTTCCGGCCGGAGCGGTTCCTCGGCCAGAAGGCCGGCACCTACACGTGGATCCCGTTCGGGGGCGGCATCCGCCGCTGCCTCGGCGCGGCTCTGGCGATGGCCGAGCAGAAGGTCGTGCTCCGGACGATCGCCGAGCGGGTCGATCTGCGGGCCCCGGATCAGAAGCCCGAGCAGCCGCGTCAACGCAATGTGACGATGATCCCGAACCGCGGTGGCCGCGTCGTGGTGGAGCGCCAGCTGGCGGCGTAGGAGCGCCGTCCGCGAGCCCCCTCGATGGCCGCCGCGCCCGCTACCGTGCCGGGTGTGTCGATCGAGCAGACACAGGTCTCGCACCGCGAGCGGCTGATCAACGCGATCGCCGAGTCGATCGAGGAGAAGGGCTACCGCGAAACCACGGTCGCCGACGTGGTCCGGATCGCACGCACCTCGCGGCGGACGTTCTACGAGCATTTCGAGGATCGCGACGCCTGCTACCTGGCCCTGTTCGACGCGGTCAACGACGAGACGATGGACCACATCGCCGCGGCGGTGCAGCCCAACGATTCGATTGACGAGCAGGTCGACCACGCCCTCGACGCGTACGTCGAGAGCATCACCGCCCACCCCGAGCTCTACCGGAGCTTCGTGCGCGAGCTGCCGGCGCTCGGACGCGAGGGAGCCGACCGCCAGCTCGGCGTGATCGAGCGCTTCGCCCAGCTGCTCGTCGGCCTGGTCGAGTCCGGGCGTCGCGTCCAGCCTGAGCTCGCAGCGCGCCCGTTGACGATGGACACGGCGATCATGATCGTCGGTGGCCTGCGGGAGCTGGCCGTGATCTCGCTCCAGCAGGGCCGTGATGTGCGCGAGCTGCCCGCCACCGCCGGGCACACGATCAAGGCGATCCTCGCCGGCGAGCTGCTGTAACCGCGTTTCACCCGCGGCGTACTTTGGTAGCCTAGGCCGGTACGCGCATGTACCACGACGAGCGACAGCACTACGAAATCGCCATCGCCGGCGCCGGCTTTGCCGGGCTCGGAATGGCGATCGCGCTCAAGGAAGCGGGCTACGACGACTTCGTCGTGCTCGAGCGAGCCGACGACCTCGGCGGCACCTGGCGCGACAACACGTATCCCGGATGCGCCTGCGACATCCCGAGCGTCCTCTACTCCTGGAGCGAGGACCAGAACCCCGACTGGAGCCGGGCGTTCTCCCCCCAGCAGGAGATCTGGGACTACATGCGCGAGGTCGTCGAGCGCAAGGGGATCGCCTCGCACCTGCGGTTCGGCGCCGAGGTTCAGTCGATGCGGTGGGTGGCCGAGCGCGGCTGCTGGGAGGGCGAGACCTCGATCGGGCCGATCAGCGCCGACGTCGCGATCTCCGCGGTCGGTGCCCTCGCCGATCCGGCGATCCCGTCGCTGCCGGGGCTCGAGCAGTTCGAGGGCAAGGTGTTCCACTCGGCGCGCTGGGATCACGACCATGACCTTCGCGGGCGCGAGGTCGCCGTCGTCGGCACCGGCGCGTCCGCGATCCAGTTCGTGCCCGAGATCCAGCCTCAGGTCAGGCGCCTGCACCTGTTCCAGCGCACGCCGCCGTGGGTCCTCCCCCGCGCCAATCCGGAGATCCCCGAGCCCGTTCGCCGGCGGTTCGAGCGCTACCCCCGGCTGCTGCGCACCGTCCGCAAGGGCGTGTTCTCGCTGTTCGAGTCCTTCCACGTGATGTTCTCGCACCCGCAGCTCGCGAAGCTGGTCGAGCTCCGCGCGAAGCGGCACATCGCGAGCCAGGTCGCCGACCCCAAGCTGCGCAGGCGGGTCACCCCGAACTACCGGCTCGGCTGCAAGCGCATCCTCGGCTCGAACGACTGGTACCCCGCGATCTCCGCCGACAACGTCGACGTGATCAGCTGCGGGATCCGCGAGGTCACGGCGGACGGCGTCGTCGATCAGGACGGCCGGCTGCACCGCGTCGACACGATCATCTTCGGCACCGGGTTCCAGGTCACCGACCCGCCGATCAGCCACCGCGTCACCGGGTCCGCGGGCGACACGCTCGCCGACGGGTGGAATGGCAGCCCCCGCGCGCATCTTGGGCTCGCGGTGTCGGGCTTCCCGAACTTCTTCCTGCTGCTCGGACCGAACACCGGCCTCGGCCACAATTCGGTGCTGCTGATGATCGAGGCGCAGGTCGAGTACCTGATGCGCACGCTCGAGTGGCGCCGGCACAACGGGCTGTCGGCCGTCGAGCCGCGCGCCGCGGCACAGGACCGCT
>DASXOS010000163.1:0-22649 GCA_036494115.1 Solirubrobacteraceae bacterium | reverse complement strand
GCTCTCCCGCGTTCCTGTCGAGCAGTATACGTGCGCGTGCAACCCGGACAGGTGAAGCCAGGGGCGCGCTCCCCCCGATAGGAGCGCGCCCCACGCAGAGACTGCTTACACCAGGCCGTTCGCCTTGAGGAACGACTGGGCGACGGTGGCGGGCGACTGCTTGTCGATCGCCACGGCCTTGTTCATGGCCGTGATCGCCGGGGTGGTCAGCAGCGAGTTGACCTTGTTGATGATGCTCATGAACTGATCGCCGCCGAGCGCCTGGAGCTTCTTGGTGTTGATCACCAGCGCGACGTTCTGGAAGCCGAAGATGTTCTTCGGGTCCTTGAGCACGGTGTACTTGCCCGTGGCGAGCTGGGGATCGGTGGTGAACACGTCGATCGCGTCCACCGAGTGGGCGTCGAGCGCCTGGTACTGAAGCCCGAGGGCCAGGGACTTGAACGTGAAGTTCTTGACGCCGTAGACGTCCTTCATTCCCTTGGCGCCCTGCTCGCGGGTGAGGAACTCGGGGCGGGCGCCGAGCGTGAAGTGGCTGACCTTCTTCAGGTCGCCGGTGCTGACCAGGCCATGCTGCTGGGCGTAGGACTTGAGCACGCCGATCGCGTCGGTGTCGAAGAACGGCGTCATCTGACTCATCGTCTGGCCGCGCTTGGTGTAGAACGCCTTGGCGATGTTGTACTCCTGCTGCGGGGACTTGGCGGTCTTGTTGATGCCGGCGACGGTCACTGCCGACTCACCCGTGTACTCGGGGTAGGCGTCGATCTGACCGCTGGTCAGCGCCTTGTCGACGACCTCGGTGGCGCCGATGTTCTCCTTGTAGTTGACCTTGTAGCCCTTGGCCTCGAGCGCCTGCTTGTAGAGCTGCCCGAGGATGAACTCCTCGGTGAAGTTCTTGGTCCCGAGCGTGACGGTCTTCGTCGAGCCCGAACCCGAGCTCGAGGACGAGGACGACGACGAGCCGGAGCCCGAGGCCGCGCTGGAGGTGGTGGAGCTGCTGCTCCCGCACGCCGCGAGAACGATCGCGGCGAGGATCGTGAGCAGCAAGGCGCCGAGATGTCGGGCCTTGGGAGCCGGCATGCGGCTGCTGGATGGTCGGTACATGTGCGCTGTTCCTTTCGGGGGTTAGCTGGTAGCTGCGTCGAGCTGGATCTCGGCGGTGGCGTCAGCACGGCCGATGCGGCCGCGCTTGCGCAGGGGGTACGGAGTGACCACCCTCTGCAGGAGATTGAGCAGGCCGTCAACGGCGAACGCCAGCACGGTGATCGTCAGCGAGGCGGCGATCACGCCGGGGGTGCCGTAGGCCGGCTGGTTGACGATGATGTCGCCGAGCCCGCCACCACCGGCGAAGGTGGCGAGCGTGGCGGTGGCGATCACGTATACGGTCGCGGTCCTAAGCCCGGCAAAGATCAGTGGCAGGGCCTGTGGCAGCTCCACGCGCCACAGGACCTGGGTCGGGGTCATCCCCATCGCGCGGGCTGCTTCCACGGTGTCGCGGTCGACCTCGTCGATCGCCACATAGGCGTTGGTGAGCATCACCGGCCCGGCGAGGATCACGAGCGCGACCATCGTGTTCAGAAAGCCGATGCCTAGGATTCCGATCCCGATCGAGATCACGGCCAGGCTCGGCAGCGCCCGCCCGATGTTCGAAGAGTTGATGGCCACGAACGACCCGCGGTGCAGGTGGCCGAGCCACACGCCTAGGGGAATGGCGATGAGCGCCGCTACGGCGATGGAGGCGAACGAGATCTCCAGGTGGGCGAGCGTCTTCGTCAGCAGCAGGTGGGTGTTGTTGCCCACGAACTTGAAGCTGTTGATGAAATCCTGCACTAGGTCACCCTCACCCGTCGCCGGCTCCACGGGGTGATCAGGCGCTGCACGCCGACCAACATGATGTCGACGACAATCGCCAGCAGGATCGCCATGACGCCCGCGGCGATGAACTCGGTCTTGAACCCGGTCTGGATCGCGTCGAAGATCGGCTCGCCGAGCCCACCAGCGCCGATGTACGCCGCGACGGTGGCCAGGCTGATGATCGTCACGGTGGCGATCCGCAGGCCGGCCATGATTGCGGGCAGCGCCAGCGGCAGCTCAACCCGGAACAGCGATTGCCTGGGCGTGAGCCCCATGGCGGCGGCGGCCTCTTTGGTGGCTGCGGGCACCCCCTGTAACCCGGCCAGCGCGTTGCGGAACAGGATCAACAGCGTGTAGGACACGAGCGCGATCTCGGCGCTGGTCCGGTTGATCCCGGTGATCGGGACCATGATCTCGAAGAACGCGAGGCTCGGGATCGTGTACAGGAACGCGGCGACGAGCGAGAACGGGGTGGTGAACCAGTTCGCCTTATAGGCGAGGATGGCGGCTGAGAACGCGAGCACCGATCCGATCCCGATCGCGATGGCGGTCAGCTCCAAGTGCTCCCACAGCCGCGGCTCGAACCGCGTGGAGAAGTTGTCGAAGAACCAGCTGGCGCAGAACTGATGGTTCTCGACGATGCACTTGGACGCACCGCCGTAGTGGGGAATCACCGGGCCGCCAGCAGCCGGCACGAGCACGGTGGAGAGGCCGCTCATGCCGTGCTGATCTCTTCGTCGGGGGCGATCAGCCGGGCGATCATGTCGAGGCTGGCCGACCCGAGCACGTTGCCGTCGTCGTCGGTGACCTGGATCTCGGAGGTACCTTCGGCGAGCATCGTCGAGAGCGCATCGTGCAGGCTCGTGCGGCGCCGGAGGCTCGGCTCGGATGGCCCCGCGCCGTTGGCCGGGCCGAGCTCGAGGTCCTCCAGCGTGCGGACCCGCAGGCGCTTGAGCCCGCGATCCGCGCCCACGAAGCTGGCCACGAATTCGTCGGCGGGATGCGCCAGGATCTCGTCCGCGGTGTCCATCTGGACGAGATGGCCATCGCGCATGATCGCGATCCGGTCGCCCATCTTGATCGCCTCGTCGATGTCGTGCGTGACGAAGATGACGGTCTTACGGACCTGATGGTGCAGGCGCAGGAAGTCGTTCTGGAGGCGCTCGCGAGCGATCGGGTCGATCGCTCCGAACGGCTCGTCCATGAGCATGATCGGGGGGTCCGCGGCCATCGCCCGGGCCACCCCGATGCGCTGCTGCTGCCCGCCGGAGAACTCGCCGGGGTAGCGCTTGAGGTCCGTCTTGGGGTCCAGCCCCACGAGCTCCAGAAGCTCGGACGACCGATCGCGGATCCGCTGCTTGGACCAGCCGAGCAGGCGCGGCACGGAACCGATGTTGCCCTCGACCGTCAGATGCGGGAACAGGCCGATCTGCTGGAACACGTAGCCGATCCCGCGGCGCAGCTTGGTCAGCTCGAGCCCCCGGACGCTCTGCCCATCAATCGTGATGTCCCCGTCGGTGATCGAGATCAGGCGGTTGACCATCTTCAACGCGGTCGTCTTGCCACACCCCGATGGCCCGATCAGGACGCAGATCTCTCCCGGCGGGACGGTGAAGCTCAGCTTCTGGACAGCCGCCTGCTCGCGCCCCGGGTACTGCTTGACCACGTCCTTGAACGCAATCTCCGCGGGTGCTGACCTCTCGAGCTTCCCGGGCTCCGTCGCGGCGGTCCCCTCAGCCATCGCGGAAGCATAAACAAGGTAAAGGCGATGTAACGACGCTGAGCCTCACAGCTGCCGCAACACGTCAAACGCTAACAACGCGGATGCGGCGATCTCGGCGGGGTCGGCGCCCTCGAGCGGCGTGTGGCTCTCGCCGCCGTGAAGCGGCACGAACAGGAGCAGGGCCGGGATCACCGCCGCCAGGTGCTGGGCGTCGTGACCTGCGCCTGACCAGGTGTCGACAGCGGCCACGCCCAGGCGGCCAGCGGCAGCCATCGCCTGGTCGGCGAGCCGCGGATCGAGCTCGACCGGGTCGCCTCCCCGCAGCAGCCGGAGCGTGGCGGCGATCCCGCGCGCCTGGGCCACCGCCTCCGTCGCGCCCCGGACCCGCTGTTCGAGACGCTCGAGCGAGTCGCGGTCGATCGCCCGCAGGTCGACCCCGAGCCGCACTCGCCCCGGGATCACGGTCATCGCGCCCGGGTCGATCGCCACCGTCCCCACGGTGGCCACCGTTTCCGCGGGCTCCGCGCGCGCCGCCTCCTCGATGCCGAGCACCACCTCGGCGGCCGCGGCCAGGGCATCGCGGCGGTCCTCCATCGAGATCTCGCCGGCATGCCCAGCGGCGCCGGTGAGCTCGATCTCGAGCCGGCGGGGCGAGGCGACCCGCCGCACCACTCCGATCTCACGCAGTGCGCGGCGCAGCGCCACGTGGATCTCGACGTGGGCCCTGATGCGCGCGAACGGCGGCGGCTCGATGGCGGGCAACTCGGGAAGCAGGCGGCGCGCATAACCCCCGCGCGCCTCCGCGGCGGACACGCCGGCAGCGTCTTTGAGCCCCTCGAGCTCGGACGACGCGAGCGCACCGACGAGCAGCCGCGAGCCGATCGTCCCGGCGCCGAACCGCGGCGCCTCCTCCGCGGCGCACACGAGTACGGCAGGCCGGGCGCCACCGTCCGTCCCGTCCCCGAGCTCCTCGGCCAGCTCGAGCGCGAGCACCGTTCCCAGCGCGCCGTCGTAGCGACCGCCGTCGGGGACCGTGTCGACGTGTGAGCCGGAGGTCACGAGCGGCCCGTCCCATCCGGAGGGCAGCGCCCAGAGATTGCCGTGCCGGTCGATGCCCGGCTCGAGACCAGCCGACCGGGCCCAGCCGGCCACGAGCGTCATCGCCACCGCCTCCGCCGAGGAGAAAGCGGGACGGTCGGCGCCGCCACCTGGTCCACGGGCGATCTGCCACAGCGCCTCGAGCCGCTCGTCGATGCGGCCGCTGTCGGACACGAGAAATAGGATATGGGCAACCGGGCTCCGGGCCGTCCATGGCAGCGACCGAATCGACTCCCCGTCAGTCGCGCCGGCGGCGCGCTGGCAAGCACGCCGAGGCCGGTCACGACCTCGGCGTTCCCGGCGGACTCGCCGCGCTCAGTCTCGACGCCCTGTCGAGTGTCGCCTACGGACCCGAGGCGATGGTGCTGGTGCTCGTCGCAGCCGGGGCGTCCGCGCTCCAGTACACGGTGCCGCTGACGATCGTGATCACCGCGATGCTGGTCCTGCTGGTCATCTCGTACTCGCAGGTGATCGAGGCCCATCCCGACGGGGGCGGCGCATACGCGGTGGCGAAGCGCAACCTGGGGCGCTGGCCGGCGCTCCTGGCGGCGGCCTCACTCGTCGTCGACTACGTGCTCACTGTCGCGGTCAGCCTCGCCGCTGGCGCGGCCAGCCTGGGCAGCATCTTTCCCGGTCTGGCGCATCACCTGCTCCTGGTGGCGTTGGCTGGGTTGGCGCTGCTGACCCTGCTCAACATGTTCGGCCTCTCCGAGTCGGCGAAGTTCCTGATGCCGGTGGCGGCGGTGTTCATCCTCACGACGCTGGCCGTGATCGTCGTCGGACCGTTTCACCCGCACCCGCTGGCGAGGATCGGCTCGGCGGTCCCGGTCCACGCGACCGAGGCGCTCGGAGTGGTGCTCCTCCTCAAGGCATTCGCCGCCGGCTGCTCCGCGGTCACCGGGGTCGAGGCGATCGCCAATGGCGTACCGGCCTTCCGGGAGCCACGCGTCCGGACCGCCCAGCGCACCGAGATTACGCTCGGCGTGCTCCTGGCGGTGATGCTGCTGGGGATTGCGATCCTGGTCCGGGCCCACCATGTGCTGCCGCGCGGCGGGGTGACGATGCTCGCGCAGCTGACCGCGGGAGCGTTCGGCAAGGGGGCGTTCTTCTACGTGGCGACGATGGCCGTCACGCTCGTGCTCGGCTTCGCGGCCAACACGAGCTTCGGCGGTCTCCCGGTGCTGATGAGCCTGCTGGCCAAGGACCACCGGCTGCCGCACCTGTTCTACCTGCGCGCAGAGAAGCCCGTCTACCGCCACGGGATCGTGGCGCTGGCGCTGATGGCGATGCTCCTGCTGATCGCGGTCCGAGCGCAGACCAGCAAGCTGATCCCGCTGTACGCGATCGGGGTGTTCCTCGGCTTCACGCTCAGTCAGATCGGGCTCGTCCGCCACTGGCGCCAGGAGCGTCCTCCCCGGTGGCAGGCGCGGGCGATGCTGAACGGGACCGGAGCGGCGATGACCGCCATCTGCGTCGTCGTGTTCCTCGGCACCAAGTTCCTCGCCGGTGCCTGGGTGGTGGTGATCGCCGTGCCGGTGCTGATGTTCCTGTTCGAGCGCACTGAGAACTATTACGCGCGGGTCGCCCGGGAGCTCAAGTTCGGCAAGACCCCTGACCATCCTGTCCGGCGCGACAGCATCGTGATCGTCCCGACGACGACGGTCAGCCTGCTCACCGAGAAATCGCTGAGCGCGGCGCTGTCGCTGGGGGAGACGGTGGTGGCACTCGCGGTCGCCGGCGACGAGGAGGAATCTGATCGGATCACGCGCGATTGGGACGACTGGGAGCCGGGGGTCGCGATCGAAGTCCTGCTCGACCCTCACCGCTCACTGGTTCGCACCGTGTTTCGCTACATCAAGTCGGTCGAGAACGAGGACGCCACGATCACCGTCCTGATCCCGCTGATCATCCCGAGCAAGCGGCGCCACGAGATCCTTCACAACCAGCGGGGGCGCCTGCTCGAGGCCACCCTGAAGGCGCGGACTGACATCGTCGTGGCGACGCTTCCGTTTCATATTCACGACTGAGCCGAGGCGAGAGGGGCGGCGCGTTCCGTTCGACGGGGGCTCGATCCGCTCGTCCCGGCTCGGGCGCAGGACGACGATCTCACCCGGCGCGGCCCCGAGCAACCAAGCGACGTCCTCGGCATCGAACCCGGGACTGCCGTCGACCGTGGCGGCGACGACGATGCGGTCGAAGCGCTCCTTGGCGATCGTCTGGCGCAGCGCGTGGCGTTCCGTCCGGCCCTGGGCGATCCGCGAATCGACCGGGACCCCGAAGGCCTGAGCACGCTGCTCGATCGCCTCGAGCAGCGAGATCCCCGCGCCACATTGCCTCGGCAGGGAAGCGTCGAGCGGGAGCTGAAGCGGGACCTGGGCCAGGAACACGGGCACGAGCGTGGCCTGCTCGGCGGTGGCCAGTCGCAGCGCCGCGTCGAGCGCCCTCTGCGAGAGGCCGCCGACCACGAATGGGAACAGGATCCGTCTCGTCGGCGACGCCGACCTGCGGGCGGTGCGCTGCGCGCGTTCGCCCAGCTGGGTCCATGCCAGTGCGACCAGCGAGGCGGCGAGCAGGACGGCGAGCACGATCAGGACGATGGTCATCGGGGTTCCTCCTTCTTGCGCCGCGCGCGGTCGGCGACGATGCGCAGATCGACGCCCGGCAGGGCGGCAAGCAGTCGGTAGGGCAGGGCAGGCTTGGTCAGCCGACGCAACGGGCTGCGCGGCGTGGGCGTGCCCATCAGGACGTAGGTGGTGCCGCGCTCGCCGGCCACGCGCTGGGTCACGCTCGCGACATCCTCGCCGGGCTCGATCAGCAGGTGCGCGCCGAGCACGCTCGCCAGCCGGCGCAGGGCGTCGAGTTGCTCCTGCTCCTCGGGCCCGGGGTCGTGATCGGCGACCCACAGCACGTCGAGCTCGGCGCCGAGCCGCTGTGCGGAGCGCCAGGCGCGCCGCACCACGCGCTGCGAGCCGGCCTGCGGTGTGATCAGCGCGAGCAGCCGCTCGCCGACCGCCTGGGGCGCGGCGGTGTCGATCAGCCGGTCCTCGCGGGCCGGCCCCGGGTTGGTCGGCAGTCGCTTGGCCTCGACCTCCTCGGCCACCTGCCGCAGCGCCACCTCGCGCAGCGCGGAGAGGTTCTCGACCTTGAAGAAGTTCTGCAGGGCGGTCTGGACCCGCTCCTCGGGATACACCTTGCCAGCGATCAGGCGCTCGATCAGCGACTGCGGCGTGATGTCGATCAGGACGACCTCATCGGCCTCGCCGAGCGCCGCGTCGGGTACGGTCTCGCGCACGCGCGCACCTGTGAGCTCTGCGACCTGGTCGTTGAGGCTCTCCAGGTGCTGGACGTTGACCGTGGAGTACACATCGATCCCGGCGGCCAGCACGTCGTCCACGTCCTCGTAGCGCTTCTCGTGCTCGAGGCCCGATGCGTTGGTGTGGGCCAGCTCGTCGATCAGGCACAGTTCGGGCGCTCGCCGCAGGATCCCCGGGAGGTCCATCTCCTCGAGCGTCGTGCCCCGGTAGGGGACGCGGCGCCTGGGGACGGTTTCAAGCCCGTCCGCCTGGGCGACCGTCTCGGCGCGCCCGTGCGGTTCGAGGTAGCCGATGACGACGTCCCGCCCGGCCTCGGCCTCGGCCTGGCCCTCCTGGAGCATCCGGTAGGTCTTGCCGACGCCCGCGGCCATCCCCAGGAAGACCTTGTGGTGTCCGTGGGACGGCTGGGGCGACATCAGCGGATGAGGATCGGCGCCGGCAACAGTGACCACTATGCCCCCAGCACGTTGTGCACGAGGAGATCGATCAGCTTGATGCCCAGGAACGGAGCGACGAGCCCGCCGAGGCCGTAGATCCACAGGTTGCGCCGCAGCAGGGCGGACGCTCCGATCGGCCGGTAGCTGACGCCTTTGAGCGCGACCGGGATCAGCAGGGGGATGACGATCGCGTTGAAGATGATCGCCGAGATCACGGCGGAGCGTGGCGTCCCGAGGTTCATCACGTTGAGGATGTGGAGCGGGCTCTGGCCACCCGGGGACGTGGCCCACGTGGTGGCGAAGATCGCCGGCAGGATCGCGAAGTACTTGGCGACGTCGTTGGCGATCGAGAAGGTCGTCAGCGCGCCGCGGGTGATCAGCAGCTGCTTGCCGACCTCGACGATCTCGATGAGCTTCGTCGGATTGGAGTCGAGGTCGACCATGTTCCCGGCCTCGCGCGCGGCCTGTGTGCCGGTGTTCATCGCCACCCCGACGTCGGCCTGGGCCAGCGCCGGCGCGTCATTGGTGCCGTCGCCGGTCATCGCCACCATCCGCCCCTGGCCCTGCTGATCGCGAATCAGCTCGAGCTTCTTCTCCGGGGTGGCCTCGGCGAGAAAGTCGTCGACGCCGGACTCCTCGGCGATCTTGGCCGCGGTCAGGCGGTTGTCGCCGGTGATCATGATCGTACGGATCCCCATCGCCCGCAGCTGGTCGAAGCGCTCGCGCATCCCCTCCTTGATCGTGTCCTTGAGGTAGATGACACCGAGCACCTGCGCGTTGCGCGCCACCGCCAGGGGTGTCCCGCCCTCGCGGCCGATCCGGTCGAGCGCCGGCTGGAGCTCGGCCGGGACGCGTCCGCCCTCGTCGGTGACGAACCTGACGATCGCGTCGCCGGCGCCCTTGCGCAGGCGGCTGCCGTCGAGGTTGACGCCGCTCATCCGCGTCTGGGCGGTGAATGGCACGAAGTCGGCATGCAGCTGCGCCATGTCGTGCTCACGGATGCCGTACTGCTTGGCCAGGACCACGATCGAGCGGCCCTCGGGGGTCTCGTCGGCGAGCGAGGCCAGCTGGGAGATCTCGGCGAGCTCAGCCTCCGGCACGCCCGGCATCGGGATCAGCTCGGCGGCGAGCCGGTTGCCGATCGTGATCGTCCCGGTCTTGTCGAGGAGCAGCACGTCGACGTCGCCCGAGGCCTCGACCGCGCGGCCCGAGAGGGCGAGCACGTTGCGGCGCACGAGGCGGTCCATCCCCGCGATCCCGATCGCGGACAGGAGCGCCCCGATCGTCGTGGGGATCAGCGCCACCAGCAGCGAGATCAGCGTCGTCTCGGAGATCGAGGTGTGGGCGAACAGCGCGAACGGGCGCAGCGTCGCGACCACGATCATGAAGATCAGGGTCAGCCCGGCGAGCAGGATCCCGAGTGCGATCTCGTTCGGCGTCTTGCGCCGCTGCGCCCCTTCGACGAGCGCGATCATCCGATCGAGGAACGACTGCCCCGGCTCCTGGGTGATCTCGACCACGATCCGGTCGGACAGCACCCGAGTACCCCCGGTGACAGCGCTGCGGTCGCCGCCCGACTCGCGGATAACCGGTGCCGACTCGCCGGTGATGGCGGACTCGTCGACCGAGGCGATGCCCTCGATCACAGTCCCGTCGCCGGGGATGAGCTCCCCGGCCTCGACCACGACGACGTCGCCCTTGATGAGGTCGGAGGCGCGCTTGGTGCCGCCGCCCCGCAGCTTGGCGACCGTCTCCTGGCGCATCGTGCGCAGCGTGTCGGCCTGAGCCCGTCCCCGGCCCTCGGCGAACGCTTCGGCCAGGTTGGCGAACACCACGGTCAGCCACAGCCACACCGCGATCGTGAACGTGTACCAGGCGGGCTCATCCCCGCCACCGAGGGACGAGCCGCCGAACACCTGGATCAGCCAGGTCACGGTCGTGATCACGGCGCCGAGCTCGACCACGAACATCACCGGGTTGCGAATCTGGACGCGCGGGTCGAGCTTCAACACGCTGTCGATCAGCGACCGGCGGACGATGTTGCCGCGGAACAACGAGATGGCGCGTCGCTCGGTGCCCATCTACGCCGCCATCCGGTTCAGGGCGAGGTTGAGCTCGAGGACGTTGACGCCGGGCTCGCCCGAGAAGCCGAGCCCCCGTCCGGCGGTGTCGCTGGCGATCAGCTTGTCGACGGCCGCGAGCGATAGGTGGCGGACCACGGCGACCCGGTGGGCCTGGATCCGGGCGTTGGCCTGCGAGATGTCGGGATCGACACCGGACGCCGAGGTGTTGGCCGCGTCGACGGGGACCTGCGCCGCGGTCAGTCCGGGGTCGTACGGCTTCTCGAGCTTCAGGTACGCCGCGATGTTCGTCGCGATCGCCTTCTCGGTCGCCTTGCTGTTGGGGCCGAGGTTCGAGAACGTGGTCGCGGCCGCGTTGTTCGGCGGAGTCGTTGCCGACGGCCGGGACTGGAAGTAGCGCGGATTGGCGTCGAAGTTCTGGCCGAGGATCTTCGAGCCGACCAGCCGCCCCTGGAGATGGATCTGCTGGCCATTGGCGTTGCCCGGGAAGGCCACCTGGCTGATCCCGGTCACGACCAGCGGATACAGCACTCCCAGCAGCAGGGTCAGAACCAGGATTCCCAGCGTTGCGTTGACGATGTCTTTCTTCATGGGTCCTGCCTAGTAGAGGTGTCCGGTGAGGCCCTGCACGATCGGACCGAGCAGCAGGGCGGGGAAGAAGGTCAGTGCGCCGACGAGCACGATCACCCCGATCAGGAGCACCACGAACGTGGGGGTGTCGGTGCGCATCGTTCCGAGGCCGGCGGGACTGATCCGCTTGCCGGCGAGCGCGCCGGCGACGGCGAGTGCGAACAGGATCGGGACGAAGCGGGCGAACAGCATCGTCAGCCCGCCGACCACGGTTGCGAAGGTGACGCCGTGCGAGCCGAGACTGCCGGCGTTCGGCTGGATGAAGCCCGTGTAGCCGGCGAATGCCGAGCCGTTGTTGTTCGCCTGGCTGAGGTACGCGTAGAAGCTCTCGGAGAACCCCTGCGGGCCGCCTGCGGCCGCGGCCGAGATCGAGGCCCTGCCCGCGTGGGACGCGGTGGCCAGCGCAGTTGCGAACAGCGCCGAGAGCGGCGTGATCAGGAGGCCGAGCACGACCAGCTTGATCTCGCGAGCCTCGAGCTTCTTGCCCAGGTACTCTGGGGTGCGGCCGACCATCAGCCCGCCGATGAAGACCGCGAGCACGACGTACAACAGGATCGAGTAGAGCCCGGTGCCGACGCCGCCGAAGATCACCTCGCTCGCCGACAGGTTGGCCATCGGCACGGCGCCGCCGATCCCGGTGAAGGACTCGATCGCCGAGTTGACCGCGCCACACGAGGTGACGGTCGTGATCGTGTCGAACAGTGCCGAGCCGGCGATCCCGAACCGCTGCTCCTTGCCCTCCAGGTTGCCGCCCGCGGACCCCGCGATCGCATGCGTGTGCAGGCCGGCGGCGTGCTGGGCGGGCGAGCCATGGGCCTCGGCGACGTAGGCGACGACCACCGCCCCCAGGAACATCACCATCATCGTGGCGTAGATCGCGTAGCCCTGCCGGCGCTTGCCGGTCATCCGCCCGTAGGCGAACACCAGCGCGGCCGGGATGATCAGCACCGCCAGCATCTCGACCAGGTTCGTGAAGCCCGTCGGGTTCTCGAACGGGTGGGCGGAGTTCGTGTTGAAGAAGCCGCCGCCGTTCGTCCCCAGCTCTTTGATCGCCTCCTGCGAGGCCACCGGTCCCATCGCGATCGCCTGCGAGCCGCCTGAGAGG
This sequence comes from Solirubrobacteraceae bacterium, assembly GCA_036494115.1. GTDB lineage: Bacteria > Actinomycetota > Thermoleophilia > Solirubrobacterales > Solirubrobacteraceae > Palsa-465. Next base: position 10,410 of record DASXOS010000163.1, on the reverse strand, counting down.
GTGTGGGCGGTGAGGTAGCCCGAGAAGTTCTGGATCGAGCCCTGGAAGACCAGGACCAGCGCGACCACGAACGCCAACGGCGTCAGCACCCACAGCACGGTCCGGATCAGGTCCTGCCAGAAGTTGCCGAGCGACGTGCCGCTGCGCCCGACGATCCCGCGGATCAGCGCCACCGCGACCGCGATCCCCACCCCGGCCGACAGGAAGTTCTGGACGGTGAGCCCCGCCATCTGGCTGAAGTAGCTCAGCGTCGTCTCGCCGCTGTAGAACTGCCAGTTGGTGTTGGTGACGAACGAGGAGGTCGTGTTGAACGTCACGTTCCACGGCGCCGAGTGGAAGTGCTGCGGGTTCAGCCCGGTGAAGTTCCATAGGGTCTGGGTGCGGAGGATCAGGTACAGCAGCAGCCACCCCGCCAGCGAGAACACGATCACGCTGCGGGCGTAGGCCTTCCAGTCCTGCTCCCGCTCGGGGTTGACCCGCATCAGCCTGTAGAGGAAATGCTCGGGGGTTCGGAACAGCGGGTCGAGGAAGGTCCGCTCCCCGCCGTACACCGCCGCCATGTAGCGGCCCAGCGGGATCGCCAGGACGGTCAGGATCGCTGCGAACAGGAAGATCGTGAGCCAGCCCAGGAAGGTCACGGCGCGACTCCCGAGGAGGTCTTCGTCAGAACCGTTCCCCCCTGAGCAGGGCGTAGAGCAGGTAGACGCAGACGAGCAGCGACGCGATCAGCCCGAACAGGTCACCGGCGCTCATATCCGCTCGATTCCGTAGATCAGGGCAATGAGGAGCGCGAACGTGAGGGCCGCGATTGCCAGGGAGATGAGATCCATGGCAGAGATCGTCGACCCGCCGCCGTCAACGACCCATACAGAAACCCGCCGCGAACATAAAGGTCCTGTGAAGACTCTTCGCTTCGATCGTCCAGAGCAGGACTAAGATCCGCAGCGGATGCCTCCGGGCCGCCAGATCCACCGAACCTCCACGCGGGTGCTGTCGATCGCGATGATCGTGATCGGAGTGGCCCTGCTCGTGCGCACGTTGTTGGCGGGCGGCGGCGCCATAGCGACTGGCGTGATCCTCGGGCTGCTCTTCGTAGCCGCCGGTGCTGCCCGTTTGTATCTGCAGTTCAGGGGACCCTAGGACCTGCCCGAACGCACATGAGCGAGCGGCAATTCTCCTCCCGCGCGTTGTTCGCGGTCGTCTACACGACCTCGGTCAGCTCGGTGTATTTCGCTCTGGGCGTCGTTGCCCACCGCGCCGACGGTCTGACCCCGCTCGTGTTCCTCGCCGGAGGGCTGTTCTTCCAGATCACCGCGATGACGTTCGCCGAAGGCGCCTCGATGCATCCCGAGCGCGGCGGTTCGGCGGTGTTCGCCCGCTACGCCTTCAACGAGCTGGTCAGCTTCGTCTCCGGCTGGGCGATCGTCCTCGACTACACGATCCTGCTCGCGGTCACCGCGTTGACCGTTCCCGCGTATATCGCCGCGTTCTGGGCACCGCTCGGCCGCGGCGCCTGGCAGCTCCTGATCGCGTTTGGCGTGATCGCGTTCGTGGCGGTCGACAACCTCACCGGCGTCGGGGTGCGCCGCCTGGCCCGCCGGATCCTGGTCACGGGCTTCGACCTCGCTCTCCAAGCCGCGGTCATCGTGCTCGGCCTCATCCTCGTCCTGCACCCGCACCGCCTGTCGGAGTCGATCCACCTCGGCACCGCGCCGACCTTTTCCGACCTCGCCTTCGCACTCCCGATCACCGTGATCGCCTTCACCGGGCTCGAGGCTGCGGCGAGCATCGCGGGCGAGGTCACGGCCACGGGCGCGCAGCTCAAGCGGCTCGTGCTGCCAGGCTCGCTGATCATCCTGCTGATCTACGTCGGGATCGCGTTCGTGGGGATCTCGGCCCTGCCCGTGGTCGACGGACACACGGCGCTCGGCGTCACCCATGTGAAAGCGCCGGTGCTGGGGATCGTCGAGGCCTTCCATCCGAAATGGGTCGCCGACGTGCTCAAGTACCTGGTCGCGATCGGAGGGGCGCTCGGCCTCACCGCTGCAGCCGGGAGCGCGATGCTCGGAGTCTCACGCACCGGCTACTCGCTCGCCACCAACCGCCAGATCCCGAGCGCGGTCGGGCGCCTCAGCGGCCGGTGGGGGACACCCTGGGTGGTGATCGGTGCAGCCGCAATCGCGAGTGCGGCATTGGTGATCCCCACCGATCTCGAGCTGCTCGTCGGGATCTTCGCGTTCGGGGCGCTGCTGTCGTTCCTGGTTGCGCACGTGTCGGTGATCGCGCTGCGCTTCCGTGAGCCGGCGCGGCTCCGCGGCTACGAGGTGCCGCTCTCAGTCATGGTCCGCGGGGCGCGGGTGCCGCTCCCCGCCGTGGCCGGGACGCTACTTGCCGGCGCCGGGCTGGTCGCCGTGCTGATCCTCCACAGCGGCGCGCGCTACGTCGGCCTCGGCTGGCTGTTGGCCGGCCTCGTCCTATACGTCACGTATCGCAAGACCCAACAGAAGCCGCTTCTGCGCCGGGTCACGATCCCCGAGCGGGCGCTGCGTCACGAGGCGCTCGAGCCCGAGTTCGGTTCGATCCTGGTCCCCATCTCTGGGACGCCGCTCGACGACGACATCGTCCAGACGGCCGGCCGCCTGGCGGGCGAGACCCGCGATGACCTGGTCGAGGAAGGCGCGGTGATCGAGGCGATCTGGGTGTTCGAGCTGCCCCTGGCGCTGCCGCTCGACGCTCCGCTCCCGGAGGCCCAGATCAAGCGCGCGCGCGAGGCTCTGGCCCGGGCCAAGGCGGTGGGGGAGGAGTACGAGGGCGTCGAGGTGGCGACCGCCATGGTCCGCGCCCGGCGCGCCGGGCAGGCGATCGTGAACGAGGCGAAGCGCCGGGGCGTCGAAGCCATCGTGCTCGCCGCCGAGGAGCCCTCACGAGTTCGTGGCGGGGCTCTCCTGGGCGGGGTCGGCCCGCTCGAGAACTACGTCGGGGACATCACCAAATACGTCGTCAACAAGGCTCCGTGCCGAGTGATCCTGACCGCGCCGCCAGCTGACTGGAAGCCGAGGCTCGCGCCCGACGCCGCCATCGCGCCGGCGGGCTCGACCGACGGCAAGCCCGAGTCGCCCGACGGGCACCCGGCGCCGCACGGAGCGAAGCGCTGATGGCCGAGCGGCGCCTCCCCGGCCTCCAGCGCGTCCTCGGCGTCAACGCTCTGGCCTCGAGTGCCTACGGCAACGTCGGGTCGTCGATCTACTACGCGCTCGGACTCGTCGCCTCACTCGCGCTCGGGCTGACGCCGATCGTGTTCGTGATCAGCGGCGGGATCTTCTACCTGACCGCCGCGACGTACTCCGAGGCCACCGCGATGTACCCGGAGGCCGGCGGCTCGTCGAGCTTTGCGCGCCACGCATTCAACGAGTTCTGGTCGTTCTTCGCGGCGTGGGCGCAGATGCTCAATTACACGATCACGATCGCGATCTCGGCATTCTTCGTGCCGCACTACCTCGGCGGGCTGTTCTTCCCCGCGCTCAAGACCTCGCCCGGGGACATCTTCTTCGGGATCGGCGTGGTGGCCGTGCTGTGTGGGATCAACATCGTCGGCATCGCCGAGGCCACGGCGGTCAACGTCGGGCTTGCCCTCGCCGACTTCGCCACCCAGATCCTGCTCGTGCTGCTCGGACTGTTCCTGGTGTTCGACTGGCACACGCTGGTCAACAACGTGCAGCTCGGGGTCGCGCCGACATGGAAGAACTTCCTGATCGCGATCCCCATCGGGATGATCGCCTATACCGGGATCGAGACGATCTCGAACATGGCCGAGGAGGCCAAGGACGAACGACGAACGATCCCCAAGGCGATCAACCGGGTCGTGGTCGCCGTGTTCGTCATCTACGCGGCCCTTCCCGCGGTCGCGCTGAGTGCGCTGCCGGTGCGGTGCACCCCCGGCGGCCACTGCCAGACGCTGCTCGGGCTGAGCGAGGACAAGGGCGGGTTCGCCGGCGACCCCGTGCTCGGCATCGTCAAGCACCTGAACCTCGGGCCGCTCCAGCATTTCGGTGAGATCTACGTCGGGCTGCTCGCGGCGACGATCCTGTTCATCGCCACCAATGCCGGGATCATCGGCGTCTCTCGGCTCGTCTATTCGATGGGATTGCACCGCCAGGTGCCGGACCAGCTGCGCCAGCTCCATCCCAAGTTCCGCACGCCGTGGATCGGGATCATCGTGTTCGGCGGGATCGCCTGCCTGACGCTGATCCCGGGCCAAGCCGACTTCCTGGGGAACATGTACGCGTTCGGAGCGATGCTGTCGTTCACGATCGCGCACCTGGCGGTGATCCGATTGCGGGTCATCCAGCCTGACGCCGACCGTCCGTACCGCGGGCCGGGCACCTTGCGCGTGCGGGGCAGGGACCTGCCGCTGTTCGCGCTCGTCGGAGGGCTCGGAACGCTGCTGGCGTGGATCACGGTGACCGTCCTGCACCTCGGCGTGGCGATCGCGGGCGTCGGGTGGCTGTGCCTCGGGATCGTCGTCTTCGTCTTGTACCGCCACCGTCAGGGCCTCGATCTGACGACCACGACCAAGGTGGCGATCCCGCGTCCCGCGATCGAGACCGAGGCCGAGTACAACTCGGTGCTGGTCGCGTTCGACGAGCGCGGCTACAACCCCGAGGTGATGGCCACCGCGGCCCGCCTGGCGGCCCGGCGCCGGCGCGGGATCCACGTGCTGGTCACGATCTCGGTTCCCGCGTCGAGCCCGATCGAAGCTCACCTTCCCGAGCAGGAGGCGGCGGCCGATTCGATCATCGAGGAGGCCAAGGTTCAGGTCGGGCGGCGGGTCACCGGTCATTGGGAGAAGGTGCGCGCGGGGCAGACCGGGCGCCGCATCGTCGATGAGGCCCGGGCGATGCGCGCGCAGGCGATCGTGATGCCGATGTCACCGGGCTCCGGATTCGGCGGCACGCTCCAGACGGTGCTGCGAGAGCGTCCCTGCCGGGTGATCATCGAGAGCTCGCCAGCGGCGCCCAAGCGAAAGCCCACGCCGGTCGCGGCGTAGTCATGGCCATCCGCAAGACCTGGGTCACTCGGGCGGGTCTGCGGCGCGAGCTCCCGGCGACGCGCTCGCTCGGCGCGGACGCGTTCGAGATCGTCGTCGCCGTCGGCCTCGCCACCGCGGCGATCGCCCTGCTCAAGCCGACCGCACCCGCCACCGGGCTCGGGGTGCTCTACCTGCTGGCGGTCCTGGCGATCGCGATCCGGCGCGGGCAGATCGCCGCGCTCGTCACCGCGGTGCTGAGCGTGCTCGTCCTCAACTTCCTGTTCATTCCGCCCATCCATCAGCTGGCGATCCGTCACTCCCAGGACGTGGTCGAGCTGATCGTGCTGATGATCGCGGCGATCGTGGTCGGGCGGCTCGCCGCCGCCGGGCGCGAGCGCGCCGCCGAGGCCGAGAGCCGAGCCTGGGAGGCCGCCGCCCGCGAACGTGAGGCGACGCTGCTCGCCGACGTCGCCTCGGCGATCCTGGTGGGGCAGAGCATCTCGGCGCAGCTCGAGAGCATCGGGAACCGCGTGGCGGGCGCGACCGGCGCCTCGCGCGCCCGCGTGGTTCTTGAGTCCGCGCCCTCGACCGCCGAGAACGAGATATCGCTGCCGCTCAAGACCCGCACCCGCAACGCATGGCTGTACGTGACGGGTGACACGGCCTGGAGCGTCCAGGACCTGACCCGCATCGCCCAGCCGCTCGGCCGGCTGATCGACGTCGCGGTCGAGCGCGAGCGGGTGGCGGAGCGCTCCGCCGAGACCGAGGCCTCGAAGCGAGCCGAGGTCGCACGGACCGCGATTCTCCATGCCATCTCGCACGATCTGCGCTCCCCCCTGACCGCGATCACGACGGCCGGCTCGGCGCTCCGCTCGGCCGGTGTGACCAGCGTCGAGCGCGCCGAGCTGTTCGATGTCATCGAGGACGAGAGCGCCCGACTGGCCCGGCTCGTCGACGACCTGCTCGACCTCTCGAAGATCGAGGCCGGCGCGGTCGCCCCGTTATCGGATTGGTGCGACCTCCACGATGTCGTGGCTTCGGCGGTGGCGAACCTGAGGACCGACCATCCCATCCAGTTCGTCCTCCCGCCCGACCTGCCGCTGGTGCGCGCCGACGCCACCCAGCTCGAGCGCGTGTTCTCGAACCTGCTGGCGAACGCAGTCAAGTTCTCTCCGCCAGGCGCACCGGTGACGATCCGGGCGGGGGTCGGCTCGGGGCGGGTGACCGTGCGGGTAATCGACCGAGGCCGCGGGATCCCCGCCCAGCACCGATCGCACGTGTTCGAGCCGTTCTTCCGGGGACGTGGCGAACCGGGGGCCGGCTCGGGCCTCGGCCTTGCCATCGCCCGCGGATTTGTGGCTGCCAACGGAGGGACGATCGTGCTCCAGACCGGACGCGATCAGGGAACGTCGTTCGCGGTCAGCTTCCCGGTGGTGCCCCAGCCCGAAGCCGTGGGATGACGCCGCCGCGTGTCCTGGTCGTCGACGACGAGCCCCAGATCGTCCGCGGCCTGAAGATCATCCTTCGCAGCGGCGGCTACGCGGTCGAGGCCGCCGAGACCAAGGAGGAGGCTCTGAACGCGATCGCGTTGAAGCCGCCGGACGCGCTCGTGCTCGATCTGGTGCTCCCAGACGGGAGCGGTGTCGAGGTGTGCGAAGAGGTCCGGCGCTGGAGCCGCCTGCCGATCCTGGTCCTCTCCGCGGTCGGCGACGAGCGCGAGAAGGTGCGGGCCCTCGACGCCGGAGCCGATGACTACGTGACCAAGCCGTTCGGCACCGACGAGCTGCTGGCCCGTCTGCGCGCGGTGATGCGCCGCTCCGCCGAGGCGGGCGGGTCGCCCCGGGTCGAGATCGGCGACCTGGTCATCGACCTGGCCGATCGCCGTGTCCTGCGGGACGGCTCCGAGGTGCATCTGACGCCGATCGAGTTCGATCTCGTCCGCGTGCTCGCCCAGCATCACGGCAAGCTCGTCACCCATCGGCAGCTGTTGCGGGAGGTGTGGGGACCCGAGTACGGATCCGAGACTCACTACCTCCGGGTCCACGTGGCCCACATCCGCTCGAAGCTCGAAGAGGACCCGTCACGGCCGCGATACCTGGTCACGGAGCCCGGGGTGGGCTACCGCCTGCGCGACCCGCTGGCCTGAGGACTGGCCGCCGCCGCGGCGCGATTTTGCTGGGGAGGGGGTGGGCCTGGATGAAAAACCGCCACATAGGGTCGGTTTTTCATCCACACCCCCGGCGAGAGGCCACGGCGTGCGTAATCCCGCACCCCCTCCCCGGCGCCGTTAACGGTTTCTCTACGGCCGTGGCCCCACCTTTAGCGGGTTCTTGACAGGCCCGGACTTACCGTCGCAAGTGCGGCGAAATGGCGCGCATAGAAACCCACGGATTGCGTCGGAGCGTCGGCGTCGGCGGCCTGTTCGCGACCGCCTACGGGAACGTCGGATCCTCGATCTACTACGCGCTGGGGATCGTCGCCGCGTACGCGCTGGGGCTGACCCCGGTGGTGTTCATGCTCGCCGGCGGCCTGTTCGCACTGACGGCGAAGACGTACGCCGAGGGCGCGTCGATGTTCCCCGAGGCCGGCGGCTCGTCGAGCTTTGCCCGCCATGCGTTCAACGAGCTGGTGTCGTTCTTCGCGGGCTGGGCGCTGAGCCTCGACTACATCCTCACGATCGCGATCTCGGCGTTCTTCGTGCCCCACTACCTGGGGGCGTTCTGGCCGGCGCTGACCCACCCGCCGGGCGACGTGATCGGCGGGCTGATCGTGATCGCGGTGCTGGCGTGGCTGAACATCCGCGGGATCGGCGAGTCGGCGAAGCTGAACTTCTTCCTGGCGATCGCCGACCTCGTCACCCAGTGCGTGATCATCGTCGTCGGCGCGTTCCTGGTGCTCGACCCGTCGCTGCTCGTGCACCAGGTCCACCTCGGGACCGTCCCGAGCTACTCGCACCTGATCTTCGCGCTATCGCTCGCGATGCTCGCCTACACCGGGATCGAGACGGTCTCGAACATGGCCGAGGAGGCGACCGACCCCGGCCGTGACGTGCCCCGGGCGGTCAACCTGATCCTGTTCGCGGTGCTCGGCGTGTACGCGGGCATGACTGTGGTGGCGCTGAGCGCGCTGCCGGTCGTCGGCCACGGCGCCCATGCCACGACGCTGCTCGGCCAGCCGCCTCCGCACGGGTTCCAGAACGACCCCGTGCTGGGGATCATCGACCACCTTGGCCTGTCCGCGACCGTGGCGCACGCGCTGCGCTACTACGTGGGAGTCCTAGCGGCGACGATCCTATTCATCGCCACGAACGCCGGGCTGATCGGGATCTCGCGGCTGTCGTGGTCGCTGGCCGAGCACCGGCAGCTGCCGAGCATCTTTTCCCGCCTGCACTCCCGGCACCGCACGCCGTGGTTCACGATCGTCGTGTTCTCGATCTTCGCCGGGATTCTCCTGATCCCGGGCAAGACCGACTTTCTCGGCAACCTCTACTCGTTCGGGGCAATGCTGTCGTTCACCACCGCGCACGTGGCGGTGATCGCGCTGCGCTTCAAGGACCAGGATCGAGAACGGCCGTACAGCGCGCCATGGAACATTCGCGTCCGGGGACGAAAGATTCCTCTGACTGCGGTGATCGGTGGCCTCGGGACGTTCGCCGCCTGGATCTCGGTGCTGGTGCTCCACGCCGAGGCCCGGACCGTGGGCGTCGGCTGGATGGTGGTCGGGCTGGTCGGCTACGTGATCTACCGGCGGCGGCAGGGAATGGATCTCACCAGCCACCACAAGATCGCGCGCCGGGAGCGGCCCGCGTTCTTCGTCGAGCTCCAGTACCGCTCGGCGATCGTTCCGATCTTCGGCTCGGACCTCGACGCGTCGGCCCTGCGCGCCGCTGTCCGCCTCGTCGGCGAGGGAGCACTGGTCGAGGCGCTCTACGTGCTGCGCGTCCCCAACCAGCTGTCGCTCGACGCCGGGCTGGAGGCTGAGGAGCAGGTCGGGCTGAGCGTGCTGGAGAGCGCGAAGCTGGCCGGCCGCAAGGCCGGGTTCAAGGTTCAGACCCGGTTGATCCGGACGCGCAATCCCGGCGCCGCGATTGTCGAGGAGGCCCAGCGCAGCAACGCCGAGATCATCTACCTGGCGACCGAGCACGCGCCGCCCGCGGAGCGGGCCCTCGGTCCGACGGCGATCTATCTGCTCGCCCACCGTCCGTGCCGAGTGGTGATCGAGACGCCGCCGGCCGACGGCCGGACGAACGGGCGCCCGCCCCGGGCGAGCTCCGGTGCGGACAGAGTGGCTCAGCCGGCGAACCGGTAGCCGACGCCCGACTCGGTGCGGATGAAGCGCGGGCCTTGCGCCGGCTCGATCTTGCGGCGCACGTTCGCGATGTGTGCCCGCAGCACCTGGGTGTCGTCGGCATACCCCGAGCCCCACACGGTCGTCAAGAGGTCACGATGGGTCATGAGCCGGCCCCGGTTGGTGGTCAGCGCGCGCAGCAGATCGAACTCGATCGGGGTCAGGTGGACCGGTTCGCCACCGACCGCAACGGTATGCCGGGCGAGGTCGATCTCCAGCCCGTCGACAGCGATCACGGCCTCCTCGCGCACCGGCGCCGTCCGGCGGAGGTTCGCCTCGAGCCGCGCGATCAGCTCGCGCGGACCGAACGGCTTGGTCACGTAGTCGTCGGCACCGGCCGCGAGAGCGCGCACCTTCGCGTCCTCCTCGCCGATTGCCGAGAGCACGATCAGGGGCATCGCGGTCCACTGCCGCAGCCGCCGGCACAGCTCGATCCCGTCGCCGTCGGGGAGGATGAGATCGACGATCGCAGCGTCGGGGCGCTCCACCGCGGCCGTGTCGAGCGCTTCCTCCATCGTGGAGGCGGGGAGCGCCTCAAAGCCCGCGTCGCGCAGGATCACCCGCAACGCGCGCAGGATCTGCTGCTCGTCGTCGCAGACGAGCACGCGCGGCTTGACCTGACCGTTCATGCCGGAATCGGCTGGCCCGTCCCGAGTGGCACCAGCGGGCGCTCGAGCGGCAGCGACACGATGAAGCTCGTCCCCTGGCCCGGGAGTGACTCGACCGAGATCGTGCCACCGTTGGCTTCGATGAATCCCCTGGCGATCGCCAGCCCGAGGCCCGATCCGGCCCACGGTGAACCCGAGCTGGGGCCGCGGTAGAACGGCTCGAAGATCCGGGCCCGTTCGGCCGGGCTGATCCCCGGGCCCTGATCGACGACACGCACCTGAACATGGGCCTCGCCGCCGCGCGCCTGGGCGCTCACCGGCTGACCGTTCGAATACCGACGCGCGTTCTCGAGCAGGTTGGCGAACGCCCGCTCGAGCTGGGCCGCGTCGGCGCGGACCTCGGGAAGGCCGGGCTCGATCGTGATC
>DASXOS010000162.1:0-36946 GCA_036494115.1 Solirubrobacteraceae bacterium | reverse complement strand
CTCATCGAGCGGGCCCAGCTCGGCGCTCGCCAGTAATTCGAGCGCCGCGTCGGATGCCCCGGCCTCGAACTTGGCCTGCGCGGCGGCTAGGGCCCGGCGACCCCGCTCGACCGGGTCGGGGGTCAGCTCGGCCGCGCGGGCCAGGAACGCCGCTGCGGCCGCCGTGCCTCCGCGCCCACGTGCCCGATCGGCTGAGCGCGCCAATTCGCCTGCCACCACCTCGTCGGGACTGGACGCTGCGTGCGCTCTGTGCCATGCGCGACGATCGGGATCCGTCTCGGGATCGATCGCCTCGGCCAGCGTCCGATGCACCTGCTGGCGTTCGTCGAAGAGAGCTGCCCGGTACGCGGCCGATCGGATCAGCGGATGGCGGAACCGCACGCGGATGCCGAGATCGATCAAGGCCGCCTCCTCGGCGGGCTTGCTCGCGTCGCCTCTGATCCCGAGTCGCTCCGCCGCGCGCCACAACAGGCTGACATCCCCCACCGGCTCAGCCGCAGCTAGGAGCAGCAGACGCTGGGTCTCGCGCGGAAGTGCCTGAACCCGCTCGACAAACCTTTGCTCAACGCGGCTGGCGAGTGGTCGTGCGTCGGGAAGGGCGAACCCGCCCGCAAGCTCGGCCGCGGTCAATCCACGTGGCAGCTCCAGCAGCGCGAGCGGATTGCCGCGGGTCTCGGCGACGATCTGGTCACGCACCCGCTCGTCCAGCCGGCCCGGTATGGCCGATGCCAGCAACGAGCGTGCGTCGCTCTCGGGAAGTCCGCCCAGGACCAGCTCCGGCAGGTCGCTGAACTCATCCGCATCCGTCGGCTCGCGGACGGCGAACACCATGGCGATGCGCTCCGCCAGCAGGCGCCGCGCGACGAACGCCATCGTTTGCGCGGAAGCCCGATCGAGCCACTGGGCGTCGTCGAGCAGACACACGAGCGGTTCCGGCTCAGTTGCGCCGGCCAGCAGGCTCAAGGTGGCCAGAGCGACGAGAAAGCGATCGGGAGCGTCCCCAACCTGCACCCCGAACGCGACCCGCAGCGCGTCGCGTTGCGGGCTGGGCAGGCCCTCGAGACCATCGAGCACGGGCGCGCACAGCTGATGCAGCCCGGCGAAAGCGAGCTCCATCTCGGACTCGACACCGACGACGCGGACCACGCGACACCCCGACGCCCGCTCGGCGACGTACTCCAGCAGCGCCGTCTTGCCGACTCCGGCTTCGCCCCGAACCACCAGCACCGCGCTCTCCCCCTCGCGGACGCGGCGCAGGTGGGCGTCGAGCGCGCCGCGCTCGTTACGTCGTCCTCGCAGCACAGAGCGGCGCCGGGCGGTGGGAGGCGAACCAGCGCCTGCTCGGGAGGGCACTTCTCTCCATCGGTCCGGGTGGAGCTTACATCCGGCCTATGGCCGGGTCGACCAGGCGACCCGGTGACGACTAGGGACTTGACGCGGCACTTGCCCGGATGCGATCGCTCTCGCTCAAGAGGAAGCTCGCAACATGAACAACACCACCCGACAAACCACCCACACGCCGCCGGATTCGGCGACGGCGCATCCCGTCGCTGGGCGCCGTCTACGCGCCGCTTCGCCCGAGCATCTGACCCTCGGCAGAGTGTTCGACGAACGCGCACCGCTGATCAGCGCCCCGGCCTTCTTCGGGCCTCCCGTCATGTTTGTGCTCGGCCCGTGGCTGCTCCTCGTGCTGATGCTCATCGGGCCGTTCGCGCTGATCGTGACAATCGTGCTCGCTGTGGCCGTCGCCGGGGCCGTGCTGGCCCTCCTCGCAGCGGTGATCGCAAGCCCGTTCCTGGTCATCCGGCACCTCCACGGCCACGGCACGCTGCACATCAACCCGCGCGTCGTCGCGCACCCGTTCCGCACCCACCGGGTCGGCCACAGCCGGCTCGGCTCACCTCAACCGAAGGGCGTGTCATGAAGATCGTGGTTATCGGAGGGACCGGCCTCATCGGCTCCAGGCTCGTCACCAAGCTCCAGGCCCGCGGCCATGACGTCCTGGCGGCGTCGCCGGGTACGGGCGTCAACAGCGTCACCGGTGAAGGACTTCGGGAAGCTGTAAGCGGCGCCCAGGTCGTCGTCGATGTCTCGAACGCGCCCGACTGGGACGACGACGCCGTCATGCACTTCTTCCAGACGTCAAGCCGCAATCTGCTGGCGGCTGAGGCGGCCGCCGGCGTAGGACATCATGTCGCGCTGTCGGTCGTCGGCACCGACCGGCTCACCGAGAGCGGCTACTTCCGCGCGAAGCTCGTCCAGGAGGAGCTGATCGAGTCCTCTTCGATTCCGTACTCGATCGTGCACGCGACGCAGTTCTTCGAGTTCATGGACGGCATCGCGGATTCGGCAACCGATAGCAACACCGTCCGGCTGCCACCGGCGCTGATCCAGCCGATGGCTGCCGACGACGTCGCCAGCGGTCTTGCGCGGGTGGCATCCGGCTCACCGGTGAACGGCATCGTGGAGATCGCGGGACCAGAGGAGTTCCGGCTTGACGAGCTCATCCGTGGCGTCTTGAAGGCGCGCAACGACCCGCGCGAGGTGATCACCGACCCCGAGGCGCGGTACTTCGGCATCGCGCCGAGTGGGCGCACCCTCCTCCCCGGCGACGGCGCGTGGATTGGTGGCGTTCGGTTTGACGACTGGCGCAAGGACGCGGCGGCCGGTAGCTCTGACTCGGTCACGGAGTCCAGCAATGCATGAAATCCGCGTCAGCATCGCAAGCCCCGAGGCGGCCGACCACGGCGTCGCCGAGCTGTGGGCCGCCGACGGGCCGATCGGCTACACGATCCTCGAAGGCAGCGACCTGATGGTGCGGATCGAGCCGCGACGCGACCGAACCGCGGTGGTCGTGGGTGCGCGGAGTCTGGCGCGCGCGCTCAGCCGAGCCGAGCAACTGTTGGAGCGCTATTGATGAACCGTGCAGCGACGATCGCGTGGGGAGCCTCGCTCGAGCAGCTTGTCGACGCGAGGGGCGGCAGTCGCTAGACGTGCGGGTGGAAGAAGGTACTGCCGTGGCGGTTGACCCGGACCGCCTCGTGCAGGGCGCTCCCGTGCAGCCACCGCTTCCAGGGCAGGAACCACATCGTCCAGCCGTTGTCGAAGGTGCCGGCCTTGGGGCTCCCGGTGATCGTCACCGGGTCGCCCGGGGCGGCCATGTTGTAGTAGGTCTCGGCGTCGGCCGGCGACATGTTGACGCAGCCGTGGCTGACGTTGGTGAAGCCCTGCTCGCCGACGGACCAGTACGCGTCGTGCAGGTAGTCGCCGCTCCAGGTGAAGCGGACCGACCAGGGCACCTCGATGTCGTAGCCCGGGCCCTTCATGTCGACCGGATTGGCCTTCTCGATCGTGAGATAGGCCCCGTTCGGCGTGTCGTCCCCGGGGCGGCCGCTGCTAATCGGCCACTGCGCGAACACCTTGCCGTCGCGGCGGACTGTCATGCGGTGGGCCGCCGTGCTCGCGGTCACGATCAGCGACCGGCCGATGTGGAACGACTGCGTCAGGGTGTGCCCTCCGTACAGACCCGGCGCCCCCTGCACCCCGTCGAGATGGGCGACAAAGCTGATCCGGGTGTGGGGCGCCCAGTAGTGGTGGGGGCGGAAGTACAGGCAGGTCGGCGCGGTCCCACATTCGTTGTCCCAATACCACGAGCCGGTCACGGCCTTGGAGCTCTTCACCTCGATCGCCTTCTCGATCGCCGAGCGGTTCGTGATCGTGTGGTCGAAGTAGAGGATGATCGGCATCCCGACTCCGTAGGTCTGCTGGTAGCCCTCGACGGTCCGGGTCACGAACGTCTGATTCGGGGTGAACGTGCGAAACGAGGCGGTCCTCGTGACCGAGTCGCCGGAGGACCCCGTGCCGGAGGCGCTCACCGTGTAGTGGTCACCGACGCCGAGGGCCCAGGTGCTGTGCCACACCGTGTGGGCCTTGTTCATCGTCCCGTCGATGGACCCGCTGCCGGCGCTGGCGCGGACCTTGGTCAGCGTTCCCTTGGTGGCGGTCACCGTGAGGCCGCGGTCCGGCCGGCGATCGGTGCCATGGGAGGGCGTGATCGTGATCCGCACGTCGTTCGCGGTGGTCGAGGTGCCCGATCCAGAGCTTCCATGGCCACTGGCCGCTTGGGCGCCGTGAGCGGGAGCGCCGCCCCCGCAGCCGGCGAAGATCAGCGTGCCCAGCAGGCAGGCGATTGCTCCGGCGCAACGGACGTGGACTGCTCGCAACTCGGACCCCTTCCTTCGAGTCCGAATAAGGTTACGCCTGCCGCGACCGTTCTGTGGGGCCCCGTGCCTATCTTGGCCCGGCGGCCGTCCCATCTCGCGGGAGCAGGCCGCCGCGGCGCGCCTGCTCGACCGCCGCCAGGCGCGTGGCGGCGCCGAGCTTCGACAGGATCGCCGAGACGTGGTGGGCCACCGTGCGCTCGGACACATGCAGGACGGCCGCGATCGCCGGGTTTGTCGCACCCGTGGCGAGCTGCTCCAGAACCTCCTGCTCGCGGCGCGTGAGCCCGGCGGGATGCGCGAGTGTCGAGCGCCGTGGACCGCGCGGGGCGCGTGCGCCGCGGGCAGCTCGTTCCCGCGCGAATGCCCGGGCTGCGGCGGCCGCCCCGAGCTTGTGAAGTGTCGCCTGAGCGCGGCGCGCGGCCGCGTCGTCACCAGGCAGCGCGGCGAGTGCGGACTCGTAGGGCGCATCGAGCTCGCGCCACGCCTGGATCGCTCCGCGCCAGTCGCCGTCGAGCTCCAGCTTCACCGGGTCGGGGGCGCCGTCCGGTGCCTCGAGCTCGACGCCATGGCGCGCGGCCCATAACGTCAGCTCCCCGCCCCAGCGAGCGAAGCGATCCGTCGTTGCACCGGCGCGGGCCTGTTCGAGATGCTCAAGCGCGGCGGTGCGGTCGTCGCGGAGCCACGCGGCCTCGACGAGCGCACAGCGGATCGTCGCGTGACGCGAATCCTCGCTGTGCTTGGGGGTCTGCGCCCAGGCGTCCTCGAGCATCTGCGGTGCACCCGTCTCGCCGCGGCGTGCGGCGATCAGCGCCTGCAGTGCCCGGGCGAGGGAAACGTTCGAGTGCCAGATCCGGATGCTGTCGGCGGCCGCCGCGAGCGCCTGTACCCAGTGTCCGCGGTCGAGCAAGCTCCGCGCGAGGAATCCGTCGATGACGCGGCGCGGGATGCGCGAGTCCTGCTCCTCGCAATAGGCCCGCGCCTCGCCCACGATCGCCTCGACCAGCGCGTGCCGGCGCAGGGTCGCCGCGACGAACAGCAGGTTCACGTAGCAGCGAATCGTGGGGATCGCGAGCCCGGCCACGCGGGTGGCGCGCAGCGCCTCCTCGAGCACCGGAATCGCTTCCGGCTGACCGAGGTGGCCGTGGGCAAGCCCTTCGCTGATCGCGATGCTGAGCTCGACCTCTTCGAGCCCTGCGGCGGCGGCGAGCTCACGCGCGCGCGGCCCGGCCGCGATCGCCACCGCCGGGTCGAATGCCGCCGCCTCGATCCTGATGAGTGTCGATCGCGCTCGAGCCTCCGCCGCCGCATCCGAGCTGTGTTCCAGCACGCCGATCGCGCGCTCGGCGGCGCGCTTGGCTTCGATCATGCGATCGAATGACCAGAGGGCCCACGCCATCGCCTCCAGGGCGCGGGCCTGGCGGGCGTCGTCATCAAGGCGCTCGGCGACTGCGAGTGCCTGCTCGGCACCCCACACCGCGTCCTCGTAGCGGGGACTGGTGAAGTTCGCCGCGCGCGAATAGCGAATGAGGAGCTCGTAGCGCTCGGGATCGGCGAGATCGTCGCCCAGCCGCAAGGCTCGCTCGGCTTGGAGCCACGCCTCGCGCGGGGCGCCGATGCGCTCGGCCTGCACCGAGGCGAGCGTGGCGTACCGGCAGGCCTCGTGCCGAAGGCCGGCCAGCTCGGCGTGATGAGCCAGCCGCGTCGTCACTCCGGGCCGTACCTCGCGGGCGAACACTGACACGGCACGCCTGTGCAGATCGGTGAGGCGGGGCGGCGAGATCGAACCCTCGATCGCCTCGCGGATGAGCTCATGCCGGAACCCCAACGTGCTGCCGTCGGCCACGAGCACACCGCGCGCCAGCGCCTCCTCGACGCCGCTGGCGCTGCCCGGGACGACGGCCTCCAGCAGCGCGTAGTCGAACGTCTGTCCGAGCACCGCCGCGGCGTCGACGACATCGCGTGCGGGCCGGCTCAAGCGGCCGGCCCGCGCCAGGGCCGCATCCCGGACCGACGCCGGCAGCCGGTCTCCGGCCGCGACGGCCTCGACCACCAGAAAGGGGTTGCCGCCCGTGGCGCGGCTGAGCTCCGACGGGTCGAGCCCGCTCGTCGCGCCGAGCTCGCGCACCGCTGCCTCCGACAGCGGCCGCAGGCGGAGGCGTCGCACCCGGGGTGCGCTCGTCAGATCCCCGAGCAGCACCCCCAGCGCTGGGTTCGCGCCCACCTCGTCGTCGCGGAAGGTGGCCACGATGACCGCCGCGAGTCCTGCCACCCGCCGCACCATCAGGCGCAGCAGGTCGAGCGTGAGTGGATCGGCCCAATGGACGTCCTCGATGACCGCCACCACGGGCGCGCGGCTGGCGAGCACGTCGATGACCCGGCGCACGAGCACCAATCGGTCATCGCCTGCGACTTCCATCAGGTCGCTGCCCTCGGCCCGCTCCACGAGTTCGCGCAGCGGTGCGAGCGGGACGGGCACCGACAGCGGCTCGCAGGCGCCGGTCAGGAACGTCGTCCGCTCGGAGGTGCGGTTCCTGAGCTCGCGCACCAGCGAGCTCTTGCCGATCCCCGCCTCCCCCGACACGAACACCACCGACCCCTGGCCGGCGGTTGCGTCCCGGACCGTGTCGACCAGGACTGCGAGCTCGTCCTCACGTTCGAGGAGCGCCTCGGGAGCCATCGGCATCCGCCGAAGCCTTCCACATCATGGCCTCGGCGCAGGGACGAGCCACCGGCGAGGGCCGTCGTCCTGCGGGAGCCGCCGGTTGACACGCAGCCGTGCGGCTGCGTATGATAGGCAACCAGATGGCTGCCTATCAACACCTGGACGCGGTCTTCCGGGCGCTGGCCGATCCGAGCCGGCGCCTTCTCCTCGACAGCCTGAACGAGCGCAACGGCCAGACCCTGCGCGAGCTCGGGTCGAAGCTGGATATGGCGCGTCAGTCCGTGAGCAAGCACCTGGCTGTGCTCGAGGCGGCCAATCTCGTGACCACCGTTCGCCGCGGGCGAGAGAAACACCATTACCTCAATGCGGCGCCCATCAACGAGATCGCCGACCGCTGGATCACGCGGTACGACCAGGATCGCGTGCGCGCGCTCGCCGATCTCAAGAGAGCACTGGAGGACACCACCGTGGACAAGCCCTCGTTCGTCTACGCGACCTACATCCGCACCACGCCGGAACGCCTGTGGCAGGCGTTGACCGACCCGGCGTTCACGGCGCGCTACTGGGGCATCACGTTCGACTCGGATTGGACCCCGGGCTCGACGATGACCTGGCATACGCGCGGCGTTGTGATCGCCGATCCCGATCAGGTCGTGATCGAGTCCGAGCCGTACCACCGGCTCTCCTACACGTGGCAAACGCACACCCCAGAATGGGCCGAGTCGCTGAACTTCGCCGAGGACGCGCGCGACCGGCTGGCCGCCGAGCCGCGCTCGAAGGTCACCTTTGAGATCGAGCCGCTCGGCGACCAGGTCAAGCTGACGGTGATCCACGACGACCTCGACCCCGGCGGCCTGACCGGTTCCCTCGTCAGCCAGGGGTGGCCGCGCGTCATGGCCAACCTGAAGACGTTGCTCGAGACCGGCGACGTCCTGCCGGACCTCCAGCTGAACACGCCGGCGCGGCTCGGACTGACGCAATGACCAGCATGGGAATGACCGAGCCCACCCTTCCCGCGACCGTGACGATGATGGCGGCGATGATGCTGCCCGGCGCGGTCCCCGCGATCGCGCGACGCGCTCGCGATGGTGGCGTCTTCGCGGCGCCGCTGTTCGCGGGCTCCTACCTGGCCGCCTGGGCACTCGTTGCCCTGGCGCTGTGGCTGCTGTATCGCCCGCCCGGCAACGTGGTCGCCGGTGCACTGCTGGTCTTCGCGGGCCTGTACGAGCTCACGCCGCTGAAGCGCCAGTGCCGCCGCCGCTGCCGCGCCCGCGTCGAGTCCGGCGTGCGGTTTGGCGTCTACTGCTTCGGCTCGAGCGTCGGGCTGATGCTGGTGCTCGTCGCCTTGGACCTCATGAGCATCGCGCTGATGGCTGCGGTCGCCGTCGTGGTCCTCGCCCAGAAGTTACTCCCGCCTCGGCCAGCCGTCGACGTGCCTCTGGCGCTGACGATCGTGGCGCTCGGCGTCGCCGTCGCCGCAAGCTGACAACTCATAAGGAGATCTCGACATGACCCCCCATACCGTCGCCAGCCGTGAGCAGTGGCTCGCCGCCCGCCTCGAGCTGCTCGAAGCCGAGAAGGAGCTCACCCGCCGCAGTGATGATGTCGCCGGCCAGCGCCAGCAGCTGCCCTGGGTGCGCGTCGAGAAGGAGTATCGGTTCGACACTGATGCCGGTCGTGCTTCCCTGGCCGACCTATTCGGTGGGCGCTCGCAGCTCCTCGTGTACCACTTCATGTTCGGACCGGAGTACACGGGCGGCTGCCCGTCGTGCTCAGCGATCGCCGATGGCTTCAACGGCTCCGCGGTTCACCTGGAGCACCACGACGTGGCGCTCGTCGCAGTCTCGCGCGCCCCGCTCGCCGCGCTCCAGGCCTACAAACGGCGCATGGGCTGGACCTTCCCGTGGGCCTCATCGCTGGGCAGCGACTTCAACTTCGAGTTCAGCGCCTCGTTCACCGAGGACCAGCAGCGCTCGGGAAGCATTCACTACAACTATGGGCCGCGGGACACGACGTGGCTCCGCGACGCCGATGGACAGGGTGGCGCCTCCGTGCACGCGGCGATGACGGGAACGGACACCGCCACGTACGTCCGCGAGCAGCCCGGCGTGAGTGCATTCGCCGTCGAGGACGGGACCGTCTACCACACCTATTCGGCCTACGCGCGCGGACTGGACGGCCTGTGGGGGATGTACCAGTGGCTCGACCGCGCGCCGCTCGGGCGCAACGAGACGGGTCCGTGGTGGCGCCGACGCGACGAATACGAGTAGCCGACGCGGCTTAGACTTGCTCGCGTTAGTGTGGGCTAAATGGCGGCACGTGTCGACGTCCGCAGCCTCGAGGCGCCGATTGTGCAGGCGGGCATGGGGAGTGTCGCGCGGCATGAGCTCTCCGCCGCGGTCTCGGAGGCGGGCGGACTGGGGACGATCGCCGGGGCGCGTGCCCCCATTGCACGCCAGCTGGCCGCGGCGCGCCGGCTGACCGGCAAGCCGCTCGCCGTCAACCTGCTCCTGCCGTTCCTCGCCCCCGGGGATGTGGAGGCAGCCGCGGCTGCGGATGTGATCGTCACCTTCTGGGGCGCGCCGCGCCGGCTCGCGGCCCGGTACTGGATCCATCAGTGCGGTTCGGTCGAAGAGGCCCAGGCGGCGGCCCATGCCGGCGCCGATGCGGTCATCGCCCAGGGCGTCGAGGCCGGGGGTCACGTGCGCGGGACGACGCCGGCGTTCGAACTGCTCGAGCGCGTCAGCGCCGCGGTGCGGATCCCGGTGCTGGTGGCCGGCGGCATCGTCGATGCCGACGACGTGCGAACCGCTCTGGACGCGGGCGCGGCCGCAGCTGTGGTGGGCACGCGTTTCCTACTCAGCGATGAGTGTCACGCGCACGCCGAGTACAAGCGGCGCTGCCTCGACGCCACCGAAACCGTGCTGACGGAGTTGTTCGGGCTCGGTTGGCCAGACGCGCCGCACCGCGTCATCCCGAACGCCGCGACCCGGCGATGGCTCCGCCACGATCCTCGCGGCCCCGCCTGGATCCGCACTGCCAACCGGCTGAGCAAGCCACTCGCCGACCACATGCCAATCGCCCTCCAGACTCGTGCCCTGGAGTCCCAGCGACCGGCGCAACCGTTCCTCGGCCCGCAACCACCGACCGACGACGGTCCAGACAACCTGCTCGACTCGGGACCACTCTACGCGGGCGCGCGCGTGGACAGCATCACCGACATCCGTCCCGCGGCTGAATTAGTCAAGGCGCTCACCCCGTAGACTGCATCGTGCGGCGAGGGCCGCATCCAGTCCGCGGAAAGGGCCGAGCCCACCCTCCTCGTCTGACGGGTTGTGAACGCGCTTCCTCTCCAGCCGGACCATGCGGACGCCCGGCGCGACGGAAGGGAGCCATCGTGACCTTTCAGCTCAATCTCGAGCAGCTGCGCAAGCAGGCCAAGGACCGGGTGCGCGAGCGGCGCGCGGGCGGTCAAGAGGCCAAGCTCGCCGACGAACAGTTCGAGCTCGCGCGCGAGCTCGGGTTCCAGAGTTGGCCGAAGCTCAAGGCCTACGTCGAGCGGCTCGGCCTCGAGCAGCCGTTCCACGTCGACCTCGACTACTACGAGGGCCGGGCGCACGGCATCGCCTCGGTCAACGGCGTGAGCATCGCGGAGGCGCGGCGTGACCTCGCCCGACGGCACGGTTTCGGCAGCTGGCGCGCACTGCGGAGCCACGTCGAGGCGATGGACAGCGGTGAGGAGCCGCCGACGCCGTTCGTGCTCGCGTATCAGGCGGTCGAGGCGAACGATCGCAACCGCCTCGTGGAGCTGCTCGATCAGTTCCCCGATCTGGTCGTGCAGCGAGGGACGAACGGCAACGATCTCCTCGGGATGGCCGGCTCGCTCGAGGTCGTGTCGCTCCTGCTCGAGCGCGGGGCTGACCCGAACCGGGGCAACGATTACGGCTGGACGAAGCTCCACCAGGCGGGGTACGGAAACGACCCCGAGCTCGCCAGGCTGATGCTCGCGGCGGGTGGGCGGACCGACCTGTTCGCGCGCGGGGACGGTGGCACGCCACTCATCGCCGCCCTGTTCTGGGGCCACCGTGAGGTCGTGGAGCTGCTCGGGCGCGAGCCGGGGAACCTGCGGGTCGCGGCCGGTCTCGGCGACGGGGCGTTGATCCGGGAGCTGGCCGGCACGCCGCAGGCTGGTGCCCACCGGGGCTTCTACCGGCCTCACGGCGGGTTTCCCGCCTGGCAGCCCTCCGACGATCCCCAGGAAGTCCTCGACGAAGCGCTCGTGTGGGCCGCGAAGTCCGACCGGGTCGACGCGATCCGACTGCTCGTCGAGCTCGGGGCCCGCGTTGACGCGGATCCCTATCGCGGCACCCCGCTCACCTGGGCTGCGGTCAACGGCCGCGTCGCGTCCGTTCGTACCCTCGTCGAGCTCGGCGCCGATCCAGACCAGCTCGGGACCTTCGGTGGCCCTGACCACGGGGAAGGCGTCCCGGCGATCAACGTCGCCGCCCAAGCCGGACAGCGCGAAGCCGTCGCCACGCTGCTCGAGCTCGGTGCCGACCCGCATATCCGCGACCGCATACACGGTGGCGACGCGCTCGGGTGGGCGCGCCAGGGAGGCCATGCAGACCTTGCCGACGTTCTCCAGTGACGCCGCAGGCTCCGTCTGATCGGACCGAAGCCCACGCCGCGCGGAACGCCGACTACTACCGCCGGCCGGCCGCCTCACTCACCGGGCTTCGCGCCACATGCAGGCGAGCGTGGGGGAGCCCCGAGGGACGGCGAACTCGTCCACCTGAACGAACCCGAGCCGCGCGTAGCGGTGATCGTTGGCCCGGTTGCTCGACTCGAGGTAGGCGGGCAGGCCCTGCTCGTCGATCTCAGCCAGGTTCGCCTCGAGCAGACCCATCCCCTTGCCATGTCCGCGGTGGTCCGGATGGGTCCCCAGGTAGCTCAGGTAGTAATGCGGCACGTCGTGAGGATGGTGGGCGTCGAAGCGCTTCATCAGCTCGAGCACGTCGTCCGCTCGTGAACCGAGCAGCTCGCGCAGCAGGGGTTCGACCCGCGCCTCATCCTCGTCGCTGAGCTCGGGCTGTCCCGGCGGGATCCACACGGACGCGGCACCGTGGTCATCGGCCATCGAGACACACCCATACGGGAGCGCGCTGTGGACGTAGAGTCCCCAGAGGCGCCGATACTGCTCGAGCCGGCGCTCCGGATCAGGAAACGCCCAGCTCCACACCGGGTCACCGTAAAAGGCCAGCGCGAACAGCTCGACGACCTGCTCGGCGTCCGCCTCGGTCAGCTTTTTCACCTGTGCGCCCCCGGTGAGCCGTCAACCCGACGCTATTCGTCCCAGCCGTACTCGTCGTGGGTGTCGAGCTTGCGCCAGAACTTGGTCTGCGGCTGAGAGGTCACGCCCGCGGCCTGCATGAGCGAGCCAATCCCGGCGTTGTTCTCCTCGAAGAATGTCTGGAAGCTCTGTGCATCCGGCCACTCGTCGACGACCATGAGCTCGCCGTCGTCCGAGCCATAGAAGCGATGCGCGATCAGCCCGTGTGACTTCGCTGATTCGACGATCGTCTGCATCGCCGACGGATCGCTTGCGGCGTGCTCCTCGAGCTTCTTGGGGTCGCCCGTCATCGACAACGTCACCACAACCGACATGCCCTCTCCTTTCGTGGGTGGTGCCCTTCAGCTCCCTATTTGAACAGGACGCCGGAGGCGCGTGGGACTTTCGGGCTCAGCTGTGGCCGGCGAGGACCTGCCGGAGCATGTCTGCAAACGCCTCGGGCTGGCCGGGATATCCCGACTCGGGGCCGAGGAACCCGCCGTGGTGGCTCGGGAACACGGTCGCCTGCTGCCCCAGCAGCTCGGCGGCGGCCGCCGACGCACGTCCGGTGAACGCGTTCCCGGTCTCCTCGCCGACGGCGATCACGATGCGAGTCGGCGCTGCGGCCAGGGCGCCCACGTCGGGCTGATAGTCGCTGATCGCCGCCGAGCGATCGGACAACAACGGGCTATCCCGGGAGCCGTCGTCCTCGTCGGGCATTCCGAACGCAGCGGGCGGAGGCACGGGCCGCGCGTAGTATTCGTCGGTGAACTCGCCCTGCCACGACGTCATCGCGATGAATGCCGCCATGCCGGCGTTCGAGCCCTTGGCCAGGTAGACGTCGCGCATCGCGTGCATCGCGCGCTCGGCCGCGGACGCATCGGCAAGCACGGGGACGAGCGGCGGCTCGTGCGCCACCAATGTGACGACGTCGCCGGGATGCGCCGCCACGAGGGCGAGCGCCGTGACGGCGCCACCGCTGCTCGCGAACATGTCGACCGGCCCGGCACCGAGCGCGGTGATGATCGCGTGCACGTCCGCCGCCTGGACCGTGGGGGCGTTGTCGACCCGGCCATCGCTGCGGGTGCTGCGACCCAGGCCACGCGGGTCGTAGGTGACGACCGTCCGGTCGGGAAAGTGCGACGCCAGCGTGGCGAAGCCGCTCGCGGTCATGGGCTGGCCGATCATGAACAGCGGCGGGCGCCCGTCCGCGGTCGGGAGCGGACCCCGGACGTCATACGCGATATTGGCGTCGTCCGTGGTGAGAGTGTGCGTGGTCGTCATGTCACCGTTGACCGGTCCGCTGCGGAGAACTCATCGGTGCTCTCGGATCTCGAGAGGCCGATCCGCGTACGCCAGCCGCCGCTCGCCGTCCGACGGATCGTCGCGCAAGCCGTAGCTGGTCAGCCCAAGCCGCTCGGCAACCCGGCGCGACGGTGTGTTGTGCGGCGCGACCCAGGCGACGAACGGCACACTCGCGTCGACCGAGGAGGCCGCGGCATACGCGGCGCGGCCCAGCTCCGTGGCAAAGCCGTGTCCTTGGTGGGCGGCGGCGAGGCGGTAGTTGAGATTCCAAGCCCGGCTGGCCTGGCGCTGCGCGCCGCCGACCCCGATCACCGTCGCATCGTCGCGACGGCGGACCGTCCAATAGCTGAGCCCGTCGGTGTCGAAGCGCGCCGACGCCCGCGCCAGCCACTGCCTGGTGCGCTCCGGGGACGTATGCCGGCCCTCCGGGTCATACCACCAGCCGTTCGGATCGCTGAAGATCGGAAACAGAGCGTCGAGGTCGCCCGCTGGATCGGGACGGCGGAGATCCAGCCGCTCGGTCAATACGTGTTCGAGGCTGCGCGCGCCCATGCCGCACATGTTCGCGCGACAATGGGGCTGTGACACGCGTCCCCACCGCTCCGATCGCCGCCGCCGGCTTCGTCCTCGGCTTCGCGGTTGCCGTGGCGTCCGGGTCGCGCCCGCTGGGCGGCGTGGTGCTCGCCATCTTCGGCGCGATCTGCATCGCCGTCTGGCTGCGGCGCGACGGTCGCCGGACCGCGGCACTGCTCACCTTGGTGGCGTTCGTGGCGTTCGTGCTCTCGCACGTCCTCGGGCTCGTGATCGGGGCCTGGCCCGCGGTCCTGCTGACGGCCGCGGGCACGGCGTACCTGTGCTGGCGGATATCCGACGAGCGGGCACTCCGCCGTGTCGTGGTCTGACCCGCGACCGGCGGCCTCAGCGAGCGCCGCCGTGAGCGCCGCCACCGCCGCCGACCGGCGAACGGTCATCGCTGACCTGCACGCGGCGTTCATGGACGATCCCGTTCTCGGCTGGGTGTTCCCTGACGAGCGGCATCGGCTCCGCTACGGGATGCATTTCTTCGCGATGCACGCGCGCCGCCTGATCCCGCAGGGCCTAGCGTGGAAGACCAACGGCGGCAGCGCACTGTGGGCGCTGCCGGACCGCTGGCGGGAGAGCCCGTGGGACGACCTGCGGCTGGCTGCTGCGAGCTTCCCCAAGGTGTGGCGCCGTGCGCCGTTGGTCTCCCGGGGCATGCTGTCGCTCGAGGCGCGGCACCCGGAGGAGCCACACCTGTACCTCGCGGTGATCGGCGTCCGCCCGGAGCACCAGGGCCGGGGGCTTGGCACCGCGCTGCTTGCACCGGGTCTGGCGTATGCGGACGAGCGCCGCCTGCCCGCGTATCTGGAGAGCTCGAACATTCGCAACGTGCCGCTGTACGAGCGCCACGGGTTCCGCGTCACGGGCGAGCACCAGCAGCCGCAGGGGCCGACGATGTGGCTGATGTGGCGGCCCGCGGCTGGGCCCGCTGGGATCTAGCTACGAGCGGATGGCGACCAGGCGGGCGCCGGTCGCCGGCAGCGCGCCGCGCGCGATCAGGTCGACCTCCATCTCGCGCAGCATGGGATGGAGCTCCCAACGGTGGAGGTACGGGACCCGGACCGGCGCCCCCAGCTCGAAGTGCCGCGCGAGCGCTGCCTGCACCGCCGGCAGCGGGTGGATGTGATCGCGCAGCCCTCGGACCATCTCGGCCGGATCCTCGTGGTCGTGCGGCGAGCCAAGCGCCCGTCGTTGGGCAAGCCACCACGACGCGGCGCGTTCGTCGTACCGGTCTGCGTCGATCTCGTCGACGACCACGGGCGCCCCGGCTGGAAGCAGGGAGGCCAGGTGCGCGCACGACTCTTCGAGCGGCTCGACGTGGTGCAGCGAGACCACCGCCGCCGCGGCGTCGAAGGAGCCGCTGACGTCGAGCAGCGGGACCGGCTCGACCTCGCTGCCGGGCTCAGCTGCCGGGTCGATCGCGGTCACCGTGTAGCCGGCGGCGCGGAGCTCATGGGCCAGCTCGCCACGTCCGGCGCCGATCTCGAGCACGTTCGCCGGCGGCTCGGGGAGCGACGCGCGCACGAACGCGACCAGGTCCCGGGTCAGCACGAGAGCTCTTTCACCCGATCCATGATCTCGCCGTAGTCCCCCGGCGCATCCGCGGGCACCCGCCACACGTCGACGGTCCCGAACAGCGAGAGCGCGTGGACGCGGAGCAGCAGCACGTCGGGCCGGGCGATGTCACGGCCCCACTCGCGCCGATGACCGAACAGGCCAACGCCGGCGACCGAGACCTCGACCCCCTCCGGCACATAGAGGTCGGCGTTCCCGAACAGCACCAGCACCGCGACCGAGGTCACCGCGGTGTCAAGCTCCGCCTCGCGCAGGTCGAGATCGAGGTCCGAGAATGCGCTGAGCGCGACGGTCCGCCGGCGTAGCCGCAACCGACCGCGGCGGACGACGTGGCCGAACAGCGCGGCGGTCAGACGGGTCGGTCGGCGACGCGGCCTCGCCAGGGGTCCACGCCCTCGATCGGGCAGGCCGGAGCGGGCCCAAGCCAGCTCGCTGCCAACCCGTGCGCCGTAGGCGAACTCGACCCGCTGAGAGAACTCGTCGAGCGTCAGCCGACCGTCGACGAGCCCGGCTCGCAGAAGCGACACGGCCTGCTCGCGTTCATCATCGGAGACCAGCTGGTTGGGATCGGACGGCACGCCGCGCCCATTGTTCCAGCGCGCCGGTTGTGGGTGGCTGCCGGGCGAGTCGCGGTGTACGCTCCACTTCTCGGGCTAAGGGAGGTCGCACATGAGGAATGCTGGCGGGCAGTTCTGGACTCGGAAGGCGGCAGGAGCGGTTGCCATTTGCGGCGCGATCGCAGCCCTCGCCCTGACGCTGGCGCTCGCCACGACCGCCCCGGCGCGGTCGACGCGGGCCACTCAGTCCCGAGCCAGGGCCACTCAGCCCCGAGCCAGCTCGCAGATCGGCTTCTCGCACGCCGCCGTGGTCGACGAGCAGCGTCCGGGCTTCGAGCCCGACGTCAAGATCGATTCGCAGGGCGTCGTCTACACGAGCGTCCCGTTCGGCTTCTCGACCACCCAGAGCTTCGTCTGGTCCTCGCGGGACCACGGCAACTCCTACCAGTTCGTGCCTGGAAACGTGGGCCCAGGCAAGCCGACAACGTGCGTGGGCGGGGGCGACACCGACCTGTTCCTCGACAGCAAGAACGCGCTCTACTTCTCCGACCTCCAGGGCCTGACCAACATCAGCAACAGCAAGAGCACGGACGGTGGCGCGACCTGGACCACGAACTGCCTCGGCGCGCCGAACACGCCGGATGACCGAATGTGGTTCGCGGGCACGGGGTCCTCGGCCGGCGGCAACCTCACGCTCTACCAGGACTACGACGCGGTCGATAGCGCTCTGCCGAGTGGGGGCAACCAGCTCGTCGAGACCGTGTCGCACGACGGGACCACCTTCACCCCGGTCACCAACACCGCTGGCCTGACCAGCGGGTGCACGGGGCTGGCTGTCAACTGCGTCACCAACAACGAGGGCATCTCGGGCAACCAGGTTGTCGATCCGGCAACCGGCAACGTCTACATCGCCCACACCACGGTCAATGGCAACAGCGCCGGCGGGGCCGTGGGCGTCCAGGTCTCCGAGGGGAAGATCACGCCGGGCACCCCCACCTCGGCGAAATGGAGCGAGAGCCCCAACCTCGATGCTGCCCTGTGCCCCAACGCCAGCTGCGTCGACAGCTCCGGTAATCCCGAGGAGCTCGCGGGCGAGAACTTCGCCAGCATCGCGCGCGACTCGGCCGGCTACCTGTACGTGACCTTCACCGCGGGCCCGCTCGATCACGCCAACAGCTCGGATCCCAACTTCGGCGCCCTGAGCGCGCCGGAGCAGATCTACGTCGTCCGCTCCCTGCAGCCGGCCGGAGCGGACCCGTCGAAGCTCACGTGGTCGGCGCCGCAGAAGATCACGGGCAGCGGTTCGAGCGCCGGCACGAACACGTTCCCGTGGATCGCGGCCGGCAGCGACGGCCGGGTCGACGTCGTCTGGTACCACACCAACGAACTCAGCGAGCACGGCACGTGCGCCAGCGGCTCGGGGACGTGCACGGTGTTCGGAGCCGGCAGCTTCAAGAACGCCGAGTGGACGGTGCAGCTGGGCCAGAGCCTGAACGCCCATGCCGCAAGCCCTGGCTACACGACCTCCGACGTGTCCGAGACATACATCAAGCACGGCCAGATCTGCACCAACGGCCTCGGCTGCGCCACCGGCGGTGACCGCAGCCTCGGGGACTTTCTCCAGGTGTCGATCGACAGCCAGGGCGCGGCCGTCGTCTCCTCCGTGTTCGATACCTCTGCCGACAGCTCGGCCGGCGAGGACACCGGACCCGAGGTGATCGCGCGGCAGATCAGCGGGCCCAGCCTGCTCAGCGGCACCGTGAGTCAAGGCGCAGGGCCCGGCATCCCCATGGGTTCCGCATCGGATCCGACCGGTGATCCCGATTACTCCGCCAACGGCACGCGGGTGGCCGGTGGCGACAACCTCGACCTGACAGGGGCCTCGCTGGCCAACGGGCCGCAGAACACGCTGATCGCCAAGATCGACGTGAAAAGCCTGTCCAGCCTGGCGGTGAAGAGCGGCCTCGGCGGCTCCGACGCAAGCTGGATCCTGCGCTGGACGGTGGTCAACCCGGGCACCACCGGCAACGGGCACATCTACTACGTGGGCATGGACAACAACGGCGGCTCGGGCAAACCGACGTTCTTCGACGGCGACACGGCCGGCCTGCCGCCCGCAAACGCGGCCGAGCACACCAAGTACATGACGTTCCCGATGAAGCACGTGCTCAACTCGTCGCAGGCCTCCTACAACAAGGCCACCGGGGTGATCACCTTCCAGATCCCGCTCTCCGACGTGGGCAGCCCCACGAACGGCACCGCGCTGTTCAGCGGCACGGCGTTCAGCGCCACCTCGCTGACGCCGCAGGGGGCAGGGACGCTGTTCAATCTGATCGACTCGACGCCTCCGTTCGAGCTCGTGATCGGACCCCCCGGAACGGTTGGCTCGTCACCCACCGTGTCGAACGGTGGCGGGGTCGGGACCGGACGCAGCGGAGCGTCCCACGCCTGCCCGGCGCCGACCGGGCGCTTGGCCAAGCGGTCGCTCGGCAAGCTCCGGCTGGGGATGAAGCGCCCGCGCGCGCGTCACCTGTACCGCAAGTTCACGACGCGGGGTCATCCGCACACGGACTTCTACTGCCTGAATCCGATCGGGATCCGCGCCACCTATCCCTCGCCCAAGCTGCTCCGCCGCCTGTCACGCACGGAGCGGCGGCGGCTGAGCGGCCGACTCGCGCTGGCGCTGACGGCGAACAGCTTCTACGCGCTGCACGGCGTCCATCCCGGCACGCCGCTGCGGCGCGTGGCCAAGCGGCTGAAGGCGCACCACGGGTTCAAGTTCGGGCGCAATACGTTCTACGTGGTGCCGAACGGTCCGAGCAGCGGCCTGCTCAAGGTCCAGCACGGGATCATCCGCGAGGTCGGGATCGCCGAGAAGGCGCTGACGGCGCCACGGAAGATCGCGCGCCAGTTCCTGCAGCACCTGCAGGGGAAGTGAGTCAGGCCGCGGCGGGCCGCGTCAGCCAGGCCGCGGCGGGCCGCTGAGTCAGGCCGCGGCCGCTTCTGGGAGCGGGAGGGCGGCGAGGAGCTCTTCGGTGGGCGCCTCGCCGATCGCGCCATGGTCGGTCTCGCCCGCCTCTGAGGCCCGGACGATGTCGATCGCGATCGAGCGCACCCGTCCCGCGATCTCACCCCCGGAGATGTCGGGCGTGCGGGCGGCCGCGGCCGTGGCCAGGCCCGCAGCCTGAAGCGCCATGCGGAGCACGTCGCCACCGCGCCACGGCTCCTCGAACTGCGCCGGCAGCTCCCACGCCGCGAGTCCCAGCTCGCGCACGGCGCCGGCCAGCTCGGGCGGGGTGTCGCGCCCGGCGCGGACGTGGGCGAGCACGGTGCGGGTCAGCACCCGGACGCTCCGTCCCGCCAGCTCGGCGTGAGCGGCGGTGCGCGAGTAGCCCTCGACCGCCGCGCGGCTCGACCGGCGCAGCGGCGCCCACCGGGCCGTGTCGCTGCCCACCGTGATCGCCTGGCGCAGCTCGGTGATCCGCTGGTCCAGTTCCTCGGCGGCGTCGCACGCGGCCTGGGCGTGACGCACGTCCCCCGCCGTCAGCGCGGCGGCGGCGTCACGCAGCACGCTGCCGAGCTCGCCGAACACCGCCCCGGTGGCGCGGGCGGCGCCCGTCACGGGGTCGGGCGGGAAGATCAGGGTGTGGACCGCGAGCGCGACCCCGCCGCCGATCAGCACGTCGAGCAGCCGGACGGTGGCGGTCGAGGACAGCGTCGCCACCAGGATCGCGGACACGGCGGCCTCCCCGACGAGCAGCTCCTCGCCGCCGAGCACGACCGCCGCGAGCATGGCCAGCACGACGAGCAGGCCGATCTGGGGCAGGCCGCCGCCGATCGCCCGTACCAGCAGGTCGGCCACGACGATCCCGAGCATCACTCCGGCGACCAACTGCACGGCGCGCTGGCGGCGCTCGCC
Organism: Solirubrobacteraceae bacterium; assembly: GCA_036494115.1. Taxonomy (GTDB): domain Bacteria; phylum Actinomycetota; class Thermoleophilia; order Solirubrobacterales; family Solirubrobacteraceae; genus Palsa-465. The sequence goes on along the minus strand of DASXOS010000162.1, from coordinate 16,794 downwards.
GAACGCGGCGCCCAGCGAGATCACCGCGGCGATCGAGGCGAACGCCGGGCGGTGCTCGACGCCCAGCGCGACGGCCAGGTACCAGGCGCCCACGGCGGCCGCCGCCGTCTGCAGGATCGGCCAGACGTGGGCGTGCACTCGCGCGCGGGCCAGATGGAGGAAATCGGCGTTCACACCTTCAACAACACCTGGTTCGGACGGTGTTACAGGCGGTCACCGGACCGTGACGAGCCGCCAACCCCCGGCTCGGGCGTAGCGTCGCCAACCAGCGGTTCGCGCGTCCCGGGCTCTGGCTCCTTCAACCGGATCGTGAACTCCGTGCCGCCGTCGCTCGGTGCCGCCGCCTCGACCGTTCCGCCCATCGCCTGGACGAGCGCGGCGACGATCGTGAGCCCGAGTCCAGAGCCCACGGCCCGCTCGCTGCGGTACCGGTCGTAGAGGTAGAAGCGTTCGAACGCTCGCGGGAGGTCGGCCGGCGCGAGGCCCGGCCCGGTGTCCAGCACCGTCAGCGATCCCGCATCCGCCCGGACGGTGACCTGGCCTCCCGCGGGAGTGAGGCGGAGCGCGTTCTCGACGAGGTTTGACGTCGCCTGTAGCAACCGGTCCGGGTCCCCGAGCGCTCGCGCCTCGGACGCTCCGGTGGCCTGCAGCTCCACGCTCAGGTCCCTCGCTTGGGGGCGATGGCGCTCGACGACCTGCGCCGCGATCGTCCGCAGGTCGACGGGCTCGCGTGCCACCGTGAACTCGGCCCGCCCGAAGCGCGCCAGGTCGAGCAGGTCGCGGACGAGCCGCTCGAGGCGGCCCGCCTCCGAGGCGATCACCGGCCCACCTTCCGAGGCCGAGATGGCGCCGTCGCCGAGCGCCTCGGCATATCCCCGAATCGAGGTCAGAGGCGTCTTCAGCTCGTGGCTCACCGACTCCAGGAAGCTGCGTTGACCCTCGCGAGCTCGCTCCAGCTCCGCCGACATCCGGTTGAACGAGCGCCCGAGCTGTGCCAGCTCGTCGTTGCCTTCGATCGGCACCTCCACGGCCTCGCCGCCGGCGACGCGCGTGGTCGCCGTCGACAGCTCGCCGATCGGCCGGGTCAGCCGGCGCGCGAGCAGATACGAGCACAGCCCCGCCAGCAGTGCCCCTCCCAGACCGGCGAGCAGCAGGCTCCCCAGGAACGGGCGCCACTCCGAGAACGCCAGCTGGCCGGGGCGGACGAGGACGATCCGGCCCGCGGGCGTGGCGCGCGCGGCGTAGAGCACGGGACGCCCCCGGACGTTCACAGTGCCCTCGACGTTGCCGCTGGACGGGATCGCGGCGAGCACGGCGGCGGCTCGCACTGGCCCGAGCCGGCGGGGCCGGCGGGTGTTGACCGCATAGACGTGCTGGCCGGCGCCCAGCGCGCCAGGCGCACCGCCTGCGCTCGCGAGCAGGTCCGCCTGGCGCTCGAGCGCGGCCATCCGCTGCGCCGCGACGCGGTGGCGCACGAGGAGGATCCCGACGCCCACGGTGAGCGCGCACGACGCAATCGCCGCCGCCGCCACGTAGGCGAACACGCGGCGGCGCAGGGTCATGCCGTTCCGCGCCCCGGCGCGCTGCGCGAGCGGGTCACGCCGCCGCCTTGTACCCGAGGCCGCGCACCGTCCTGATCAGGTTCGGGTGGCCGAGCTTCTTGCGCAGCTGGGCGACATGGACTTCGACCGTGCGGGTCTGGCCGGGGGACTGAAATCCCCACACCGCCTCGAGCAGCTCGTCGCGCGTGACGACCTGGCCCGCGTGCCGGAGCAGGTACTCGAGCAGATCGAACTCGCGCTGGGTCAGTTCGACCTCGCGTCCGCCGGCGCGCACCTCGCGCGCGGCCCGCGCCAGCGTGACCGGGCCGAGGGTGGTGACGTCGCCGCTGGCGGGCCGATCGGCAGCGCGGCGCAGGACGGCCTTCACCCGGGCGGCGAGCTCGCGCGGAGAGAACGGCTTTGACACGTAGTCGTCGGCCCCGAGCTCGAGCCCAACGATCCGGTCCTCGACCTCGTCGCGGGCGGTGAGCATCACGACGGGCACCTGGCCGCCGATTCGCTTGCACACCTCGAAGCCGTCGATGCCGGGAAGCCCGATGTCGAGCACGACGAGCCTCACCGGATGGCGGGCCAGCTCCGTCAGCGCGGCTTCGCCAGAGCGCACCCACAGCGCCCGGTAGCCGTCCCGCTCGAGGTAGGTGCGGACCAGCGCCCCGATGTTCGCGTCGTCCTCCACCACCATGATCAGGTCCGCCACGGGGACATCGTAGGTCCGCCCGGCCCGCTGCCGTCACGCGTCTTTACAAACCCCTGACAATCGCCTGACGACCAGCTGGCGCGCCGCCGCCACCATGATCAGCCAGTGAATCCGACCTGATCGAGGTGAACCTTGTCCAAGCACACCCGCGCATACGCGAAGTTCGGCGCCCTCGCCCTGGGATGTCTGGCCGCCGGTGCCGGCGCCAGCGCGATCGCCACCGCCGGTGCGAGCAGCCCGAAGAGCTCCTCCGCTAAGTCGGCGCGCTCCGGTGGCCGCGGTGGTCGCCGCGGTCGGCTACTTCGCCGCGCCGTCCACGGCGATGTCGTCGTCTCGACCGCGAACGGCTACGCCACCGTGACGTTTGATCGTGGGACCGTCGTGTCCGTATCCGGCCGGCAGCTCACGCTGCGGGACGGCCGGCGGTCCTCGACGTACAAGACCGTGACGTTGACGATCCCGGCCGATGCCCGGGTCCGCGACAACCATCGCACGGCGACGCTCGCCGACGTCAAACCGGGACAGCGCGCCGCCGTGATCCAGGCTCCGAAGCGGACGCTGGTGATCGCCCGCACGGCGCCCTGACGGAGCCACCTAGCCCGGGCGCGGCTGCGGCACCGAGGTCGCGAGCACCTGGCCGTGGCTGTCGAGCGCCTGGACCGCGATATACGCCGCGCTGGTGTGCAGCGAGATCGCGGTCTCGAAGTGCTGCTTGGCGGCCGTCGGCCCAGGCTGCAGCGCGGCTCGGCTACCGCCGGTGAGAACCCGCCACCGGGCGACGTCGGTGGCGCCGTTCCAGCTCACGTACACGGTGAGCGCATTCCCCTTGCCGTCATCGAGTGCGACCGACGGGGGCGTCACCGGTTGCCCGCTCCAGCGGAACCGGTAGGCCCGGTAGCTCGTCGTCCCACTCGGGAATGTGGCGCCGAAGTCCTCGGTGCCGTCGCCCGTGTCCTGTGAGACGAACGGCTGCTGGCCCCAGCCGAGGAACACGTTGTCGTGGGGCAGCGGCTGAATGCTCCCCTCGTAATTGGCCGAGATCGGTGGGTCGTGGGCGTAGACCTGGATCAGCCGGCTCGTGTGGCGCTTGGTGTTCAACGCGATCCGGATCCCGCGCGACTGCGTGTGCACGCGGGGCGGGCCGGCGCCGTCGTCGAACACCGTGATCTGGTTGCCGGGGTGGATGATCGCGTCGTGCTGGAACACGGTCGAGGTCCCCGGCCCCATCTTGAAGCTCGAGTGCTTGCCGCCGAGCTCCCAGTTGATTTTGCCGGTCGAGCGATTGATGTCGTAGACCGCGTTCATGTTTCGCATCGACACCACCGGGTTGCCGCCGGCGTCGAGGGAGACCGAGTTGATGTGCCATGGACCGAGGACGCGGCCCCGGATCTTGGATCCCCAGCGGTAGGACCAACTCGGCGGGACGTGGTCCATGCCGTCCCACTGGAACAGCACGAGCCCGGTGCGGATGTCGATCTCCTGGACGACGCCGTTCTGGACGTTGCGCCCGATGCCGGGCAGCCGCATCGGGGCGATCGCGATGATCCACGCGTCACCCTGGTTGGTGACCATGAATTCGTGGAGGTCCATGGCGAGCCCGTTGGCGGCGCGCACGAGCCCGACGGGCTGGTAGTTCTGGCCGAGGATCACCCCGACACCGCTTCCGCTGCCGGCGTTCGTGACGCCTTGCCACCAGGTCAGGACCTTGTGGCCGAACAGAGTCTGGGCGCGAAAGTCGGTGGCCAGCATGTTCGAGGTGATCGCGATCGGATCGAACCACACCAGGTTCCCGTGCGGGTCGACGATCATCGGTCCGTTCTGGATCGGCCCGAACTGGGGCGCGACGAAGATGTCGCCGTCCGAATCCGGAGTGCGATTCCGCGTCACCTGCAGCGACGCGGGGACGAGGCCGGGGACGCTGCGGAAGTGGTTCACGTACTGACCGCGCCTGGCCCTCGGCAGCTTCTCCCCCGGAAGTCCTCCGGCCGGATGCTCGATCGCGAAGCTGAACTGGCCGCGCATTCCGCCGACGATGTTGAGCTCGGTCGTGACCGTGACACGCTCGCCGGGGGCGAAGCCGCGCGCGGGGACGAAGCTCGCGCCGCGGCCGTCGGAGTGGGGCAGCAGCCGTCCCGTGTGCAGCCCGGTTCGCGATCCCCTCACCGTCATCGATCCCATCTGGCTCGGCGCGACCCCTCGGAAGCTGATCTGCGTCCCGGGCATCTCGTACGTGTCTCCCGGCGTCGGATAGACCGAGACGGGCGTGCGAGGTGGGGCGGCGTAGCCGACGGCCGGCGGATCGGCCACGCTCAGTAGCGCCACCGCGATCGGCGCGAGCATTACCACAGCGACCAGCCACCGCTGCACCCAGGACGTCCCCCCCCAGAACCGCCTCATCAGCACCGATTTTACGCCCGCAGTCAACATTCGCGAGGTGTGATCTTCCGCACAACAACTACCGGGAAGGGGCTTGCTATACACGGGCTATGTCCGTGTCTCGGTCGGAGCGCACTAGCGTCGCGGAGCCTCCTCGCGACGCCGTCGCCGTCTCAGCCCAGGAACTGACGCGTCGCTACGGAGAAGGCGCCACCGCGGTGGACGCCCTGCGCGGGGTGAGCATCGAGGTCGCCAGCGGCGAGCTCGTCGCCGTCATGGGCCCATCGGGCTCGGGCAAGTCGACGTTGATGCATGTGCTTGCCGGACTCGACACGCCCACCTCGGGTCGGGTATCGATCGCCGGGATCGAGATCACGGGACTCGACGACGCGAAGCTGACGCGCGTGCGCCGTGATCACATCGGGTTCGTGTTCCAGTTCTTCAACCTGCTCCCCATGCTCACCGCGGAGGAGAACGTGGTTCTGCCGCTGTCGATTGCGGGTGAGAAGCCCGACAAGGAGTGGCTGGAGAAGCTGCTCCTCGACACCGGTCTGGCCGATCGCCGCCATCACCGCCCCGCCGAGCTCTCGGGTGGCCAGCAGCAGCGCGTCGCGATCGCGCGTGCGCTGGTGACCCGGCCGACGATCGTCTTCGCCGACGAGCCGACGGGGAACCTGGACTCGAAGACCAGCGGTGAGATCCTCGAGCTGCTGCGCAACTCAGCCCAGACCTATGGGCAGACGATCGTGATGGTGACCCACGAGGCGCGCGCGGCCTCGATCGCCAACCGGATCCTGTTCCTGGCCGACGGCTTGATCGTCAAGGAGCTCGCCGGGGCGAGCGCGCCAGAGGTCATCGAAGTCATGAGCACGCTGCAGTAATGACGAAGGTCGCCGTTGCCGGCCTGATGGGCCGGAAGGCCAGGGCGGTGCTGACCGCGATCGCGATCGTGCTCGGCGTCGCGATGGTGAGCGGCACCTACATCCTCACCGACACGATCCAGTCGGCGTTCTCGACCGTTTTCACCCGCGTGTATCAGAACTCTGACGCGGTGATCAGCGGTAAGAGCGCGATCGGGAAGGACAACAACAACAACACGACGACGACGCCCTCGGTGCCGGCCTCGTTGCTGCCGCGGGTACGGGCGCTGCCGGGTGTCGCCCAGGCGTCGGGCTCGATCTCCGATAACGCTCAGCTCGTCGGCCACAACGGCAAGGTGATCTCGCGCGGCGGGGCGCCGGGCCTCGCGTTCAGCTACTCGCCGCAGGGAAGGCGGTTCAACCCGCTGACCCTGAAGTCCGGCACCTGGCCGAGCGGACCGGGCGAGGTGGACATCGACGCAGAGACGGCGAGCAAGAGCCACTTCGCCATCGGCGATCGGATCGGGGTAATCGCCCGTGGGCCGGTGGAAATCTTCCGTGTCGTCGGCACGGTCAAGTTCGCTGGAGTCTCCTCGCTCGGCGGGGCCACGATGGCGATCTTCACACTGTCCACGGCCCAGCAGATCTTCCATAAGCCGGGGCAGTTCGACGAGATCAACATTGCCGCCAAGTCGGGGACCGCGCCCTCGACGCTCGTCACCGAGATTCGCCCCCTGCTGCCATCTGGCAGCCAGGTCAAGACCGGCCAGCAGCAGGCCGCGCAGCAGACCCACGACACCAGCGATTTCCTCAGCATCTTCAAGTCATTCCTGCTCGCGTTCGGCGGCATCGCGCTGTTCGTCGGCAGCTTCGTGATCGCGAACACGCTCTCGATCACGGTCGCGCAGCGCACGCGCGAGCTGGCGACCCTGCGCACGCTCGGAGCGACCCGGCGCCAAGTGCTGATCTCGGTGATGCTCGAGGCGCTCGTGATCGGCGTGCTGGCGTCGATCGTTGGGCTGTTCCTCGGCTTAGGTCTGGCCAAGGCGCTGAACGCGCTGCTCGTGTCGTTCGGCATCGACCTGCCCTCGACCTCGACCGTGTTCGCCACGCGGACCGTGGTGGTGTCACTGCTCGTCGGGATCGTGGTGACGCTGCTCGCGGCGATCCGCCCGGCGCTGCGCTCGACGCGGGTCCCGCCGATCTCGGCCGTGCGTGAGGGCGCGGTCCTTCCGCCGTCGCGGTTTGCGCGGTTCGGCACCGCGGCCGCAGTCACGACGGTCGGGACTTCCGTGGCGCTGCTGTTGGTCGGGCTGCTGGTGGGCGGGCTATCGACGGCGGTGCGCCTGCTCTCGCTCGGCATCGGCGCCGTCGGCCTGTTCATCGGCGTGGCAATGCTCGCGCCAAAGCTCGTGCCCCCACTCGTGCGCGTGCTCGGTTGGCCCGCAGCGCGCTTGGGCGGAAGTGCCGGCAAGCTTGCCCGCGGCAACGCGTCCCGCAATCCCAGCCGGACAGCCTCGACCGCGTCGGCGCTGATGATCGGTCTGGCGCTCGTGACGCTGGTCGGCGTGCTCGCGGCCGGACTGAAGTCCCGCTTCGGTGACGCTGTCGACAAGGTGTTCGTGGCCAACTACGCGGTCACCGCGACCGACAACTTTTCCCCGATCAGCGTTGCCTCCGAGAACACGCTCCGGCAGGTGCCGGGCGCGGTGGTCGTATCGGGGGTCCGCGCCGGCCTCGGCAAGGCGTTCGGCAGCAAGATCAACGTCACCGGCGTCGAGCCCAACGTGAGCAAGGTGATCAAGGTGGACTGGCCGGCAGGGAGCCCCTCGACGCCCGCGGAGCTCGGCAACGATGGCGCGTTCGTCAATCATGACTATGCGAAGTCCAAGCACCTGCACGTGGGTTCGCCGATCGTCGTCGAGACCCCCAGCGGATCGTTCATGCATCTGACGCTGAAGGGCATCTTCTCGCCGCCGAAGGGCGGCTCGCCATACGGCGACGTGACGGTCTCGACGCCCCGCTTCGACTCGGTCTACCAGAACCCGCAGAACCTCTACACGTTCGTGAACATGCAAGGCGGGGTGACGGCGGCCAATACGCGCACACTCAACACCGTGCTGGCCGGCTTCCCCGACGCCAAGGTCGCGACGAAGTCGCAGTTCAAGGCCAACCAGCTGTCGGGCCTGAACTCGCTGCTCAACCTGCTCTACGTGCTCCTGTCGCTATCGATCGTGATCAGCCTGTTCGGCATCGTCAACACGCTGGTGCTGACGGTGTTCGAGCGCACCCGCGAGATCGGCATGCTCCGCGCGGTCGGCATGAGCCGCCGCCAGCTGCGGCGGATGATCCGCCACGAGAGCATCATCACCGCGCTCCTCGGGGCCACGTTCGGGATTCCCCTCGGGGTCGCCCTGGCGCTGATGGTCGGAGTTGCGATCAAGTACCCCGCGTTCACGATCCCGGTGCCGACGCTCGTGGTGTTCGTGATCGCCGCGGTGATCGCGGGGATCATCGCCGCGATCTTCCCGGCGCGGCGGGCCGCCCGGCTCAACGTGCTGTCCGCGCTCCAGTACGAGTAGGAATCCTGGGGACATCACCTGGGCGATCTGCCGTGGGCCGGGTCTGGTCGTTTAACCGACCCTATGTGGTGGGTTAAACGACCAGGCCTCCCGCGGCCGCGCGAAATGCCGCCGCCCCGCCGTGAGAGGATGCGCGCCGGTGGCGCGAGTCGTCCTCATCACTGGCTGCTCATCGCCTCAGGGCATTGGCTTCTCGTCGGTCCGGGCGCTGGCACAGGCCGGGTTCAAGGTCCACGCCACCGTGCGTGACCGTTCGCATGTGTCCGCGCTCCGTGATGGCTTGGAGGACCTCGTCGACGTCCACGATCTTGATCTGCTCGATGAGGCGTCGATGCGCACGACCGTCGACGCGGTCGTGACGGCCGACGGCCGGCTCGACGTGCTCGTCAACAATGCGGGATACGGCCTGATCGGCGGCGTCGAGCAGGTCAGGGTCGAGCAGTCGCGGGCGAACTTCGAGGCGAACTTCTTCGGCACGGTGGCGCTGATCCAGTTCGTGCTACCGGTGATGCGCCGCCACCACGGCGGGCACATCGTCAACGTCTCGACGATCTTCGCTGCGGGTCTCAGCCCGCCGGCGATCGGCTTCTACATCGCCACCAAGGCGGCGCTCGAAGCGGTGTCGCAGAGCCTTGCCATCGAGGCCGCGCCGTGGGAGATCAGGGTCACGAACTTCCAGCCAGGGCCGGTGATGACCGAGCTCTCGCGTGAGTGGGGCGACCGGCTGTCAGCCGGCGAGGATCCGCGGCCGACCCTGAGCGATGAGCTCTACGACTGGATCGCGCGAGGCGACGCGCCCGCTCCGCAGTCGCCGGCGGAGGTTGCCGAGGCCCTGTGCGCGATCATTCGATCCCGCTCCCCCGGCCTGGCCGCGCAGAGTGGCCAGGCGGCGCAGGCGTACGTGGACGCTGCCCTGCGCGACCACGCGCGCGCCGCCGAGCTCGCCGCGCTCCTCGCCGAGTTCGGCACCGGTGAACGGAGCGTTTCGTAGCTGGGTCCGGTTGCGGCTACCATCGGGCCGACGGCCGGGGCGAATCGATGAAAGGAGCAGTCTTGAAGAAGCTCATCGCAGCGCTCGGAGCGCTCGCCGTGTTTGCGCCGAGCGCGCTGGCGGCCTCGCACTTCATCAAGGTGACGCCGGGCAAGGTGGCCCCTGGCAAGACGATCACGATCTCGGGCTCGGTCGACCACGGCTGCGGGATCGGGCACAAGGGCGACGCGGCGACCCTGTTCTCGAAGGGATTCAAGGGCGCGACGAAGCAGAACTTCGCCGGAATCCCCTCGATCTCGGTGTCGCTGGCCAAGAGCAAGGACGGCTCGTTCTCGACCAAGCTCAAGCTCAGCAAGAAACTGAAGAAGGGCACCTACACCGTCGGCGGTCGCTGCGGTGGCGGGAACTTCGGCTCGGCCAAGTTCAAGGTCGCCAAGTCGAACGCGATCGGCGGTGGCGGCGGCTTCTATTGATCCGCAGCCTCGCTGAGCATTTCCGACGCCCCGGCGAAGTCTGCCGGGGCGTTGCTGTCTCTGGGGGAGCGCACCGAGCCGTTCCTCCGGCGGCCCGACCGGGCCGTTTCCTCCGGCGGCTCGACCGGGTAGGCATTGGGCAACCACCGAGAAGGAGGGAACATGTCTGACAAGAATGTCGACGAGGCCAAGGGTCGCGTCAAGCAGGCTGCCGGCAGCCTCACGGACGACAAGAGCCTGAAGAACGAAGGCAAGGTCGACCAGGCGAAGTCCTCAGTCAAGGACGGGGTCGACAAGGTGGCCGACAAGGTCACCGGCGACTAAGCAGACGGATCGACGCGGACGGTGGGGGCTCGCGGGCGGAGCCCCCAACCGCTGCGTTTCCTCTCACCCCTGGCGCTGGACGATCAGCAGCCGATTGCCGTTCGGGTCGCGGAACCAGAACATCGGCGGGACGGGATCGCCCATGCGTGAGATCTCCTCGTCGACGTCGATCCCGGCCGTCTTCATCTCGGCGTGGGTGGCGTCGATGTCGTCGGTCGGCAGGACCACACCGGTGTCGACGGCAGACTGTCCGCCGGGCGGGGGCGGCGCCAGCGCGAGGCCGGTGCTGCCGCTGGAGGGGTAGACCTCGACCCAGCGGTACTGATCGCCGAACGGGACGTCCGTGCGCTTCTCGAAGCCGAGCGATTCGTAGAAGGAGATCGCCTCATCCTGCTTGGGGCTCGGGACGGCGACGAGGCTGATCTCGCTGAGCCGACTGGTGGTGGTGGGCACTTGTCCTTCCTCCTTGGAAGTTAGAAGTGGTCGTTTCACCGGCTATGACCCCCGCCTGGGGCGGAACTCATCGGTCGGAGAGACGTGCCTCGGACCTGGTCGGCTCGAACAGCTCGATCGGGTTGCCGGAGGGGTCCTCGACGAGGATCTGCTTGCCCCCGACACCCTCGACGATCTCGTTGCGAAACCGGGCGCCTTCGCGCTCCAGCTCGGCGACCACCTGCTCGAGATTTCCGACTTCGAGCTGGAAGCGGTTCCAGCCGCCGGGCTGGGGTACGGTGCCATCCGGCATCGCCTGGCCGCCGCCAGGTCCGCCGCCCGGAGCACTCAGCACCAGGCGCAGATCGCCGCGCGACAGCATCGCGAACGTGGGCGCCGGGTGCATCACCTCGGTGAAGTCGAGCTGGCGACAGTAGAACTCGATCGCCGCGTCGACGTCGTCGACGATGTAACGCACACTGACGGTGGCCATGGTGATCCTCTCCGTGGTTGAACGATCATCTCTGCAGTCTGATCGACAGGTGGCGGCGCCCGGCGAGGGGGAGCCGCATCGAGATCAGCAGCCGGCGGGGCTCATCCAGCCGCGTGGCGGCGAGGAGCGGGCGGCGACGGAAGCGGACACCGCTGTCATCGAGGGTGAAAACGGCCCGGGCGAGCAGCACCTCGGCCCGGGCCTCGTCGGTGAGGGTGGACGGATCGAGACCACACGCGAACGCGAAGCCGTCGGCCGCCCCCTCTCCCTCAACCGGCGGTGGTGTGGTCCGTGCGAAGCGCTCGAAGGCACGTGCATAGTCCTGACCGAGGGCATGCACGAGCGCCGGCCAGCTCTCCTGCACCTGACGAGCGCGCTTGTGCACCAGCGAGTGCGAGGCGGCGGCGAGGTCCTCGGCGGCGAATCCGGGGGGCGGCGACTCGCCGGTGCGCAGCGCGGTCAGAAACGCCGCCTGCTGCTCGCCGTACCGGATGCGGTGGTCAGACACTGGCGGCACGGCGGGCGGTGCCGCGGGCGGCGGCCGCCTCGATCTGCGCGAGCTCGGCGCGGAGCTCTGCGCTCGGCGCGAAGTTGCCGTCGCGCTCGAGCAGGATGCCGGGCGGCGCGGTCCGAGCGCACAACTCCTCGAGCAGCTCAAGCACGCCGGGGACGACCGGGTCGCAATGGGTGTCGTGGTAGCGCCCGTCGCGCAAGACGCCGCCGCCGACATGGACATAGGCGACGCGGTCGAGCGGCAGCTCGTCGAGCGCGCTTGCGGCGTCGAAGCCGTGGTTGTGCGCGTTGGCGAACAGGTTCGAGACGTCGAGCAGCAGCATCGCTCCGGTGCGCGCCACCAGCTCTGAGATGAACTCGGGCTCGGTCATGTCCGGCTGCGGCCACTCGACGAGGGCGGCCACATGCTCGAGGGCGAGCGGGACCGGCAGCGCCGCCTGGGCGATCGCCACGTTCTCCGCGATGATCTCGAGCGCCTCGTGGGTCCGCGCCACCGGCAGCACGTGCCCCGCCTCGATGCCGTGGGCGCGTGCGAACGCGATGTGCTCGCTGACCAGCGGCGCGTTCACGGAATGCGCCAGCGCGGCTAGGTGAGCCAGACGTCCCGGGTCCGGATGATCGGCGCCGCCGAGAGACAGCCTGATGCCGTGCGGGATCAGGTTGCGCCCGGCCCCGACCAGCGCCGTGAGTTCGCCCGGCAGCCGCGCCGGATCGACGTTCTCGGCGATGACCTCGACGAACAGGCGCTCGTCGTCGGCCGCGAGCTGGGCCAGTTCTGGCCGCCAGGCGATCCCGAGCCCCAGCGACCGCGGCTCGCTACCCGCCACAGCCCCCACCGCCACCGCCACCCCCGCCGCAGCCGCCACCGCCGCCGCAGCTGCTGCCCCCGCCGCAGCCGCCGCCGTAGAACCCGGTTCCGGTGGTGATCCAGCCGGTGCCGGCGATCTCCCGTGGGATCGAGCAGGCGGCGGCGAACGCCGGGTCGACGAGCCACAGGGCACTGCCGCCGAACAGCGCCACCGCGAGGCCGGGGGCGATGTCCTTGGGCGCGCGGCGCCAGTTGGCGCGCTGTCCGCGGGCGCTGTCGAGCGCCGCCTCGCCCTTGGCGGTGGCCCGCGGGCGCTTCAGCGCCAGCCAGATCGTCGCCATCACGGTCGCAATCAGGAACGCGGTGAGGTATCCGATCGGTTTGTGGTTGTGCAGGCCGGCAATCAGGCGGACGATGCCGAGCGCCAGCAACGGCAGCGGCCACAAGGCCAGCAGCCGCAGCTGCCGGGCGGTCTTGTCGTCGAGCAGGAGCCCCTCCTCCTCGCGCATCAGCCGGCACAGCTCGGTGACGGTCGGGCCGGACGCCAGCTCGCGCCGGATCGCGCGGGTGCTCACGTTCGGGTCGCCGGTGACCATCATGAACACCTCGTGTTCGAGCGGATCGAGCGCGCGCTTCGGTGGTTTGCGCACGCGGAGCGTCTTCGGCCTGACTCCGGGCTCGAGCACGTGCGCCCCGCGCAGGCGGGCCGCGGCGACCATCACCGCGAGCTCGGGTCCTCCGTTCAGCACCGCGAGCTGGTAGTCGAGCAGCCGGGCGTCACGCCCGCCGAACGGCGAGCCGAGCAGCGTCCTCCGGCGCACGGCGATCGCGATCCCCGTCACCACTGCGAGTCCGACGTAGATCAGCAGGAAGTTGGTCCCGCTGATGCCCCACGTATCCGTTGCGACGACGAACATTTTTCCGCCCTCCGCTCACGCAGAGTATGAGCCCTCCGTGCCCGTTTGGCTATGGCCGCTACTGCGCGGAGTCGGCGTCGAGGAGGCGGGGCCCCGCCGCGGCGTCCTTGAGGTCGGGCTCGGCTGCATCGGGCCGCTCGACGCCGGCGTCGGAGGTGGCGTCGGCCTCGTCGCCGGCGGTGCGATCGATCCCTGCGTCGGTGGCGGGTTCTTCGGTGGCGGCGGACCCGCCCAGGACCGAGCTGCCGAGTTCCGGGTCCTCGGGGAGCATCTCGTCTGAACCGTCGGAGCCGCCGAGCTCCGCAGGGACCACGCCCTCGCCCGCTTTCGCCGCCCACGGGCCCTTTTCGCGGGCCTCATCCTCGCCAGGCGGCGTGCCGCCTCGCTGCTCGCTGGGGTTGCGCTGTTCGTCGCCGGCCATGGAATCGTGCTACCCGCGGCCCGGCGATCGGGAACCCGCGCGTCTATCGTCAGTGGGGATGGCATTCCGTCAGGACATCCGCAACATCGCGATCGTCGCCCACGTCGACCACGGCAAGACAACGCTCGTGGACGCCATGCTGTGGCAATCAGGCGTGTTCCGCGAGGGACAGGACGTGGCCGAGCGGGTCATGGACTCGATGGACCTCGAGCGCGAGAAGGGCATCACGATCCTGGCCAAGAACACCGCGATCCGTTATCGCGACGTCAAGCTCAACATCGTCGACACGCCCGGCCACGCCGACTTCGGCGGCGAGGTGGAGCGCGGGCTGACCATGGTCGACGGTGTCCTGCTGCTCGTCGACGCCAGCGAGGGCCCGCTCCCCCAGACGCGGTTCGTGCTGCGCAAGGCGCTCGAGGCGCGGTTGCCGGTGATCCTCGTCGTCAACAAGGTCGACCGCCCCGACGCGCGCATCGACGAGGTCGTCGACGAGGTCTACGAGCTGTTCCTCGACCTCGATGCCGACGAGTCGCAGATCGACTTCCCGATCGTCTACACGAACGCCCGCGCCGGCTGGGCGTCGCTCGATCCGGGCGTCGAAGGCCAGGATCTGCAGCCGCTCATGGAGCTGCTGCTGGAGCACGTGCCAGCGCCCGAGTACGACCCCGACCATCCGTTCCAGGCCCACGTGACCAACCTCGATGCCTCGCCCTACGTGGGCCGGCTGGCGATCTGCCGGGTCCGGCACGGCACGATCCGCCGCGGGGAAACCGTCGCCTGGTGCCGGGCCGATTCGTCCGTCGAGCGGGTGCGGGTGAGCGAGCTGTACGTGACCGAGGCGCTCGAGCGCGTCGAGGCTGAGGAGGCCTCCGCAGGCGAGATCATCTCGGTGGCAGGCATCCCCGAGATCACGATCGGCGAGACGCTCGCCGACGCCGATGATCCGAGGCCGTTGCCGGTGATCACGGTCGATGAGCCGTCGCTGTCGGTCACGATCGGGATCAACACCTCGCCGCTCGCCGGCCAGGACGGCGACAAGCTGACCGCGAGCCAGGTCAAGGGCCGCCTCGACCGGGAGTTGATCGGCAACGTGTCGCTGCGCGTGCTCGACACCGAGCGCCCCGACGTGTGGGAAGTGCAGGGCCGCGGCGAGCTGGCCTTGGCGGTCCTCGTCGAGCTCATGCGCCGCGAGGGCTACGAGCTCACCGTCGGCAAGCCGCAGGTTGTCACCCGGGAGATCGACGATCAGGTGTGCGAGCCGGTGGAGCGCATGAGCATCGACGCGCCCGACGAGTACGTCGGCGTCATCACTCAGCTGCTGGCGATGCGCAAGGGCCGGCTCGAGCACATGGTCAACCACGGCACCGGCTGGGTGCGGATGGAGTACCTGGTGCCGGCGCGGGCGCTGATCGGGTTCCGGACCGAGTTCCTCACCGAGACCCGCGGCACCGGCCTCGTCCACCACGTGTTCGACCGTTGGGAGCCGTGGCACGGCGAACTGCGCACCCGGCCGAGCGGGTCGCTCGTCTCCGACCGCCGCGGCGCCGTGGCCGCGTTCGCGCTGTTCAACCTCCAGGAGCGTGGGATCCTGTTCGTCGAGCCCGGTGACGAGGTCTACGAGGGGATGATCGTGGGCGAGAACTCCCGCTCGGACGACCTCGACGTCAACGCCTGCAAGGAGAAGCACCTCACGAACATGCGCTCCTCGACTGCGGATGAGCTCGTGCGGCTCGTGCCCAAGCGCGAGCTGTCGCTCGATCAGGCACTCGAGTTCCTGCGCGCCGACGAGGCGGTCGAGGTAACCCCCAACGCCGTGCGGCTGCGCAAGGTCGTGCTCGACCTGACCGCGCGCCGCAAGCAGGCGCGCTCGGCCAAGAGCGCCGCCGCCGTTTAGTCGGGCGGGCGTGCCTGCACTCGCCGGCGTGCCTGCGCCGACCGGTCGCGGGCCAGCGGTCGTCTTTCACGACCAAAAAGGGTCCCGCGGTGCACCGTGAGCGGCTGCTGTGCCCTTTTGGTCTCGGATCTGGCCAAAAGCGGTCACGAGCCTGCTCTACGCGCAGATCGGGGGCATTTTTGGACGGCCGATTGTTCGTTCAAGCGTCGATCGCGAGGAGTGCGAACTCGGCGGCGAGGTTGAGCGCGCCGAGGATGTTGACAGCGCTCTTCAGCTTGGCGGCGCGGTCCGCCGTCTCGGGCGCCGACTCGCTTCCGGAATCGAGCGGCACGGCGCCGCCGGGCGCCTGCCGTGCAAACCCCACGCCGCCGGCGGCGGAGGCGAGGCCGGTGATCGCGACGGCTCCGAGAGCGACATCGCGCGGGCCGGGACCGGTCTCTCCTCGGAGTCTCTCTGACAGGTGGGTGGCGACGAGCGTGAGCAGCGCCAGCGAGTTGATGTACCCGTAGCGCTGCCAGGCCCGGTTCAGGACGCTGCCCCGCTCGGACTTGTCGCTCACGTCCCCGAGCGCCGGGTTGAGCGCCACGCGCCCGAACAGATTGCCGCCGAGCAGGGCAGCCACCGACAGGTCCTGGACTATTCGGAATGGTTTGCTCACGCCGAGGTCCTACCCACGGACGGCATCACCACACGTCGCCTTCGCGCCAATCGCAGGTGAGCTCGCCGTCGAGGTCGAGCGCGGAGGTGACCGGGAACACGTAGATGCTTCCGTCCTCCCACGGGGTGGGCATGACCCCGTCCGGACTGATCGCCGAGGTGGGGCCGCGCCACAGCTGCCAGCCGCGCGCCGCGTAGAAACCCATCGCCATCTCGGTCGCGCCGAGGGCGCCCAGCTCATATGCGCCGCGCACGATCCGCTCGAGCTCGTCCATCATCGCCGCCGCGAACCCGCGCCCCTGATAGGCAGGGTCGACCGCCACCGCCTCGACGTAGCCCGTCCGGTACACGCGGCCGCGATGCATCAGGCGCCGCGTCACCACCGACGCGTGCCCGACCAGCTCCGCGCGCTCCCACACCAGCGCGTGCATCCCGCCCAGCGCGTGCGACCAGTCCGTGTCCTTCAGCTCCTCCCCGAACACGTCTTCGAGCAGCCGGTGGGCCTCCGCCAGCTCCTCGGGATCGAGGTCCGCAGTATGGCCGACGATCACCTCGTCCATGGTTCATGGATGGTGGCAGCCACGCACCTACAATCTCAATCTCAGAGCCCCCATGGTCTAGTGGCCTAGGACGCCTGCCTTTCACGCAGGAGATCGCCGGTTCGAATCCGGCTGGGGGTACTGACGCTTATCCTGCTAATGGGTCCTTTTTCCACGGATTCCGTTCGGGCTACCGGGCGTCCCCATGAGCGGGCAACGAGCTCGGGCAACGTTGAACGCAAGTGCGACTGTGGC
>DASXOS010000161.1:0-8971 GCA_036494115.1 Solirubrobacteraceae bacterium | reverse complement strand
CCCCGCCGCGGGACCGAATGGGTTCCGTTCTGAGGTGCGCGTGCCATCAATTCCCGACACCGGCTCGGCCTTCACGATCACCGCTCACGGTACGGTCCGACCGCTCCGGCAGGTGACCGCCTCCGGCACCGCGCATGGCATGGATCCTCACCCAGGTCGCCGGGCACTATCCGCAGGACCTTCTTCACTACGTGCCAGGCAAGGTCGAGGCCACAATTCCCGACAAGGCCCCTGAACGGATAGCTCTCCTACGACTCGATACTGACTGGTACGAATCCACTCGTCACGAACTCACCCACCTGTGGCCGAGACTGTCCGTCGGTGGCGTGTTGATTCTCGACGACTATGGCCATTGGCAGGGGGCTCGGCGAGCAACGGATGAGTTCTTCGACTCGCTTCCCCGTCCGCCGATGCTTCATCGCACGGATCACACAGGCCGGACGGCGATCAAGATCGCCGACTAACTCCAGCTGCCGGAGCATCCGGGCCCAGTCGCTCGCGCTCAGCGATTGCGGATGAAGGCGGCGCGGCGCGATTCGCGCTTCCAACCGCGCTGAATGGCGATTCACCTCACCCGTTCGGAGGTCAAAATGCCGAGGTTCCGCCGAACGTCCCCAGCGGCACCAGGGTCCCGAGCGCCGTCAGCCCGCGACGATTGCCCGGGACCGGCGGCTCGAACGACCGCCACGTCCCCAACACCAACGGCCACCGGCTCCCCAGGGCGTGACGGAGGACTGGTTCGCCGAGTCGATCGTCGACGTGATCGAGTTCGAGGGTCCAGCGCGTGCGGGAATCTGCGACCAGTACGACGTGCTGCTGATCTCGGACGAGGTGATCTGCGCGTGGGGCCGGCTTGGCGAGTGGTTCGGTTCTGAGCGCTACGACTAGTCGGAGGCGATCATCGCGCCATCGGCGCATACGCGCTCGTCAGCGCCTTTGCGGTCGTGATGATGTCCGGCTGGTGGATCGCCGAGCCGTTCCTCCACGGCACCTCAAGCGCGATCTTCGTGAAGGGGTTCGCCGTGACGTGGGTGTATCGCTTGAAACCTAAACGCCGCACGTCCCCAGAATTCTCCCAGGGCAAGTCAGGACCGAGTTTGATCTACGCGGACGAACCGGCCGCTCAGTGAACTTGTCAGCCGCGACCTGGCGGGAACCCCACCTGGCGTTTCCCATCGCCCCAGACGATCGTTGGCACGATCCCCCGGTCATTGGTGAGCGCCATCAGCTCCGACTTCCAAGCTTGACTCTGGGTCGCGTCCCGCTCTTCAACCGTCTCGCCTTCGGCAGCAAGATGTTCGCGCGCGGCCTGGCAATACGGGCAACGCGGCTTGACGTACATAACGACGCTCATGACCCTCGAGATTCAGGATAGTCCCGGGGCTCGCCCAGCGGCGTAGCGCGTACATCAGGCGGACCCAACCCCCGGATAACACCACGGCGGCCGTCACCCTCAAGCTGGAGGGGCGCCCGGGTTCGGGCACCGCCGCCCCCGGGTAGCGACGCGAAGTGATCTTCCGCCAAATCACCCATGACGATCTGGGCTGCGCCTCGTACCTGATCGGCGACGATGACGCGGGCGTGGCCGCGGTGGTCGATCCACGATTCGACATCGACGAGTATCTGGATCTGGCGCGGTACATGAACGTGCGGATCGAGCACGTGTTGGAGACGCACAACCATGCCGACCACGTATCCGGCCACGGCCGGCTGGCGGCGGCGACCGGCGCCACCATCCACATCCACCGGGCGGCCGAGGCGGCGTACGAGCACGAGCCGTTCGACGACGGCGACGAGCTCCACGTCGGAGCGCTCACCATCCGCGTGCTGCACACCCCGGGGCACCGGCCGGAGCACAGCGCGTTCGCGCTGATCGACACCGCGCGCGGCGAGGAGCCATGGGCGCTTCTGACCGGCGACAGCCTGTTCGTCGGCGACGTCGCGCGGCCCGACCTGGCGGTCGAGGAAACGGAGGGCGCGCAGGGCATCTTCCGTTCGCTGCATCAGAAGCTGCTCCCGCTCGGCGACGAGGTGGAGGTGTGGCCGGCGCATCTCGGCGGGTCGATGTGCGGCGGCCCGGGCATGGACATGAAGATCTCCTCGACGATCGGGTTCGAGCGCCGTCACAGCCCGGCGCTCAGGATCGAGGACGAGGCGCAGTTCGTCGAGCAGGCGCTCGCGGGGCTCGGACCGCAGCCGCCGAACTTCGAGGCGATCGTCGAGCTCAACAAGGGACCACTCATCCGCGAGGCGCGCGAGCCGGTTCCACTGGCGCCCGCTCAGATCGAGGAGGCTCGATCACGTGGCGCCCTGGTGATCGATGTCCGCACCGACCAGCAGTTCGACGATGCGCACATCCCGGGCGCCGTGTGCAACCCGATCGCCCGCGCCGGGTTCGGCTCGAAGCTGGCCTGGCTGGTTGGCCGAGATCAGGAGATCGTGCTGATCGGCCGTGACGACGCGGACGGGGTCGACGCGGCTAGGCTGGCGATGGCCGTCGGCGTCGGCTCGCTGCGCGGTTATCTGCGCGGGGGCATGACCACCTGGGACCAGGAGCACCGGCCGGTCGAGCGGCTCGAGCGGATCAAAATAAAGGAGCTGCGCGACCGGCTCGAGTCCGATCCGGATCTCCAGGTCCTCGACGTACGCGAGCGCGACGAATGGGAGGACGGGCACCTGCCGGGATCGACCCTCGCCACCTGGCACGACATCCGCGGCCTCCCCGCGGGGCTCGACGCCCAGCGGCCGATCGCCGTGGCCTGCGCCTCCGGGCAACGGGCGGCCACCGCGGCCAGCCTGGTTCGCGGCGCGGGCGCCGAGCGCGTGATCCACGTCGTCGGCGGCGGCATCGGGACGCTCGGCGAGCTTGGGCTCGAGCTCGTGACAGGCTCCTGAATGGGCTCGTCTCATAGGCTTGCCGCGGTGACCGGCTACGGCAAACGGCCCGATCTGATCGTCCACGAGGAGGACCCGTTCAACGCCGAGACGAGCCCGGCGGCGCTGGCCGAGGGATCGGTGACGGCGACCGACGCGTTCTACGTGCGCGGGCACGGGCCGGTGCCGGAGATCGACCTCAGAGCATGGCGCCTGCGCGTCCACGGGCTCGTCGAGCGGGAGCTCGAGCTCTCGCTGTCCACGCTGCGCGAGGCGTTCCGCGAGCACGAGGTGACCGCCACGCTCCAGTGCGCGGGCAACCGCCGGGCCGGCCTGATCGCGATTCGCGACATCCCGGGCGAGGCGCCCTGGGGCCCCGGCGCCACCGGCACCGCGACGTGGACCGGGATCCGGCTGGCCGACGTGCTGGCGCTCGCGGTGCCACGCCCCGATGCAGCGCACGTCGGATTCGAAGGGGCGGACGTGAGCCCCGAGGCCAAACCGGAGCAGCGCTTCGGCGGCTCGATCCCGCTCGACAAGGCCTCGCGCCCCGAGGTGCTGCTCGCCTGGGGCATGAACGGGGAACCGCTGGCGCCCGTCCACGGCGCGCCGCTGCGCGTGGTCGTGCCCGGCTATATCGGCGCGCGCAGCATCAAGTGGCTCGAGCAGATCGAGGTGCGCGCCACGCCCTGGCCCGGCTACTTCCAGGACGTCGCCTACCGGCTGCTGCCCGAGGACGAGTCTCCGGGCCCCGGCCACGGGCTGCCGCTGGGGATCGTGGCCCTCAACTCCGACGTGCTCTCACCTGCCGACGGCGCCACCGTTGCACCAGGCCCGGTGGAGGTGCGGGGCTACGCGTTCGCCGGCGGTGAACGCTACGTGGCGCGGGTCGACGTTTCGCTCGATGGCGGCACCACCTGGTCGCAGGCGGAGCTGCTCGACGACATGGGCCGGTGGGCCTGGCTGCAATGGCGAATCACGGTCGACCTCCCGCCCGGCGAGCACGAGATCACGGTGCGCGCCTGGGACTCGTCGGCGGCCACCCAACCCGAGGACGAGGCATCGATGTGGAACCCGAAGGGGTACGTCAACAACGCCCGCCCGCACGTGCGCATTCGGGTGGAGTCCCCGTGAGCGACCCCGCCGATCTCGGCCTGCTCGAAGCGGCGGCGCTGCTGCGGGTCCGGGCGCTGTCAGCGGTCGAGCTCACCGACGCGTGTCTGGCCCGGATCGAGGAACGCAACGGCGGACCGCCAACGCCCGACGGCGCCCCCGACGCGGTCAACGCGTGGGTGCGGGTGTATCCCGAACTCGCACGCAAGCAGGCCGCCGCCGCCGACGAGCACCTGGGCCGCGAGCGGAGCAGCGCACCGCTCCTGTGCGGGATCCCGCTGGCACTGAAGGACCTCTACGGCGTCGCCGGGCTGCCGCTCACCGCCTCGAGCCGGGTGCTCGAGGGCAACGTGGCCGCGGCCGACGCGGTCGCCTGGGCGCGGCTGCGCGACCGCGGCATGGTCCTCCTCGGCCACACCCACACCCATGAGTTCGCCGCCGGCGGCACCACCGATCAGGTCGGCAACCCGTCGGCGCTTCACCGCGTGGTCGGCGGCTCGAGCGGGGGCAGCGCCGCCGCGTTGGCGGCACACATGGCTCCGGCGGCGCTCGGCACAGACACGTGCGGATCGCTGCGCATCCCGTCCGCGTGCTGCGGGACGAGCACGGTCAAGCCCACCCACGGGCGGATCCCGATCGAGGGGATCATTCCGCTCGCGCCGAGCCTCGACCACGTCGGGCCGATGGGCCGGTCGATCGCCGACTGTGCCGCCCTGCTCGAGGCGCTGGCCGCAGACGGGCCCGATACGACACCGCTGGCGCCGCCCCCGGCACCACTCGGGGAGATGCCGCTCAGCCCGCGTCCGGAGGAAAAGCCGCTCGCCGGGAACCGGATCGCGGTCACCGATCGGACGACGAACCTCGAGCTCGAGGCCGAGGTGGCCGCTGCGTTCGACGCCGCGGTCGCGGCCTGCCGCCACCTTGGCGCTGAGGTCGTCGAACTGACAGGCGCGTGGACGTTCGACTGGAACGACCTCAGCGCCATCCTGATGAGCGAGGCGTGGGCGTATCACGGACAGCACCGCGAGCTCGCCGAGCGCTACCGGCCGGCACTGGCGGAGTTCCTCGAGATCGCCCGGAACTTCACACGCGTCGCGCCGTACCTCGCCGCCCAGGAACGGCGGGCGCAGGGCACGCAAAGGTGGGAGGAGTGGTTCGCGTCGTACGCCGTCGACTTCGTGCTCGAGCCGACGCTGCCGATCGTCCCCTACGAGCGTGGTCCCGGCTACGACCGCGGCCACGCCGGCGGCCCCGGCGATCCGATGATCGCGCTGACCTCGCTGTGGGACATGACCGGGATGCCGGTGGCGGCGCTGCCGGTCACGTGGGAGGCCGGCATCTCGCTGATCGCGCCGCGCGGCCAGGAAGCCCCGCTCGTGCAGGCGGCAATCGACCTCCAGGAGCACGCGCTCGGCGCTCAGGTGTGACGGCCCCCAGGTGTGACGGCCCCTCAGGTGCGACGGCGGCTCAGGTGCGACGGCTCCTCAGGGGATCTCCCACTCGTAGGAGAACTTCGCGACCTTGAGGATCAGCGAGGTCTCGATGTCGGTAACGCCGGACATCGATCCCAGCCGTTCGGAGACGAACGAGAGCAGGTGCTCGTGGTCTGAGAAGAACGCCTCCACGATCAGGTCGTAGCGCCCCGTCGACGCGCCGACATAGCGCACCTCGGGGAGCGACACGAGTTGGTCAGAGACCGCGTGCAGCTGCTGAAGCTGGACCGAGATGCCGATGATCGCCGAGGTCGTCATGCCGACCGCGTCAGGGGTGGGGACGGCGACGATCGAGATCAGTCCTTCGCCCACGAGGCGGTTCACCCGCTTGCGGATCGTCGCCTCCGTCAGTCCCAGCTCACGCCCGATCTCGGTGTTGCTCGCCCGCCCGTCGTGCTGGAGCTGCTTGATGATCGCCCGGTCGACCTCGTCGAGGAGCGCGGGCGCAGGACGCCCTGAGTTGGACGCCGGCCGCGTGTCCCCAGGGGCCGGTTGAGTTCGGATTCCGGTCGCTGATGACGTATTTGGGACGATATCCGAGGAATTTTTCCTTTTCAACCTTGACATCCGTTTTCTCGGGCGGTTAGATGGCGGCCGTCAAAACCTTTGGGATGGAGAGGTTTATGTCGGCGACCACACCCGTGGGAGCGGTAGCTCCTGCACGCAGCGGCCGGGCGTTCTCCCGGTCGGCCTCAGGACTGATCCGCGTTGCTGGATCGTGGGACGTGTTCATCTTCAATGTTGGACTCGTCTCGGTCGGCATCGCGATCGCGTTCAATCAGTACTACGGACCGAGTCTGTACCCGGGGGCCATGGTATGGCTCTCCACGGTGCTCGCGGCCGTGGGCATGCTCGCCGCCGGAGTGACGTTCTATTTCTGGTCAGTCATCTTCCCCCGCTCGGGCGGGGTCTATGTCAGCTTGTCGCGCTCGACCAACTCGGCGCTCGCCTTCATCTTCACCGTCGTCGAGTCGATGATCCTCCTCTACTACGGAGCGCTCGCGGCCTCACTGATCGTCAAGGTCGGGCTCTCGTCGTTCTTCGCCACCGTCGGCTCGATCGGCGGTAACTCAACGCTGGTCAGCTGGGCGGCATCGGTGGCCAAGCCGGCGGGCGTGTTCTGGGTTGGCACCGGCGTGCTCGTCGTCGCCGGGCTGCTGCTCGTCACCGGGACGCGACGGTACTTCACGGTCCAGAAGATCCTGTTCATCGTGGCCGTGATCGGCATGCTGATCGTCGCGATCGTGATGCTCGTCGGCAGCCGGTCGAGCTTCAAGGGTCACTTTCACCATCTCACCGGCCTGACGTACAGCGGAGTCATCGCCAGCGCGAAGTCGAAGGGCTTCACGACCGCGCCCAACGACTTCTGGGAGAGCGTGAAGTTCATGATCTGGCCGCTCCTGCCGCTGCTCGGAGCGATTCAGTCGGTCGGTATCGGCGGTGAGATCAAGAAGGTCAACCGTAACCAGCTTTTCGGGATGCTCGGTGCGATCGCCGCCACCGGCGCGCTGATCGCGTTCTTCGCGCTGCTCTCCTCCAAGGCGTTCGGCAACACCTTCCAGGGCGCGATCGCGTTCAACTCGGTCAGCGGGTTCACCAACGCCTCGACCGAGGCCTCGATGGGCGCGACCCCGTGGTTCACGGTGCTGGCAGGAATCCTGAGCAACAACGTGATCCTCGCCGTGATCATCATGGCCACATTCGTGGCCTGGATCTGGTTCTGGGTCCCCGCCGAGATCGCCTACACGACGCGCACGATGATCGCGTGGTCGTTCGACCGCCTCGCCCCCGACCGGCTCGGCTACGTGAGTAAACGATTCCACACCCCGGTCGTGGCGATCGGCCTCTCCACAGCGATCTCGATCGTGTTCATGTGGGCGATCGCCTACAAGAACATCAGCCTGCTCACGTTGATCGAGCCGCTGCTGGTGATCTGGGGCGCGGCAATGCTCATCGCGGTGTGGTTCCCGTACACGCGCAAGCGCTTCTTCGAGGCATCGCCGGCGAGCGCGTTCAAGATCGGGAAGGTGCCGCTGATGTCGATCACCGGCGCGCTCACCGTGGCGTTCTTCGGCCTGGCGTTCGTGCTGCTGTGGAAGGACAAGATCGCCGCCGGTCCGCTGATCGCGAGTCATCTGCCCAAGGACTTCTGGATCCTGGTCGGAACCATCGCGTTCGCCGTGGTCTGGTACGTCGGCAACCGGATCTACCGCCGCCAGCAGGGCGTGGACGTCGACCTCGCCTTCAAGCAGATCCCGATCGAGTGATCGCGAGTTCAGCACTGGCTTCCTGGCAAGAGATCCAGCGCGAGGCGAGCGAACTGATCGCGGCCGCCGGCGATCGGGACCTGTGTGTCCGGATCGTCGGCTCGGCCGGGATCCGCATGCACTGCAAGGACGCCTCGGCCACGATGGATGCGCTTGGCCGTCCGGCCAAGGATCTCGACCTGGTGGTGCGCTCGTCCGATCGGGGCAAGCTGCGCGCGCTGATCGAGGAGCGCGGCTATGAGATCGATCGGGACCTGTTGGTGGCGATGGAGGGTCATCGCTTCGCATTCCGCCATCCGGGCACCGGCATCGACCTCGACGTGTTCGTCGGCAAGCTCGAGTTTTGTCACACGATCGAGCTCGGCGACCGCTGGCAGCACCACGCGGTCACGCTTCCGATCGAGGACCTGCTCCTCCAGAAACTCCAGGTCCACGAGGTCACGCAGTCCGACCTGATCGACACGGCCGTCCTGCTCGCCACCCATGGGGTTGACCGAGGCGGCGACGAAGAGACGATCGACTGCACCTACATCTCGGGGCTGCTGGCGCGGGACTGGGGCTTTCACCGCGACGCCACCGCGAACCTGGCCCGTGTCCGGGAGGCCGCCGGCCGCGAGGTGCCACTGCCCGGCGACGGCGCGCGCCGCGTGGGCGAGGCCACGGCGCTCCTGAGCGAGTCGATCGACGGCGCCAAGAAGTCGATGGGCTGGAAGATGCGCGCCCGCGTCGGCGAGCGCACCCAGTGGTGGGAGGACGTCGACGAGCGCGAGGAGACCTACTGATGGCACTCCTGCGCCGGCGCAACAATGGGAATGGGAACGGGGACGGCACGACGCTGTTCTTCGCCACCGACGTCCACGGCTCGGAGGTGTGCTTCAAGAAGTTCGTGTCCGCCGCCGCGTTCTACGGCGCCGATCTGCTCGTGCTCGGCGGCGATCTGACCGGCAAGCTGGTGGTGCCGATCGTGCCCGCCGGCGAAGACCGCTACGTGGCCGAGCTGCACGGTGAGCGGGTCACGCTCGCGGGCGCGCAGCTCGAGCGTTTCCAGATGGGCGCCGAGGACGAGGGCCTCTACCCGATTCACCTGAGCCCCGAGGAGCACGCCCACTATGACGAGCATCCCGAGGAGGTCGAGGAGCTGTTCGTGCGGCTGATGTGCGAGCGGCTGGCTGGCTGGATCGAGTACGCGCACGACCGGCTCGACGGCACCGAGATCAAGATCAT
>DASXOS010000160.1:0-13540 GCA_036494115.1 Solirubrobacteraceae bacterium | reverse complement strand
TAGAGCCAGCCGTGATACGAGAACGCCACGCCCTGCCGACCCGCCGCGACCAGCCCGAGCCGGAACTGCGATGGAAACAGGCCCGTCGAGCGCCACCGGGGCAGGCCGGTGCGCCACACGACCAGATGGCCCCGGTCGATCTCGTACGACGTGTCGGTGCCGGGGAAGTAGGCGCGGACGCCGCGGTCGGGCGTGGCGCTCGCGGCCCGATCGCGCGTCGCGCTGGCGGCCCGGCCGGGCGCGGCGCTCGCGGCGGCGGCCCTCACCGGGCGGCCGCCACTCGGGCCTGCGCCCGTCGAGCCGTCGGCCGCGAAGGCGAGGCAGGCCAGGATTGCCAGTAGCGATGCGGCGGCAGCGCGCACACCCCGTATACGGGTGGGGCGCGGTGGCGGGTCCCGGGCTGCCTACGCGGCCGCGGCCGTTGCGCCGCGCCGGCTGAAGTACCCGTGCTCGCCCGAGTCCAGATACGCGGCCAGGCGGTCGGCCATCGCCATGATCGTCAGCGACGGGTTGACCGACAGCGTCCGCGGGATGACCGAGCCGTCACCCACGAACAGCCGGCGCACGTCGTGCGACTCGGCGTGGCCGTCGACGACCGATCGCGCGGGGTCGCTCCCCATTCGGCAGCTGCCCTGGAGGTGCGTGCTGAGCACGCCGGTCTGGAGCACCCGCCGCGCGCCGGCCGCCTCCAAGACCCCACGCGCGAACTGCAACGAGGCGTCGATCCGCTCGCGCTCGCGGGCATTGAAGTCGATCGAGAACCGGTCGCGGCCGGTCTCGTCGACCCACGCGGTGCCGGTGTTCTCGTCGTTGACGAGCGTCAGAAGGCCCGTGAAGTACCGGTACTTGCGCATCAGCTCGACGAGCTCGTCGCCCCACAGCGGAATGCCCTGTTCGTCGCTGAGCGCGGTGGCGAACCCGATCGGGTCCTGGATCGTCGAGGCCTCGACCACGAAGCCGCCGTCCTCGTCGCGCGCGAACTGCATGCAGTGAGCGCTGATCGGATACACCATGTGAGCGTCCTGGATCTCGTCGAACAGGCCTTGGACGAGCCGGGCCACGTGGAAGCCGAGGTTGCGCCCGATCAGCCCGCTCGAGGGCGAGGTGATCGCCTGCATCCCGGAGCGGATCAGCAGGCCGGGAGTCGCCGCGGCGCCGCAGGCCACGACCACCGCGTCGGCATCGACGCGCACGGACTGGCCATCGGGGTCGACGTACTCGACACCGGTCGCCTCCGGACCCGAGCCCGTGTCTGCGATCACCACGCGGGTCGCCGCGCACCCCGCCCGGAGCGCGAGGCGGCCGTCGGCCCAGGGGGGATGGATGTAGGTGTTGAGCGTCGACTTCCCGGCGTTGGTCGGGCAGCCCTGCAGGCACGATCCGCACCGCATGCAGTTCGCGTCCGTATACGACATGACGGGCTCGAGCTCGGCCCTCATCGCGGCAAAGCCCGGCTCGACGGTGTGGATGCACGTCTGCCAGTCGCTGCGCTCGCGCACACCCAGACGGCGCTCGACGCGCTCCAGGTGCGGCGAGAGGTCGTCTGCACCGAACGGCTCGCCTCGGTCGTTCACCAATCCGGCGGCGGCGTGCCACTTCTCGTAGTCGTGGTCGAACGGCCGCAGCGCGACCTTCGTGTTGATCGACGTGGTCCCGCCCACGCACCGTCCCCGGAACAGCGGCATCGGCGGCTCGTCGGGCTGCGAGGGCTCCGCGAACGCCAGCGGCCACCACATCTCGTGCGTGGCCCGCGCCTCCCAGCGCATGTAGTCGGCCGCCGTCTTGTGCGGTCCGGCTTCGAGCAGCAGCACGCTCCGTCCGGCATCGGCGAGCTCGCCGGCGATCAGCCCGCCACCGGCGCCCGACCCGACAACCACCGCGTCGTAGCGCTCGCTCGTCATGGCGTCACCCCGAGGTACGACCAGTCCTTGGCCAGGCGCGCCGCCAGCGGCGGGGAGAAGTCGATCTCCTTCCAGGCCCCGGTGGCGTCGCGGCCGGGGGCCACGAAGTCGCTGTAGAAGGCCTCGCAGGCCAGGGCCCGGACGACCGCGAACTCCGGCGTGAAGATGTGCTCCCGCAGGCCGTTGGCGCCGCGGCGCGCGGGCTCCTCGAGCGCGTCGAACGACGCGAGCGCGGCGCTGCGATCGTCCTCGGGCATCCGCGCCAGGAGCGCGTCGATGTAGACCTCGGGGCCGACCCGAGCGGACCCCGGAACGATCAGATCGCACAGCATCCGGACCAGGCCTGCCCGGTGCTCATCCAGTACCAGCATGTGTCTCCTCCTTGGCGGGGGCCTCAGGCGTCAGCCTAATACGCCCCACCGGTCAGGCGGAAGCGGTGTTGCGCGGGGTGACAAACCCCGGCGCGCGGTGCGCGCGGACCCGGCCTGAACTCGGACACCACTGTCTGATACCGTAACTCAGACGCTGCTGTCTGAATTAAGGAGTCAACATGCTTCACCACCGTCGACACGTCCAGTCCGATCGAGTGACATCGGGATCGCGTGGTTTCTCGGGTTCGAGGTTGCTGGTGCTGCTGTGCCTTGCACAGCTGATGGTGATCCTCGACATCTCCGCGGTGAACGTCGCGCTCCCCGATCTTGCGAAGGATCTGGGGATCGGCCACGCGGATCTGAGCTGGACGATTACGAGCTATTCACTGGTCTTCGGGAGCCTGCTGCTTCTGGGGGGCCGCGCGGCCGATCTGCTTGGCCGCCGACGGGTGTTCCTGACCGGCCTTGGCGTGTTCACCGCCGCGTCGCTGGGCTCGGCGCTGGCGGGGAGCGCGGCGGCGTTGTTCGCCGCCCGAGCCGGACAGGGACTGGGAGCGGCGCTTCTGTCGCCCGCAGCCCTATCGATCATCACCACGCAGTTCAGGGGTCCCGAACGCGCACGGGCGCTCGGAGTCTGGGGTGCAGTCGGCGGCGCCGGCGCCGCGGCGGGCGTGCTGCTGGGAGGCCTGCTGACCCAGCTGATCGACTGGCGCGCAATCTTCTTCATCAACCTCCCGATCGGGCTGATCGTCGCCGCTGGCGCCGCGCACGTGGTGCCCAGAGATGCCGCTCGGCCCAGCTGGCGGCGGCTCGATCTGCGCGGCGCGGCGCTTGCCACCGCGAGCGTCGGAGCGCTCGTGTTCGCATTCTCGCGGGCGCAGAGCGCGGGCTGGACCTCGACACAGACCCTCGGGCTGATCGCCGCCGGAGTCGCAGGGCTGGGCGCGTTCGCGGTCTCCCAGCGGCGGGCCTCGCTGCCGCTGCTGAGGGTGCAACGACTCGCCGACCGCGCGATCGGCGGGGGCTTCGTGATGATGCTCGCCGGCACCGCAGTGCTGTTTGGCTCCTTCCTGCTCTCCTCTCTGTACCTACAGCAGGTCCTCGGGGCCAACCCGCTCACGACCGGACTTGCGTTTCTGCCGTTTGCACTTGCCCTCGGCGCCGGCGTCCACGCCGGCACCCGCATCGTCAGCCAACGCGGCGTGCGTGCACCGCTGGCCGGCGGATTCGCGATCGCGGCGGCCGGGCTGTTCCTGCTCGGCGGGGTCAGCGACCGCGGAGGCTACGTCTCAGACCTGCTGCCCGGGATGCTCGTCGCCGGCATCGGCCTCGGCGTTGTTCTGGTGTCGGTCGCGTTCTCGGTGCTGTCCGGCGCGCCCGAGGAGGAGACGGGCATGCTCTCAGGGCTCAACACCACCGGCCACGAGCTCGGTGGCTCCCTCGGCCTCGCCGTGCTGACGACCATCGCCGCCGGGACCCTCGGACACGTACAGGGCGCCGCTGCGATCCCCGCGATCGCAGACGGCCTCGGCAACGCGTTCCTCGCAGCCGCGATAATCGCTGCCGTCGCAAGCATCGCGGCGCTGGCGCTCCTGCCCGCCGCAAAGAGCTTCCTACCGAGACTGGAGCTCGCCCCGCCGGTAACCATCCACTGACCTCCAGATGGCGTCCACTCCCAACCAGCCCGCCACCCGCGGTCGGCGTCGACGCGCCGACGCCGACCGCAGCGTCGCCTCGATCCTGGACGCCGCCGTCGACGCGCTCGCGAGCGATCCCGAAGCCAGCATGGCCGAGATCGCTCGCCGTGCGGGCGTTGTGCGCGCCACCATCTACGTGCACTTCCCCACGCGCGAGGCACTGATCGCCGCCATCACACACCGCGCGATCGCCGAGGCCACCGAGGCGCTCCGCGCAGCAGACCCCGCGCACGGCGAACCCGCCGACGCCCTCGCCCGCCTGCTGAGCGCCAGCTGGCAGACGCTCGGGCGCTACCACGCCCTCGTTCAGATCAACTCCCGCCTCGGCCCCGAGCACATGCACGCGGTCCACCAGCCCGTCCTTCGCCTGGTGCGCCCACTGCTCAAACGCGGCCAAGCCAGCGGCGCGTTCAACCGGGACTTGCCCACGGACTGGATGCTGACCGTCCTGCTCGAGCTCATCCACGCCGCCAGCCGCGACGTCACCACCGGAACGCTCGCCGCCGACACAGCCGAACGCGCGCTGATCGCCACCGTCACAGGCGCCTTCTGCACACCAGACCAACGCGGCGAGATGACGACCCGATAACGGACCGGAGGGGAGAGTTGCTCAATTTGGCGGTTGACTGGGCCGAGGTCACGGCGATCGCGACGTCACTCCTGGCCGTCGGCCTGCTGGGCGGCATCGCCGCAGCGGTGTTCGCGGCCCAGCAGGTGCGGGAAGCGCGCCGGAGCCGGGAAGCGCAGATGGCGGCCGAATTCTTCCGCCGATGGAACGAGGACGCACTTGTGGAGGCGCGGCGAATGGTCGCAGCGTTCAAGTCACCGGAAGAGCTCTGCGAGGCGTTCAAGGCCTACGTGGCCGCCGATTCCCCGGAGGCGTACGTGCTCTATCGCGAGCTCGACTACTTCGAGCAGCTGGCGGCGCTCGAGAGCCAGGGCGCGTTCGACTTCGAGCTGATCAAGCTGCTCCTCGGCCGCACCCTGATCGAGCGGTGGGAGATGTGGCGGCCCGCGATCCACCATGCGCACGGGGCTGGGACCTACCCGATGTTCGAGAGCCTCGTGGACAAGCTGAAGCGTGCGCTCGAGGATCCGGCCAATCGTTGCAACGAACTCGAGCAGCCGTAGTTCTCGCGGCAGCGCTTCACGGCTGGCTACTGAGAGTTCGTGCGTCTGGCGCGGTGGCGGTCCGGCTCAGTGGCGTTCTTCGGGCGCCGCCCTGGTTGGCGGGTGCGATCGGGTTTAACGGCGCTTTGAGGGGGTGGGTTCGGCTGCTGTGGCGTTGGGGCGGCGTGCATTTTGCAGACGAACGGCGCGGAATCGGGAGGTGGTGGCGCGAAAGTGCTGCATACCGTGCGAGATGCAACAGGGCTCGGGTTTCTGGGACGAATGTCTGCGTTTTGCACGCCCCAGTCCCCAGCTCACCACCCCCTCCCCAGCACGCCGTTCCGACCAAGACGCATCAACCCGTCGCACTTCTGCAGCGGACGGCCATTGACGTCCTGGAGGACTACAGGGGCGAAGCTGAGATACCGGCTCTTGAAATGGGCGCGGAAGAAGCTGACTCCGTGCGCGTGATGCCACTGAGGGTGGAAAGTTCCCGTATCGATGACCCGCAGGCCAGAGAGAGTGCCGACCGGGCCATTAGTAGACAAAATTGTCGACAATGTGTGCGAGGATCCGGGCATGCCGCTCGACCGCTGAGCTCGCGATGCGCACGCACCTGAACCACGTCGCCGAGGCGCTCTGGCGAGACGAATCGGAATGAGCACGGCCGCAACCGCCACGACACCGTCGGCCCGGGCGCGCGAGCTGCTCCAGGGCGCATACGACACCCACATCCACATTTCGCCCGATGTCGTCGAGCGCAAGATCGACGACGTCACCCTGGCGCGGCGCTTCCTTGAGCTGGGGATGGCCGGGTTCACACTCAAGTCGCACTACGGCTCGACGGCCGAGCGCGCGAGCGTCGTCAACGCGGCGGTTCCGGGCATCGACGTGCACGGCGCAATCTCGCTCAACCGCGGGGTCGGCGGGCTGAATCCGCTGGCGCTCGAGGTCGCGGCCCGCGAGGGAGCGCGGACGGCGTGGCTGCCGACGGTCGACTCGGTCAACGAGTCGCACGAGCGTGATCTGCCCGATGGCGTCAAGCCCCCGGTGTGGGTGAAGCTCCAGCTCGAGCTGCGCGAGGAGGGGATCGAGATCCCGCCGGTGCCGGTCGTCGACGACGACAACAACGTGCTGCCCGAGCTGCGCACCTGCCTGGAGATGATCGCCCGCCACGGGATGCTGCTCGCCACCGGCCACCTCAGCCGAGACGAGATCTTCGCGGTGGTGGACGCGGCGCTCGAAACCGGGATCCAGGACATCGTCATCACCCATCCCGAGTTTCCTTCCCAGGATCTCAACCTGGACGACCAGCGGACGCTGGCGGAGCGGGGCGCGCTGCTCGAGCGGTGCTTCACCACGCCGCACACCGGCAAGGTGAGCTGGGAGCAGTGGCTGGCGAACATCCGCGCAACCGGCCCGGAGAACTCGGTCATCTCGACCGACCTGGGGCAGGTGTTCAACCCCGCCGTCGAGGACGGGATGGCGCTGATGGTCGACCGGTTGCTCGATGCGGGATTCAACGAGGAGGAGGTCCACGTGATGGCGGTGGTCAACACGCGCCGCGTCGCGGGGGCGGAGGCCCTGTGAGCGCCGAGAAGCTGATGGTGATCGGGGCCCACTCGGCCGACTTCGTGTGGCGGGCCGGCGGCGCGATCGCGGTGACCACGGCGGGCGGGGGCGAGGCCAGCGTGATCGCGCTCTCCTACGGCGAACGCGGCGAGTCGGGCGAGCTCTGGAAGGAGGAGGGGCAGACGCTCGAGCGGGTCAAAGAGATTCGCCATGGCGAGGCCGAACGGGCGGCCGCGGCGTTGGGCGCGCCGTTCGAGTGCCTCGACCTCGGCGATTATCCGCTCGAGATCGACGGCGACGCGCTGCGCTTGATCTCCGAAAAGATCCGGGAATTCGCGCCCGACGTGCTCATCACCCACACCGACACCGACCCGTTCAACCCGGATCACCCAGTGGCGTACGCCGCGGTCAACCGCGCGCGGGGCCTGGCGGCCGGCGCCGGCGTGCAATCGGCGTTCGAGACCGTCAAGCCGCCGGCCTTCTTCCTGTTCGAGCCCCACCAGCCCGAGCTGTGCAACTTCACACCGACCACGTTCGTCGACATCACCGCCGTGATCGGAAAGAAGGTCGCCGCGATGGAGGAGATGCAGGCCCAGAAGTACCTGCAGACCTACTACAAAGAGCGCGCCGACCACCGCGGCAACCACGCCCGCCGCGCCTCCGGGAACCAGGACGTCCGTCAGGCCGAGGCGTTCATGCGGGTAACCCCCCACGTGGTGGCGGCTCTATGAGCATCTACGACGAGCTGGCGGAGCTCGGCTCGGCCACCGTGTACGAAGCCGGCGGGCGGCGGGGCTACGTGGAGGCCGACCTCGTCCAGGTCATCCCCGGCTCCCGCGCCGCGGGCCCGGCGCGGACCGTGCGCTGCGGCCAGGACGACAACCTGATGGTGCACGCCGTGATGGCGGAGGTCGAGCCGGGTGAGGTGCTCGTGCTGACGATGCCCGAGGCCCGCCCGGTGGCGCTGGTCGGCGACCTGCTGGCCACCCAGGCCAAGGCCAAGCAGGCCGCCGCCATCCTCGTCGACGCGTCGATCCGCGACCGCCAGGAGCTCGTCGAGCTGGGCCTGCCGGTGTGGGCCCGCTGGGTGCGGGTGCGCGGAGCCGAGAAGGGCGTGCCCGGAGCGATCGGCGAGCCCGTGACCGTCGGCGGCGCCACCATCCGCCAGGGCGACACCGTGGTCCTCGACGCCGACGGGGCTGCGATCGTCGAGGCCGAACGGCTCGACGAGGTGCTCGAGGCTTCGCGGCAGCGGGCGGACAGAGAGCGAGTCAAGCGAGCGAAGCTCGAAGGCGGCGCCGTCTCCTACGACCTCGATGGGTTGCGGGAGCGCGTTGAGGGCTCGCGATGACCTCAGAGCCGATCCATGACCTGGCTCACATCGCGCACGCCGAGCTCCTCACCCCGTACCCAGACGAGAGCCTGCGCTTCTTCGTCGAGCTGTTCGGGATGGAGATCGAGTACACGCAGGGCCAGTCGGTGTACCTGCGCGGGTGGGGCGAGTACCAGCCGTACGGTCTGAAGCTGACCGAGTCGCCGCAGAACGGTCTTGGGCACATGGCGATCAGGGCGTTCAGCCCGGCCGCGCTTCAGCGGCGCGTCGCCGCGGTCGAGCAGGCCGGTCGCGGCGAGGGGTGGATCGAGGGTGACCACGGACACGGGCCGGCGTACCGGTTCCGCGATCCCGATGGGCACCTCATGGAGCTGTTCTACGAGTCCGACCGCTACGTGCCGCCCGAGCACCTGCGCCCGGCGCTCAAGAACGTGCCGCAGCGCAACCCCGGGCGTGGCGCGGCGGTCAAGCGGATCGACCACGTCAACGTGCTCGCCAAGGACGTGGCCAGCAACCGCCGGTTCGCCGAGGAGCAGCTCGGCTTCCGCCTCTACGAGCAGATCGTGCTCGACGACGGAAC
Source organism: Solirubrobacteraceae bacterium (assembly GCA_036494115.1). Taxonomy (GTDB): domain Bacteria; phylum Actinomycetota; class Thermoleophilia; order Solirubrobacterales; family Solirubrobacteraceae; genus Palsa-465. The sequence goes on along the minus strand of DASXOS010000160.1, from coordinate 4,976 downwards.
CGAGAACGGGGCCTGGATGAGCCTGACGATCGCCGCCCACGAGCTGATCTACGTCGCCGACCACGCCGGCGCCAGCGGCCGCCTGCACCACGTCGCGTTCTTCGTCGACACGCGGGAGGAGGTGCTCCGCGCGGCCGACCTGATGCTCGACGCGAACGTGCCGATCGAGGCCGCCCCTTCGAAGCATGCGATCGCGCAGGGGATGTTCCTGTACGTGTACGAGCCGGGCGGCAACCGTGTCGAGGTCACCACCGGCACGCACTTCATCTACGACCCCGCCTACGAGCCGGTCAGATGGACCGAGGCCGAGCGTGGCCGTGGTCAGGCCTGGGGCGTGAAGACGATCGAGACCTTCCACACCTATGGGACGCCCGACCTGAGCGGTCGCCCGCCGGGTCCCCCGATCCCGCCCACGAGCGAGATCCCCACGCCCGGCGCGACCGTCGTATGACCGACGACCGACAGCTGATCCGCGACCTGGTCGAGAACTGGGCTGTGTGGCGCGACGCCGGCGACTGGGAGCGGTTCGCCACCTGCTGGCACGACGACGGCCGGATGATGGCGACGTGGTTCCAGGGCACGGCGGCGGAGTTCATGCGCGTGAGCCACGAGGGGTTCGAACGGGGCGTGCGCATCCTGCACTTCCTGGGTGGCTGCACCGTCGACGTCTCGGGCGCGCGTGCGATCGCCCAGACGAAGATGACGATCTCGCAGCGCGCCGAGGTGCACGACGTCCTCTGCGATGTCGTCTGCACCGGGCGCTTCTACGACTTCCTGGAGCAGCGCGAGAACCGCTGGGGCATCGTGCTGCGCCAGCCGATCTACGAGAAGGACCGCCTCGACCCGGTCGATCCGGCGGCGACGCTACGGCTCGACGCCACCAGCCTGCACGAGTTCCCCGAGGGCTATCGCCACCTCGCGTATGCCCAGACCCAGATTGGCTACGACGTCAAGCGCGACATGCCCGGCCTGACCGGCCCCGAGGTCGAGCAGCTCTACGCCGACGGCCAGCGCTGGCTCGCCGGCGAACCGCTGAACCGCTGAACCGTTAGTCCTCGACGGCGAGGATCACGTCGGAGGCCTTGACGATCGCCGTCACCTGGCTGCCCTCGCTCAGCCCGAGCTCCTACGCCACCCCGGCCGCCATCCCGCTCCGGTTTCCGATCTGGATCAGGTCGGCGGCGCGCTCGGCGATCATGATCACCGCGGCGTTGGTGTTGGCCCGGGTCACCGACGGCATCACCGAGGCATCGACGACGCGCAACCCGTCGAACCCGTAGACGCGCAGCTCAGGGTCAACGACGGAGCCGATCGCGCACGTCGAGGTGGGGTGGTAGACGCTCTGTCCCGCCCGCCTGGCGAAGGCCAAGAGCTGCTCGTCAGAATCACCGTCGGGCACGCTGAACGGCGCTCGCTCCACCGCCTTCAGAGCGGGCTGCTCGGCGATCTCGAGGGCCATCCGCATCCCCGCGATCATGGTCTGGCGGTCCTCCTCGGTGGTCAAGAAGCCACATAGGACGCGCGGCTTGGAATCGGGCAGCGGCGCGCGCAGCATCACCCGCCCGCGCGAGGTTGGCTGGATCACCACCGGCCCGAAGCAGTAGCCATGGTCGGCGGGCGCGGTCAGCCCCTCGTCGAAGAACATCGACGGCGCGAAGTGGAATTCGAGGTCGGGCGCGTCGAGCCCGGGCCTGGTGCGGAAGAACCCGGCGGCCTCCGGGATGTTGGAGGTGAGCGGCCCGCGGCCCTCTTTCTCGAGCAACTCGACGTTCCCGGGCGTCATGCACATGAACAGCGTGGCCTCATCGGTCAGGTAGTTGAGCTGCGCCATGCAGTGGTCCTGGAGCCCTTCGCCGACCGGCAGCGCCTCGCGGATCTCGATCGCGAACGGGGCCAGCTGGTCCTCCGGGCCGATCCCCGAGAGCATCAGCAGCACGGGTGACTGGTAGGTCCCAGCGGCGAGGATGACCTCGCTCCCGGCGCGGATCTCCTGCACCCGGCCGTCGCGCACGATCTCCACGCCGACCGCGCGCGAGCCCTCGAACAGGATCCGCTGCGCCATCGCCCGGGGCAGCACCTCGAGGTTCTCGCGCTCCAGCGCCGGGCGCAGGAATGCATCGGCGGTGCTCCAGCGCAGCCCATCCCGCTGGGTGAGCTGGAAGCGGCCGACCCCCTCCTGCCGGGCGCCGTTGAAATCGGGGTTGTGCTCGTGCCCTGCGGCCTGGGCGGCCTCGAGCATGGTGTCGATCAGCGGATGCATCGAGCGGCTGTCGGCGACGCTCAGTGGGCCGCCGGCCCCGTGGAACTGGTCGGCGCCGCGCTCGTTGTCCTCCGAGCGCCGGAAGTAGGGGAGGACCTCGTCGTAGCTCCAGCCCTCGGCGCCGCCGGCCGCCCACTCGTCGTAGTCGGCGCGGTTGCCGCGGACGTAGATCATCGCGTTGATCGAGCTGCAACCGCCGAGCATCTTGCCCCGCGGCAGGTACAACCGCCGTCCGTCGAGGCCGGGCTCGGGTTCGCCGAGCAGGTCCCAGTCGAGGTTCGACTTGAACAGAGCCGGGAACGCGGCCGGGATGTGGATCTCTGGAACCGTGTCCTCATCGCCGGCCTCGAGCAGCGCCACCCGCGCATCGGGGTCCTCGCTGAGGCGAGCGGCGAGCACGCAGCCCGCCGACCCGGCGCCCACGATCACGTAATCGAAAGCCTCACTCACCACGGATCACCACCTTCATCACCTGGTTCGGGTTGTCCATCGCAAAGCGGATCGCCTCGGGCGCCTGCACCAGATCGAACTGGTGGCTGATCAGCTGCGCCAGCGCACCGGCGTTGCGCTCCACCACGCCGACCGCCTGGCCGAACTCGTCGGCGCCGCAGCAGCTCACGCCGAGCAGGTCGACCTCCTTCTCGGTCAGGCTGCCGATCCGGATCGGCACCTCGGCATTCGACATCCCCACCTGCACGGCGCGGCCCGCGGAGGACACCATGTCGACCATCGCGCGGACCGCGTCGGGCGCGCCGGTGGCGTCGAACACGACCGGCGGCCCGCCCCCGCCGGCCCACTCCCGGGCGCTGGACACGATCGCCTCGACGCCCGACCACGGCAACACCGACGCGCCGAGCGACTCCGCGAGCTCCAACCGGTCGGCCACCAAATCGACCATCAGCACCGCGGCGCCACGCTCGCGCGCCACCACCGAGATGCATTGCCCGATCGGCCCGGCCCCCAGCACCACGACGCGTTCAGCCGGTTCGACGCGCCCTCGCGTCACCGCGCGCACGGCGATCGACATCGGCTCGGCCAGCGCCGCCACCACCGCGTCCTGAGCCCGGATCGGAAACACCTGGGAGTGAGAAGTGGCGAGCAGGCCCTGCAGCCCGCCGTCGAGATGGATCCCGATCAGCTGGAAGTTGTCGCAGGCGTTCGGCCGCCCCGCCCGGCACGGGTAGCACGACCCGCACGCGTGAAGCGGATAGACCGCCACGCGCTCGCCGACCGTCAGCTCAGGGCGGCACCCTTCGCCGACCGCGACCAGCGTGCCCGCCACCTCGTGGCCGAGCACGCGCGGGAACTGGGAGCCGCCGGCGGCGTCGGAGAGCTCGCCGGCGAAGAAGTGGTAATCCGACCCGCACAGGCCGATCGCCTCCGGCCGGATCACCACCTCGCCCGGACCGGGGGCGCCGGGCTCCGGCCGCTCGCGCACGGCCATCGAACCGACACCCTCGGTGACCGCAGCGAGCATCAGCTCACGACCTGATCAGCCCCACACCTCGGCGGCGGTCTCGACGAGCAGGCGGAGCTTCGCCACCTCCTCGTCGTAGGTGACGACGTTGCCCTCGACCGTCGAGGAGAAACCGCACTGCGGGGAGATGCAGATCTGCTCGATCGGCACGAACTGTGAGGCCTCCTCGATCCGGCGCTTGAGCGTGTCCTTGCTCTCCAGCTCGCCGCGCTTGGTCGTGACCAGGCCCAGCACCACGAGCTTGCCCTTGGGCACGAAGCGCAGTGGCTCGAACCCGCCGGAGCGGGCGTCGTCGTACTCGAGGAAGAAGCCATCGACGTTCAGACCGCCGAACAGCGCCTCGGCGACGAAGTCATAGCCGCCCTCGGCGACCCACGAGGAGCGGTAGTTCCCGCGGCACATGTGCGTCGTCACGGTCATGTCCCCGGGCTTGCCGGCGAGCGCCTCGTTGATGTGGCGGATGTAGGTCTCGTGCAGGTGCTCGGCGTCCTCGCCCTTCCCCGCCATCTCCTCGCGTTGTTTGGGGTCGTTGAGGTAGGCCAGGCTGGTGTCGTCGAACTGCATGTAGCGGCCGCCCTGGTCGTAGATCGCGCGGACCTCGTCGGCGTACGCCGAGGTCAGGTCGCTCCAGAAGTCGTCCAGGTCGGGATAGACGGAGCGGTCGATCGCCGCGCTGCCGCCGCGGTAATGGACCATGCTCGGCGAGGGGATCGTCAGCTTCGGCGTGACCTCGTCCGTGACCAGGCTCTGCACGAACGCGAAGTCCTCCGCGAAGATCGGCTTCTCGAGGTGGACGCGCTCAGCGGTGTGGATCGCAGCGGGCTTGAACTCGAGGTCGCCCTGCTCGTTGTGGAACTGGATCTTGATATCGCCCGGCGCCTTCTCGATCCCACCCAGCTGGTAGATGAAGTCCATGTGCCAGGTGGCGCGCCGAAACTCCCCGTCGGTCGCCGACTGCAGGCCGACGTCATGCTGCATCTGGACGACGTTGCGGATCGCCTCGTCCTCGATCCCGCGCAGCTCCTCGGCGTCGATCTTGCCGTCCGCAAACCGATCGCGCGCGTCGAGCAGCGTCCTCGGGCGCAACAGGCTGCCCACGTGGTCGGCGCGGAAGGGAGGGCGGCTGCGGCGCCCGGCGGTGATCTCGTTGGCGGTCTCGGTTTCAGGCATCGATTGCTACCTCGCTTCGATTCGTGCTCGTCTTGATGTTGATCTCGATCCGCACGCCGTTCGGGTCCT
>DASXOS010000159.1:0-1880 GCA_036494115.1 Solirubrobacteraceae bacterium | reverse complement strand
TGCTCGACGAGGTGCCCGAGCCGCTCCGCCGCGGCGCCGATCTGGTCCTCGACGGCGGGGAGCTGCCCGGGACGCCGTCGACGGTCGTGGATCTGCGCCGGTACGAGGAGTTCGGCGAGTGGTCGGTGGTGCGGCCCGGGGCTGTTTCCGAGCAGCAGCTCCAGGTGGCGTTGGACTGAGCGCCGGCCGGTGGCACTGGTAAGGTCGGTTCCGTGAGCGTGGAGTTGCCGCCCGACTTCTTCAACCGGCCGCTGGCCGAAGTCGACCCGGAGATCGCCGAGGTGCTCGCGCTGGAGCTCGAGCGCCAGCAGCGGACGCTGGAGATGATCGCGTCGGAGAACTTCGTGCCCCTGTCGGTGCTCGAGTGCCAGGGCTCGGTCCTCACCAACAAGTACGCCGAGGGTTATCCCGGCAAGCGCTACTACGGCGGCTGCGAGTACATCGACATCGCCGAGCAGCTGGCGATCGACCGCGCCTGCGAGCTGTTCGGCGCCGAGCACGCCAACGTGCAGCCTCACGCCGGGGCCCAGGCGAACACCGCCGTCTATCAGGCGCTGCTACAGCCCGGCGACACGATGATGGGGCTCGAGCTGGCCCACGGCGGCCATCTCACCCACGGGATGAAGATCAACGTCTCCGGCCGCCTCTACAACATCGTCGCCTACCACGTCGATCCGGAGACGAGCGTGATCGACATGGACGAGGTGGAGGAGCTCGCGCACGAGCACAAGCCGAAGATGATCCTGGCCGGCTGGTCGGCCTACTCGCGTGTGCTGGATTTCGAGCGCTTCCGCGCGATCGCCGATGCGGTGGGCGCCTATCTGATGGTCGACATGGCCCACTTCGCCGGGCTCGTCGCCGCCGGCCTGCACCCGGACCCCGTGCCGCACGCCGATGTGGTCACGACCACGATCCACAAGACGATCGGCGGCGGGCGTGGCGGGATGATCCTGTGCCGCGAGGAGTACGCCAAGAAGATCAACTCCGCCGTCTTCCCGGGCCAGCAGGGCGGCCCGCTCGAGCACATCATCGCCGGCAAGGCGGTGGCGCTGAAGATCGCCGCCTCCGAGCCGTTCCGCGAGCGCCAGGAGCGGACACTCGCCGGCGCCCGCGCCGTTGCCGAGGCGCTCCTGGGGGCGGGCGGTGGCGTCAACGTGCTCACCGGCGGCACCGACGTGCACCTCGTCCTGACCGACCTGCGCGAGTCAGAGCTCGACGGCAAGCAGGCGGAGGACCGGCTGGCTCAGGTCGGCATCACCGTCAACCGGAACGCGGTGCCGTTCGACCCGCGGCCGCCGGCGGTCTCGTCGGGCCTGCGGATCGGCACGCCGGCGCTCGCCACCCGAGGCCTCCAGGTCGACGACTTCGCCGAGGTCGGCCAGATCATCGCCGCGGCGCTCCAGCCCGGTGACTTCGAGGCCGTCCGCGGCGAGCTCGCTGAGCGCGCGGCCGCCGTGGCCGACCGCTACCCGCTCTACGCGGGGCTGCCGGCCGGCGTCGCTGTCTGAGTCGTCGCTCTTTGTCACAACTCTGCGGCGGGGCGTGCCGTTTTGGCCATGGGGGGGTGGCTCTTGTGTGCCAATCCGCCCGGTGGGGCGGTGGTGGGTGGATACTGGGGCGGTGGCGGGGAAAGAGCGTGCAAAACGCAAACATTCGTCCCGATATCGGGAGGTGGTAGTGCGTTTTGGCTGGTATGCGTGCGTGGGGCAACAGGGCTCGGATTTCGGTGTCGATTGTTTGCGAAATGCACGCGGTTGAACGCCGGAGCGCCGAGGTTGCGGGCGCGCAGGACAACGTCATCTCGACCGGGCAGCTCCTGGCTGCCGGGCTCGGGCGCGGTGCCATCCGCCATCGCGCGAAGGCCGGACGGATGCGTCGCC
>DASXOS010000158.1:0-37908 GCA_036494115.1 Solirubrobacteraceae bacterium | reverse complement strand
GGGCCGATCCGGACCGTTTGGCCGAGGCGGCGGCGCTGGCGGCGGCGGCCGCAGCGACCGGCGGGAGAGAAGTGGCGGCCAGCGCGATCCAGGCCCACGGCGGCATCGGTTTCACCTGGGAGGCCGACGTGCACTGGCTGTTCAAGCGCGCACAGCTCGACGCGACGCTCCTCGGTGGCGGCGGCCGGCACCGGGCGACGCTCGCGCGGATCGCCGCCGGGCGCGTGTCGGTGCCCGCCGGGTAGCGTTTATTAAGAACGCATAGGCCGCCGTGTATCGCTATTGGCAAGCGGCGACGGCTGTTATAGCTTGCGCGCGTGCCGACGGGAGAGGAGAGCGGCGTCAGCGCGGTTCTGCGCGTCAGCGACGTCAGCGTGGCGTTCGGCGGCATCGTCGCTCTCGACGGCGTCTCGCTCGAGGTCTCGGCTGGCGAGGTGCTGGGGGTCATCGGCCCCAACGGCGCCGGCAAGACCACGCTCTTCAACGTCATCTGCGGGTTCGTCAGGCCCGACTCCGGTGAGCTCACGTGGCGCGGGCGCCCGCTCGGCGGCGTCCGGCCCGACCGCCTCGCCTCGCTCGGGATCGCGCGTACGCTCCAGGGCGTCGGTCTGTTCCCGGGTCTGACCGTGCTCGAGAACGTGATGGCCGGCGCGCATCGCTTCCGCCGCGCGGGCATGCTGAGCGGCCTCCTGGCGCTGCCGCATTCCGATCGCGACGAGCGCCGGCTACGCGAGCGGGCGCTGGCCAAGCTGCGCGACCTCGACTGCGCCCAGGTCGCCGACCGGCTCCCCGGGTCGTTGCCCTACGCCGTGCAGAAGCGCGTCGCGCTCGCCCGCGCGCTGGTGTCAGAGCCGGAGTTGCTGCTGCTCGACGAGCCTGCGGGAGGGCTCGACTCCACCGAGCTCTCCGACCTGGCCAAGACGATCACCTCGCTTGGCAGCTCGATCGCGGTGATGCTCGTCGACCACCACATGGACCTCGTGATCTCGGTCTGTGATCGCGTCGTCGTGCTCGACTTCGGCAGCGTCATCGCCGCGGGCGTGCCCCCGGAGGTCCGGCGCAACCCGCGGGTGCTCGAGGCCTACCTCGGCCGCGAGGCCGAACACGAGACCGTTTCGGCAGGCGGCCAGGACGATGCTCGCGGTTGAGGGATTGACCACCGTCTACGGCGCGGTCCGGGCCGTCGACGACGTCTCGCTGGAGGCGGCTGAAGGCTCCGTGACCACCGTGCTCGGTGCGAACGGCGCCGGTAAGACCTCGCTGCTGCGCACGATCACCGGGCTCGTCCCGGCCAAGGCCGGCCAGGTGACGATGGACGGCTCGTCGATCACCCGGCTGCCGGTCGAGGAGATCGTCCGCCGCGGGGTCGCCCACGTCCCCGAGGGCCGCGGCGTGATCGCCGAGCTGACGGTGGAGGAGAACCTCCGCCTCGGCGGCCTGTGGCGTGGCAAGGAGGCGGCGCCGATGTCGGAGATCTATGAGCTGTTCCCGCGGCTGCAGGAGCGACAGGCGCAGCCGGCGTCCCGGCTCTCGGGCGGCGAGCGCCAGATGCTCTCGATCGGCCGGGCGCTGATGGCCCGGCCGCGGGTGCTGCTCCTCGACGAGCCCTCGCTGGGGCTGGCGCCGGTGATCGTGGCCCAGCTGATGGGGATCGTCCGCTCGCTGGCCGACACGCTCGGCCTGGCCGTCCTGCTGGTCGAGCAGAACGCGCGCAGCGCCCTGTCGATCGCCGACCGCGGCATCGTCCTCAACCTCGGCCGCGTGGTCGCTGACCAACCGCCGAGCGAGCTCGTCGCCGACGAACGCCTGCGTCACGCCTACCTGGGTTTCTGAGTGACCAAGTTCATCGATCTGACGCTGAGCGGGATCTCGAACGGGGCGGTCTACGCCGCGGTGGCGCTGGCGCTCGTCCTCATCTGGCGCGCCACCCGGATCGTCAACTTCGCGCAGGGGGCGATGCTGATGATCACGACGTTCATCGCGTCGGCGGTGATCAGCTCGAGCGGCTCGTACTGGCTGGGGTTCTTCGTCGCCCTCACCAGCGGGCTGGTGTTCGGGGCGGTGGTGGAACGGGTCGTGGTCCGGCCGGTCGAAGGCGCGCCGCCCCTGAACGCCGTCATCCTCACGCTCGGCCTGTACACCCTGCTCGTCGCGGCGGCGGGAATGATCTGGGGCAACACGCCGCGCTCGTTCCCGGCGGCGTTCTCGCTGCAGGGCTACAAGGTGGGGGGCACCCGGCTGCTGTTCACGCCGAACGACACGTTCATCGTGCTCGTCGTGCTCGGCGTCGCCGGCCTGCTGGCCCTGCTGTTCCGGGCGACCTCGCTCGGCCTCCAGCTGCGGGCCTCTGCGTTCGCGCCCGAGGTCGCGCGGCTGCTCGGCGTCCGGGTGAAGCGGATGTTCACCATCGGGTGGGCGCTCGCGGCAGTGGCCGGCTCGCTCGCGGGCGTGCTCGTGGCACCGTCGGTGTTCCTCGGCCCCAACAGCTTCGATCCGATCCTGATCAGCGGCTTCGTGGCCGCGGTGCTCGGTGGCCTCGACAGCCCGCCGGGCGCGGTGATCGGCGGGATGATCCTGGGGCTGGCGCTGTCGTATGTGGCGGGGTACGAGGGCTCGGCACTGGTGCCCCTGGCGGCGCTCGTGATCCTCGTTGTGGTGCTGATGGTGCGGCCGAGCGGGCTGTTCTCGGCGAGCAAGGAGCGGCGGGTGTGAGCGCTGCGATGCGGGTGATTGGGCGCTTCACGCTGCTGCGTTCGCTGGCGCTGGCGGCGCTGGCGGTCGTCGTGCTGCTGATCGTGAGCGAGGAAGTCAGCGCGTACAACGATCTCCAGCTCGCCACCGGCGCCTACTACTTCGCGGTCCTGGCGGGGCTGACCGTGCTCGCCGGGCAGAGCGGTCAGATCTCGCTCGGCCACGGAGCCCTGATGGCCGTCGGCGCGTACGCGGTGGCGTTGCTGATCGGCAACGAGGGGTGGGCGCTGGTGCCCGCTCTATTGGCAGCGGTGGCGGTCACCGCGCTCGTGGGCGTCGCGCTCGGGGCCGCGGCGAGCCGCCTGCGCGGTCCATACCTGGCGGGGGCGACCCTGGCATTCGCGGTCGGGCTCCCGGCGCTGGCCGACAAGTTCCCGGCGACGTTCGGCGGCGAGAACGGGCTCGTGATCAACCCGCCGATCCCGCCCTCCTCGCTGGGGGCCACGTTCCCGCTCGAGCGCTGGGAGGCATGGATCTCCTGCGCCGGCGCCGTGGTCGTGATGTTCCTCCTGCACAACCTGCTGCGCAGCGGCGCCGGCCGGGGCTTCCGCGCGGTCCGCGACGACGAGATCGCGGCCTCGCTGTGCGGGATGAAGGTGGGGCGCACGCAGACACTCGCGTTCATCGTCAGCGCGGCCTGCGCGGGGCTCGCCGGGGCGCTCCTGGCGGTCGTGCTCCAGCTCGCCCAGCCCGGCGCTTTTCCTTTGCAGCTCTCGTTGTCGCTATTGACCGGCGTCGTCCTCGGGGGTCTCGGCTCACTCGTCGGCGCGATCTGGGGCGCGGCCTTGCTCACGCTGCTCCCCAACTGGACCAACGACCTGGCGCATTCCTTCTCGCTGTCGCAGAAGGTCTCGGCGAATCTCCCCCTGGCGATTTACGGCGTCGTGCTGATCGTGGCGATGATCCTGTGGCCAAGCGGGATCCAGGGCGGCGTGCGCGCGCTCTGGGCGCGGCTCGTCAGGAGTCGCCGGGGCGGGCGTCCCGTGGCGGCGGCGGAGTCCGCCGGCGATGGCTAGCCCGGGGTGCCCCGAGCAGCGCGGCCTGCACCTCGCGCAGCCGCGAGTGGTCGCCGCGGATCCCGACCGCGGCGTCGTTGTACAGGAACGCCTCGGCGAGGCGGACGATCGCGTAGGCGAGCGTCTCGGGATCGGCGGTCGGTTCGTAGTTCCCGGCCTCAGCCTCGTCCTCGATCATCGCCGCCACGCACGCCACGGCGCGCGGCTGCACCTCGCCCGAGCTCGACGTCAGCAGGCGCAGCGCGCTCAGCCGCTCCTGCTCGACGAAGGTGCGGACGGCGGGAGCGTGGGCCAGCGCGCGGTTGACCTGGTCAAAGGTCTCGAGCAGGCCGTCGACCCCGTCGACGCCGGACGCGGTCACCTCGCGTCGTTTGCGGGTGACCAGGGCCTCGAGCTCGTCGGCGATCACCTCGCCGAGCAGGTGCTCGCGGGAGCCGAACCATCGGTAGATCGTGGCTCGTCCGAGCCCGAGCTCCCGCGCGACCACGGTCACGTCGACCCGTTGGCCGTCGAGGTACTGCTCTCTGGCTGCCGCCACCACATCCGCACGAGAGGCGGTGGCGGGCCGGCCCCGTTTCGCTCCTGTTGCCACGCCGATGCAGCCAGTTTAGTATTTGATACGTCTGAGGGAGAACGTATCGAATTGCCAGACGGGGCGCCCTGATGGGCTGGCACGGCCCTAGTCAAACGAAGAGAGGAGCAGGTGGAATGGCAATTCTGTTCAGACGGTGGCTATTGGCCTCCGCGGCCCTGGCCCTCGTAGCCGCGGTCGTCGTTGGCTGCGGCTCGTCGAGCGGCGGCAGCGGTGGGAGCAGTGGCGGAGGCGGGAGCACCGCGCCCGGGGTCACCGCGACCTCGATCACGTTCGGCACCCACCAGCCCCTGACCGGCCCGGCGGCGCCGGGGTACAGCGAGATCGCCCCGGCCTCACAGGCGTTCTTCAACTACGTGGACGCGCACGGCGGCGTGTTCGGCCGCAAGATCCACCTGATCATCAAGGACGATGCCTACAACCCGACCAACACGGTCAACGTCGTCCACCAGCTGGTGCTCCAGAGCAAGGTGTTCGGGATCTTCGAGGGACTTGGCACCCCCACCCACACCAAGGTGGTCGGCTACCTGAACGCCTCGCGCGTGCCGGACATCTTCGTGGCCTCCGGCTGTCCGTGCTGGGATGACGGCTCCAAGCAGCCGAACACATACGGCTGGCAACCGAACTACACGATCGAGGGCAAGATCCTCGGCCAGTACCTCAAGCAGCACTTCTCCGGGCAGAAGATCGGCGTCCTCTATCAGGACGACGACTTCGGCAAGGGTGGACTGCAGGGCATCGAGGACGAGGTGCCCTCGTCGGCCATCGTCTCCAAGCAGGCCTACCAGTCGGGCACGACCACGCTCGCGGCGCAGATCACGGCGATCAAGTCCTCGGGCGCGAAGGTGATGGTCGACTTCACGGTGCCGATCTACACCGCGATCGGCCAGCTCACGTCGTTCACCCTCGGCTACAAGCCGCAGCTCGTCGTCTCGAACGTCGGGATCGACCCGACGACGGTCGGAGGCCTCTTGAAGACGGTCTCGAAGGGCAAGGCGTCCGGCACCGGGCTGATCGAGGGCGCCATCACCGACGGCTACCTCCCGTCGGTCGACGACCTCTCCAACCCCTGGATCAAGCTGTTCAAGAAGATCCACGACCAGTACGACAAGAGCGCCCCGTTCGACGGCAACGTCGAGTACGGGATGGCCAACGCCTACACCCTGGTGCAGGCGCTCCAGGCCGCCGGCAAGAACCTCACCCGGCAGGACCTGATCAACGCCATCAACGCGCACGGCGCCTCCTGGACCGGCCCGGGCCTCGTCCCGTTCCGCTACTCGACCACCGTCCACGGCGGCTACAGCGGCGCCGAGATGGGCCAGATCCGGCACGGGAAGATCGTCCTGTTCGGAGGTCCCCTGGTGACCGAGCCGACGTCCGGAAGCCCGATCAAGCCCTACACGACACCTCAGCCCGCGCCACCGTCCTCAGGCGTCCCGGGCAGCTGAGTCCTGTGCCTGTGCGGTCGCCCGGGCGCATTCGGCGCGCCCGGGCGGCCCCGTCGCGGTCCAGGGCCCCGGGCAGTCCGTCGGCCGGGCGTTTCGTGCGCCCGGGGCGGTTCGTCGCCCCCCGGGCGCCCCGTCGCCCCGTCGCCGCCGGGCGTTTCGGCGCGCTTTTGTTGCACCGTGTGCCAGACATGTGACGTCTTCTTCGGCACGATCGGCCCGTGTCCCATGTGCGTCCCCGGGCTGGCCGAATAAGCGAAAAATACGGTGGCATTTTCGGCCAGGCCCAGTGGGCCGCGGTGGTCGCGCTGGCGCTCGGGCAGGAAGCGGTGTTCGCGGCCTGGCAGCTCCAGGAGCGGGGGCTCTCGGCGCGCTGGGTGCAGGCGCGGGCGGACACCGGGCACCTTTACCGGATTCATCACGGTGTGTACGGGCTGCTGCCGAAGCGCATGCTGACGTCCCATGCTCTGTTCATGGCGGCTGTTTTGGCCTGTGGTCCGGTGGCGGCCGTCTCGCATCGGTCTGCGGCGGACCTGTTGGGGTTGCTCAGAAACCGTCGGGTGAACATCGATGTGACGATCGCGGGGCGCAGCGGGCGCAAGCGGCCGGGGCTGGACATCCATCGCTCGAGGACGCTGCTCGAGCGGGATGTGACGATGGTCGGCCCGATCCGGTGTACGTCGGTGGCGCGGACGCTGTTGGACATCGCGCCGAGGGTCAGCGAGGGGCAGCTGACGAGGGCGTTTGATCAGTCCGAGATTCTCGAGGTGTTCGACCTGCACGCCATCAAGGATCAGCTGAAGCGCAACCCGACGCATCCGGGGTGCCGGCGGATCCGCGGCGTGCTGGAGCAGTACACGTTCTCCGGGCAGTCCAGGGGGGAATTCGAGCCGTGGCTGCACGACCACCTCCGCGCGAGCGGGCTGCCGCTGCCGCAACGCAATGAGTGGATCGTGCTCGATGATGGGGAGCGGGCGATCTGCGCGGATTTCTGCTGGCGTGCGCAGAAGCTGATCGTCGAGACCGACGGGAAGAGGACGCATCTCACCCACCGGGCGTTCGAGCGCGACCGCCGCGACGACCAGCGACTCATCGCCGCAGGGTGGACCGTGATCCGGATCACCTGGAAGCAGCTGATGACCGAGCCCGACCGGGTGATCGCGCTGATCACGGAGCTGCTTGTCACGAAACAGCGATGAATTTCGTCCCTCCTCGGAGTCTGCCTGGGCAGTGACCGATTTCCGAGGAGCTGACACATATGAGTGAGCGCCAGAGCTACGAGCCCGGTGTCCCCTGCTGGGTCGAGACCCTGCAGCCCGATCCCGAGGCGGCGAAGACGTTCTACGGCGACCTGTTCGGCTGGGACTTCGCCGGCCCCGGCGGCATGCCCCAGGCGGACGGCCGCTACTACGTCGCGCGGCTCGCTGACTGTGACGTCGCCGGCGTGGGATGCCAGCCGGCGGAGATCGCGGGGCAACCGGCGGCCTGGACGACGCAGGTGAGCGTCGAGAATGTCGACGCCGCAGCCGGGCGGGTCCGCCGCGCCGGCGGCACGGTGGTGGCGGGGCCGATGGACGTCTCGCCCGCAGGGCGCCTCGCCGTGGTCACCGACCCGAACGGCGCCGTGCTCTGCGTCTGGGAGGCGGGCAATCGTGCGGGCGCGCAGCGGATCAACGAGGCCGGCGCGTGGAGCATGAGCATCCTGAACACCCCCGACGGCGACTCCGCCGAGGGCTTCTACGGGACGGTGTTCGGGTGGCGGGCCGAGACGCTCGACCCCGAGCGCGGGCTGAAGCTGTGGCGCCTGCCCGGCTACGTCGGCGGTGAGCCGAGCCAGCCGGTGCCGCGCGACGTGGTGGCGGTGATGGCGGCGGCGAACGGCAACGGCACGAGCGGCCACGGTCCCGCGCACTGGGCGATCGACTTCTGGGTCGACGATGCGGACCGCGCTGTGGAGCGAGCCGTCGCCGGCGGCGGCACGGTGCTGGTCCCGGTCCACGAGATCCCGATGTTCCGCCAGGCCGTGATCGCCGACCCGTGGGGCGCGGCGTTCTCGGTCAGCCAGCTGATGCTCGGACGGGGCTGAGCCGCGCTCAGGGCGCCGGGGGCCCTGGGTGTGGGCCGAGAGCATAGGATCCTGCGGCATGGCGGATCCTCCGCATCTCGACGGCGTCACCCACGAGTACGTGAACGCCGGCGGCCTGCGCACCCACGTGGCGCTTGCGGGCCCCGAGGATGCGCCACCGCTGCTGCTCGTCCACGGCTGGCCCCAGCACTGGTGGTCGTGGCGCGAGGTGATCCCGGCGCTCGCCGAACGGCACCGCGTGATCGCGCCAGACCTTCGCGGGCACGGCTGGACGGAGGTCCCGGCGAGCGGATATGACAAGGAGCAGCTCGCGTCGGATCTGCTCGCGCTCCTCGATGCGCTCGGCGTCGACCGGGTCACGTGGATCGGGCACGACTGGGGCGGCTGGACCGGGCTGCTCGCCGGGCTGCGTGCGCCAGAGCGGTTCGAGCGCATGCTGGTGCTTTCGATTCCCCATCCGTGGAGCCCACCGTCGCTGCGCCGGCTCGGGGTGCTGCTCAGCTATCAGGGGCCGATCAGCACACCGGTGCTCGGCCCGCGGATCGCCGACCGGATGGTGCGAACGATCCTCCAGTCCGGACGCGGCCCGAACCGCCTCTCACCGGCAGACGTGGACCTGTTCGCCACGCACATCCCGCCCGAGGTCACGGTGGCGATGTACCGCACGTTCGTGACCCGCGAGGCGATCCCGGTCGCGCGCGGCCGGTACGCCCATCACGTCCTGCAGGTCCCGACCACCCTGCTGTACGGGGCCCTCGACCCGGTCGCCCGGGGCACGCCCCCGGGGGCCGTCAAGGGTCAGCCGCAGCTGACTGCCGGCGTGCTCGACCGCGTCGCGCACTGGGTCCCCGAGCAGCGGCCCGAGGCGATCCTCGAGTGGGCGTCGCAGGCCTGACGCACCGGCGCCAGGCCCAGACGGATCAGTAGTAGCCGGGGCTCGTGGTCGTGCCGCCGCCCGACGTGGTAGTCGGGATCGGGGGCCCACCGCCACCGGAATGACCGCTGCCGCCGGAGTGGCTGCTGCCGCCGCTGCTCGAGCCACCGCCGCTGCTCGAAGCGCCGCCGGAGGAGGCCGGAGGTGTCGAGCTCGTCGGCGGCGGAGGCGCCGAACTGGTCGTCGCCGGCGCCACGGCCGTCGTCGTCGTCGGGGCCACGGCCACGGAGGTCGTGGTCGGCGTCACCGTCGCAGAGCTGGTCGTGGTCGCCTTGTGCTTCGGCTTCGCCTTGTGCGGCTTCTTCTTTTTCTTCTTGGTCTTCTTGGCCGTCGTGGTGGTCGTCGACGGTGTCGACGCGGCCTGGGTGGAACTCGAGTTCGAGCTGCCCGATCCGCAGCCGGCCACAACCAGGGCGGCGAGGATCGCAGTAACAAGCAGCAGTCGTTTCATGGTCAGAGCTCCCCTTGTCGCTCGAAAACGTCGGCCCCAGCGTAGCGGAGGCCCGGGCGGAGTGGTGAGGGTAGAGGTTCAGGGCGCGCGTACGGGATTTCGCCCCGTTCTGTCATCAGCGATGACCTCTAGCGCGTTCTATACAATCGGCGCGCCCTGCACGCCGAAGCCGCCCGACGTGATCTCGCAGGGACGGCCGGTTCACCGGCGAATCAAGATCCAGGATCCCCGCGTCTTTTCGGGCTCGGTAGGTGTTGAACGTCGTGGACCTCCCTGGGGATCGGGCCGAAACGAGACGTGAGACGACATGAGCCTACGGGCACCGGCTGAACAACCGCACACCACGCCGCCACCGGCGGCTTCCGAGCGCAGCCCGCGGACGACCTGGATCCTGATCGTCTGCTGCGTCGCGCAGTTCATGGTGATTCTCGACCTGAGCATCGTGAACGTCGCGCTGCCCTCGATCCAGGACAGCCTGAACTTCTCCTCCAACGACCTGCAGTGGGTGATCGACGCCTACTCGATCACGTTCGCGGGCTTCCTGATGCTCGGCGGCCGCGCCGCCGACCACCTCGGCCAGCGTCGCGTGTTCGCCGCCGCGCTGCTCCTGTTCTCAGCCACCTCGCTGTTCGGTGGGCTGGCGCCGAACCGCGAGATCCTGATCATCGCGCGCGGGATCCAGGGCTTCAGCTGCGCGTTCATGGCGGCGTCGTCGCTGGCGATCATCACCTCGTCGTTCCCGCCTGGCCCGCAGCTTCACCGTGCGATCGGCCTGTGGGCGGCGATGAACGGCGCCGGCGGCGCGGCCGGCACGTTCCTCGGCGGCGTCATCACCCAGTACCTGAGCTGGCGCTGGGTGCTGCTGATCAACCCCCCGATCGGGATCGCGGCCGCGCTCGTGGCCTGGCGGGTGGTCGTCGATCGCAAGCGCGAGAACGCCCCGGCATTCGACCTCGGCGGTGCGGTGACGCTGACGCTGGGCCAGATCATCCTCGTCTACGGCGTGATCAAGGCCGGTGTCAACGGCTGGGGCTCAGCCGAAGCGCTGATCCCGATCATCGGCGGTTTCCTGGTGCTGGGCCTGTTCGCGTTCATCGAGGTCCGGATCGCCAAAGACCCGCTGGTGCCGTTCAAGGAGATCACCAAGCCGCTGCGTGACGCCAACACGATCGTTCTGCTGTTCAGCGGCGCCCTGTTCCCGATGTGGTTCGTGAGCTCGTTGTATCTGCAGCAGGTGCTTGGCCTGTCCCCGTTCCACGCCGGCCTGACATTCCTGCCGATGGCTCTAACGATCATGGTCGTCGCGCGCAGCGCGGGCAAGCTGGTGAGCCGCTTCGGCGTACGCGCCGTGCTCGGCGGCGGCCTGTTGATGATGACCGCGGGCATGCTGCTGTTCACGAAGATCGCCGCGGGCGGGTCGGCCGTGGACTACATCCTGATCCCGGGCCTGCTCACCGCCGCCGGCATCGGGATGTCGATCGTGCCCTCGACGATCGCCGCGACGCAGGGCGCCAAACAGGGCCAGCAGGGGCTCGCGTCGGGCCTAGTCAACACTTCGCGCCAGATCGGCGGCGGACTTGGCATCGCGGTCCTGATCACGCTCGCCACGCAGCGCTCGACCCACCTGATCGGGACCGGGCAAGACGTCCCGCAGGCGCTGACCGAGGGCTTCCGCCTGGCGTACTTCATCGCTGCCGGGCTGTGCGCGGCCGCCGCGGTCGTGACCTTTGTGGCGCTGCCGAAGGCCGCCGCCGCCTCCGGCCCGATCACCAAGCGCATTCCGATCGCAATCGGGGTGGCGATCGCGATTGCCGGCCTCACCGGGATCGCGTTCGCGTTCGGCGGCTCGCACGCCGCGCCGATCGGCAAGTACGCCACCCACGACACCTACAGCTTCGTCACCCAGGCCGGGCTGCGGCCGCCGGTGGTGCGCGCCGACGTGGTTCCCAAGAGCGCCGACCAGCTGCCTCAGGGCGACATCTTCATCGCGAACTTCTACGACCTGAGCCATCCGCCAATCGTCGGCCAGAGCGGTCCGCTGATCCTCGACAACCACCTCTCGCCGCTGTGGTTCAGGCCGGTCAACGAGAACGTGGTCGCCTCGAACCTCACACTGCAGCGCTATCAGGGCAAGCCCGCGCTCGCTTGGTGGCAGGGCTTCATCACGAACGCCGGGGCCACGGTGACCGGCGAGGACGTCGTCGTCAACCAGCACTACCAGACCGTCGCGCGGCTCCACGGCGTCGACGGCTGGGTGCCCACGCTGCACGAGATCATCATCCGCGGCCACAACATGTGGGTCACCGCGAACAAGAACATCCCGATGAACCTGTCGAAGTACGGCGGTGCCTACAACGGCTCGATCGTCGATTCGGCGGTGCAGGAATACGACCTGCGCACGGGCAAGCTCGTCTACAACTGGGATGCCCTCAAGCACATCCCACTGAGCGACTCGTACGCGACGCTGCCGAGCAACGGTTTCCCGTGGGACGCGTACCACATCAACTCGATCCAGCTCACCGGTCACGGCACGTTCGTGACGTCGATGCGCGACACCTGGGCCGCGTACAAGGTCAACAAACGCACGAGCGACATCGAGTGGATCCTGGGAGGCAAGCACTCGACGTTCAAGTTCGGGCCGAAGGCCGGATTCACGTGGCAGCACGACGTGACGCTGAACTCCGATAACACGATGACGATGTTCGACGACCACTGCTGCCAGATCACCAGCGGCGGCATCTACGTGTCACCGACCGCGCCATCCCGCGGACTCGAGCTGAAGCTCGATCCCACTGCCCGCACTGCGACCTTCCAGCGGGACTTCTCGCACGGCAAGAGCTTCGACGCCGACTACATGGGGTCGACGCAGGTCCAGCCGAACGGGACACGGTTCATCGGGTGGGGCTCGCAGCCGTACATGAGCCTGTACGACGCGAACGGCAAGGTGCTGTTCGACGCCGTGCTGCCGCGGCCCGATCTGAGCTACCGCGCGACCGTCGAGCAGTGGGTCGGCCAGCCGCTGTATCCGCCCACCGGCGCGGCGCGGCGGAGCGGTACCAAGACGACGGTCTACGCGAGCTGGAACGGCGCCACCGAGGTGGCCAGCTGGCGCGTTCTCGCCGGACAGAACGGGACCGCGCAGCGGCCCGTCTCCACCGCACAGCGGCTCGGCTTCGAGACCGCGATCGGTGTCCCTCAGGGGTACACGACGTTCAGGGTGCAGGCGCTCGACGCGAACGGGCGCGTGCTCGGCACCTCAACGAGCTTCAAGCTCGGCTAGGCCCCGGTCTTCTCGGCCGACTCCGACTCTGACTTCGACTCATCGTCGGACTCCGACTTCGACTCGTCGTCGTCCTCTTCGCCGCCGTCCGACTTCTGCTCGTCGCCGGACTCGCTCGACCCCTCATCCGAGCCCTGGTCGTCCTCGACCACATCTTCCGCGGTGACGTGGCGCATCTCGGCGCTGCCGACGTCCTCCAGCCGTTCGCGGGTCTCCTCGTCCACCTTGTTGGAGTCCGGGGTCTCGAGGCTGTCGGCGTCGTCGGCCAGCTTGGCCGTACCCTCCTCGTCCTCGGGGACGAGCGTGGCGTAGGAGTCGTTATGGGAGCGCAGCTCCTGGTCGGCGCGGTCGATCCCGTAGTGGTCGCGGAGCTGACGATCGCACTCGTCCGAGATGCCGTCGCTGCCGTCGACCTCTGGCGTGCTCAGGATGTGGTCTTTGCTGTAGGGCACGCGCAGGTCGCCGTCCTCCTCCTTGAGGCGCGCGAGCGGGATGAACACGGTCTTCTTCTCGCTCATCCCTGACGATGCTTCGACGGTGACCCACATCGGGTATCCGTCGCCGTCGATCGCGTAGATCTCCTTGACCTCGCCGATCGTGTTCTCCTCCTGGTCGGTCACCTTGCGCCCTGGGAGGCTGGTGACGTCGTCAATCGGAGCTGTCATGTTTCTCCTTCCCGTGCTGTGCCTGTGCAGTGCCCGTCTTACTACGGGAACCGCTCAGGTCGGCCTACCCGGTCCTCGGCCTGCTCACGCCTCAGGAGCCGGCCAGCTTCATCGAGAAGCCGCCACTGGGGTTGGTGATCGTCACCGCGACCCGGAGCCGCTGGCCGTGCCCGAAGGCGGCGGTGCAGCCGAACGTCCGGCCCACGGTGATCGGGACGTGCTGCGGGCAGGTGGCGGAGGTCGTCTTGATGCCGCGCTGATGGAGCGCCGCCTCGATACGGTTCTCGACCTCGAGCGCGATCATCTCCGCCGGGCCGACATGGACGTGGCCGCTCGAGTCCTCCTGGGTGGCGCTGAACCGCACCGTGTCACCATTGGCCAGCGACGCCGTGCAGTAGGCGACGACCCCCTTGCCGATCTTGACGTCATTGGGGCACGCGACCGAGCGCACCGTCACCCCAGCCTGCTGGGTAAGGATGGTGCGCACGGTGTCCTCTACCTTGCTCGCGCTCCACGAGACGCCGCTGCCGCACCCTGACAGGGCAATGACGGCCGCCGCCACGGGAAAGCCTCGCGGGACGGCGCGTCTCATTGGCGCGCAGTTCCACACGGATCGGGCAAGTCCTGTTCCGGCAGGGTCTCGGCCTTCAAGCTTGAACCTCGACATGCCGAGAAGATTGTGAAGGCACGTGCGTGCGGGGCACCCCATGGCGTCTGCTCTACCGATTCACACAGACCCAGCCGAGAGCCGCGAGACGGCGCCGGTCAGTGACGCGCTGGCCGCGGCCCGGCGCACCTACCTCGAGGACCCGGCCGGCGCGCTGGCCCAGGCCATCCACTGCCATGAGATGGCGTATGCCGTCGGCGACGTAGGTCTGTGCGCGCGCGCCAGGGCGCTCCAGGGCGCGGTCTCACTGCATCGAGGCGACCTTCGCGGCGCACTCGACCTGGCGGTCGAGGCCGGCCGCCTGTCGGAGCGCACGGGCGACGGCGCCGCCCACACCGAGCTGGCCGCGCTCGAAGCGCAGCTGGGCTTCTTCACCGGGTCCTACACCGAGGCGCTGCGCCACGCGGAGCGGGCGATCCGACTGGCCGATTCCGTTGGCGACCTGGAGCTGCGGGTCTTCGCGCGCCGGGCCACCTGCATGGTGTTCGGCAACGTCGCGGTCGCGGATCTGACCGCTCGGATCCGGGAGCTGCTCGAACTGACGATCGAGGCGGGTAACCGCTGGGAGGAGGCGATTTCTCGCAACGACCTCGCCTGCAACCTTCAGGAGCGGGGCCTGCTCGAGGAGGCCGAGCGCGAGATCGCCCGGGGCCTGGAGGTTGCCCACGGGATCGAGTCCGGCAACAACTTCGTGCTCGGGGTCCTGCACTCCACCCGCGCCGACATCCGACTCCTCGCCGGCCGCCCCGAAGCCGCGCTCCAGGACGCCGAGCGCTCGATCGCCCTGCTGACGGCCTCCGGAGAGCCGAACCCGTACGTGCTCGGTGTCACCGTCCGGGCCGAGGTGCAGGCGCGGATGGCGCTCGGCCAGTTCGAGGATGCCCAGCAGACAGGCGAGGGCGCTCTGGCCTGGCTCGGCGATCGCGTGCCACAAACCCGCAGCCTCATCCTCTCCACGCTCGCCGAGGCGCTGCGTGAAGCCGGCCGTGTCGAGGAGGCCTACGACGCGCTGGCCCGCTCGGCCGAGCTCGAGCGACGCGCCTTTCGTGAGCTCTCCGAGCTCCAGTTCAGCCTCGATCGCGCGACGCTCGAGACGAGCGCGGCTCGCCGGCAGAGCGAGACCCTGGCCGCCAGGAATCGCCAGCTGGCGCAGGCTCACCGCGAGCTCGAGCGTCGGACCAGTCAGCTAGAGGGATTGGAGGAGCAGCTTCGCGACCAGGCCGAGCGGGACTGGCTGACCGGGCTGTACAACCGCCGCTATCTGGCGCGCGAGCTGAGCCGCCTCGCGCAGGAGCGACTGGCGCTCCCGCTGAGCCTGGCGGTGCTCGACCTCGACCGCTTCAAGTCGATCAACGATCGCTTCGGTCACGACGTCGGCGACCGGGTACTGGTTCGCGTGGCGGCGCTGCTCGGCGAGGTTCTTCGCGGTTCCGACATGGTCGTCCGCAGCGGCGGCGAGGAGTTCATCGTGCTGATGCCGCTGACCGGTGAGGCTCCCGCGAGCGCCTGCTCTGAGCGGATCCGCCGGGCGATCCATGACGAGCCCTGGGACCAGATCGCTGCCGGGCTGTCCGTCACCACGAGCATCGGCGTGGTCACCACCGACGATCCCGCCGACCTCGGCGCCCTGGTCAAGCTGGGCGATCAGCGGCTCTACGACGCCAAGCACGCCGGCCGCGACCGCGTCGTCGGCGAGCCGATCCGCTGAGCTGCGAGGCCGGGTTCAAGCTCCGTGGGTTGCGGCTGTCCGGGCGGCCAGCCAGCTCTGCAGCCGCGTGGCGAGCGTGATCGGCTGATCGAGCTGGATCAGGTGCCCGGCTTCGTCGACCAGCGTGAGCTGGGCGCCCGGGATCGCCGAGGCGAGCCTCTCCGCGTGCTCGACGGGCAGCCACCGGTCCTCGCGTCCCCACACGACCAGGGTCGGGACCGCAATGCTCGGATACAGCGGCTCGATCTCGTCGGTGTAGGCCTCGTCGGCCTCCGCCATCTGGCGGTAGAGCGCGGTCTGGCCAGCCGGGCCCAGCCAGGGCGCGACCAGCGCGTCGAGTTGTGATTCGGTGAGCCCCGCATGACTGGCGCCCTGGAGGTAGGCGCGCAACGCACCCTCATGCATCGCCGCGGGCAGCGCCGCGAACACGTCGACGTTGTCGTGCACGAGTCGCAGGAAGTCCGATCCCCATGGCCGCACGGCCACCACGTCGACCAGCGCCAGTGACGCGACGCACGAGCTGTGCAGCAGATGGGCTCGCAGCGCCACGGTGCCGCCGTAGTCGTGGGCCACGATGTGCGGGCCGTCGAGCTCCCAGTGCGCGAGCAGGTCGTGGAGCAGCTCCCCCTGCAGGGCGAGCGCCACCGAGTGCTCCGCGTCCTTCGACGACTCGCCGTAGCCGGGCATGTCCCACAGATAGGTCGAGAACCGGTCGCTGAGGGCGGCTGCGTATGGCGCCCACAGCCACGATGACCACGGTGTGCCGTGGCAGAACACGACGGCGGGACCGGTCCCACGTCGCTCCCAGCGCACACGGCGTCCGCGCCACGTGAACTCCTCGGTGAGCGGCACCCGGTCAGCCTATGAAACGGGGCTGCTCAGGATGAGCCGGGAGTCGGCGAGGCCGGCCTCGCGGTGCTCGTGGGTGGCGAGATAGTCCGGGTTCTCCACCATCTGTAGGAACGCCTGCACCGACGGGTACTCGACGAGCGCGACCACGTCCCAGCGCTCGTCCTCAGGACCGACCACGGCTTGGCGGCATGCCACCGTGTTCACGATCCGTCCGCCGACCTGCTCGAGCAGCGGCGCCACCGCGGCGGCGTAGCGCCCGTACGCCTCGGCTCCACCGGGCTTGAAGCGCAGCAGGTTGACCATCACGATCGGTCCGCCGTCGGCCGCGCTGCGCAACTGCTCGAACTGCTCTTCGGTGGGGGTGATGTATGGCGTCATTGAGCCGTCAGGCTATCTGCCGAGGGAGGCGCCGTCGGCACCGCATCTCCCGAGAAGGGTTTGCCTAACGGGCCGTGACGGTCACGGCGTGGTTCGTCGGCACGCGCCCGGTGCTCACCGTCACCGCATGGGCGGCCGCGTCATAGCTCCACGGCCGCCGGCGGCCGTTGACGCGCACGGACCTCGGCCGGCGGACGCCGATCACGCGCACCCGCCAGGTGCGGCGCTTGGGCGCTCCCGGGAAGTGACCGCGCGCGGCGCCGATCGTCACCGCGAATCGTCTACCCCGCCGGTGCTGGGAGATGGTCGTCCACGTATCGAGCCCGCGCTGGTAGCCGAACCCGCTGCCCTGATCGTCGTAGAGCGCGAACCGGCCGCGGCCGCCGGGGAACGCGCTCACCGTCAGGCTCGCGGGAGAAGCCTCGCGCGTGTAGGCCACGTCGGACTGGGTCGGGATGATCGCTCCCGCGCGTACGAGAACCGGCATCTGTGAGAGGGGGACCGAGAGGGTGACGGCTCGCGGGCCGGTGAAGCGCTGACCGGTGAAGTAGTCGGTCCACGTTCCCGGCGGGACCCAGATCGTCGCGTCTGCGGGGTCACCCGGCGCTGTCACCGGTGCGACCACGACGTCGGGGCCGAACGTGTACTCGCTGGGATAGCGGTATGCCTCCGGCTGGCCGGGCCACCGGAGGTACAGGCCGCCGGTGAGCGGCAGTCCCGTGTCGTACGCGTGGCGCGCGAGCGTGTAGATGTAAGGATTGAGGTCCTCGCGGAGCTGGAGGAAGCTCGTGGCCGAGCGGTCAGCCGCCGCGCCGTACTCCCAGGGCAGCCGATCGCCGTGGTTCGAGTGCAGGCGGTCGAGGGGCTGGAATGTGCCGAACTGCACCCAGCGCGCGTAGAGGTCGTCGGGCAGGTGATGCGTGGCAGTGGCGCCGGGCACCACCGCGATGTCCTGCTCTCCGCACGGTATGGAGGAGGACGCGCCGTTGTACCCGCCGATGTCATCGCTCACGTAGGGGAGCCCGATGTTCCCCTCGCTGGCGCTCAGCTGCGCCTCGAAGGCGAGCATCGGCCAGGTCGCGCACGTGTCGCCGGTGAACTGGATCGTGTAGCGATGCTCGGCGAACGCGCCGACCCCCTCCGCCGCGCGGTCGTTGTCCGGCCCGTTCGCGCCGGCGCCGGACTCGAGGAAGCCGCCGCCGATCCGTGAGAACGCTGGCCAGCGAGATCCGCGGGCATGCTGCTCGGCGTAGTACCGCGAGTTGATCCACGTGTCGTCGGTGAGCCCCGGAACGGTTTGCTGCGGCCCGTCGCAGCACCAGTCGAGCCAGAACATGTCGATGCCCTGCTGCGCGAACGGCTCGTGCAGCGCGAAGTAGGCGGCGAGCTGGCGGGAGTCGTGCCAGTTGAAGGTCATGCACGTCCCGAGCGGGTCGGCCTGGAGCAGTCGGCAACCGCTGTCCGCGGTGAGCGGACCGCCCTGCGCCACGGTGGCGCCGTAGCGCGGGTCGGTCGAGTCGATCGACGGATGGATGTTGATCGCCAGCGATAGCCCCTGGCTGTGCGCCCAGTCGATGAACTGCTGAGGATTGGGGAACAGCTCGGTGTCCCACTCCCACCCGTTCCAGCTGTACGGCCGTCCGGGGGCTCCGGCCAGATTCGCGGCCGCAGCAGCGCCGACCGCGCTGTTCTCACGCTTGAAGTCGGTGTCGATCGACAGTGTGTCGAGCGGCACGTGGTTGCCCCGAAACTGCGCGAGCAGCGTGTGGTAATCCGATTCGGAGTAGGGGTAATAGCGCGAGAACCACACCCCGAAGGCACTGCGGGGCAACAGGGGCGCCGGGCCTGACAGCGCCCGCAGGTCGGCGAGGCCGCGCGCGTAGTCGTGGCCGTAGCCGAACAGATACCAGTCCTGATAGGGACCCGTGTGCGACGGGCGCACGGCGAAGCCGGGCGGGGTGTCCGTCAGCAGCGCGGTATCGGTGTCGTCGAGCACGTACCAGCCGGCCGTCGAGATCGCTCCCGGGTGCAGCGGCACGGGCGCGTCCTGGTTGTCGAGCGCGCGGGTCCAGCCCCCGAGGTTGCCCGTGGTCGACCCCGCGACCGGATGAACGGCCTGCGTGCGCCGGCCGATCGTCAGCCGCAGCCGGACATTCGCTGCAGTGAACGGACCCGAGCCAAGCCGGTAGCTCAGCGCGATCCGGCGTGTGCGGATCGTCAGCCACTCGTGGCGCCTGCGCGTGGTGAACCTCGGCACCGGCAGGTGCGCTCGGGTCGCGGTCATCGTCGCGGCGTCCTGAAACCGTCCGTCCTGCGCGTACTCCATCCGGATCAGCGTCGGCGTCAGCACCTCGAACCGGGCCGCCCCGGCGCGGACCACGTCGCTCCTCGGGCTCGCCATCTTGGTGCTCGCCGTCGCCGTCGCACCAAACCCCATGGCCAGCGCTATCCCGACCGCCACACCCGTCCAGCTCGTCCGCGTCCCCACGCGCCGATTATCGCGCCGGCGACGCGGGCGGGCCCCGGTCAGCTCTCGAAGGTCCAGCGAGAGGCGCCGAACGGCTCGGCGCCCGCAACCCCGAATCCGGTGTGGATGTCAAGGCGATACAGATGCCAGGGCGGTGGCCCGGCACTCGGCGCGCTGTAGGGGGCGGTGAACGCCTCGCCCTCGACCTGTGCCGGCCACCCGCTCTCGCGGTACACGGCGACCAATCGCTCGAGCGTGTCGTGGTCGGTAACACGCTCCGCGTGGCCTTCGAGCACGAGGTCGATGCCCGGCAGGCGGCATGAGAGCGTGCAGGCCGAGTTGCCGGCGAGGTTCCGCGCCTTGCGGGTCAGCGGGCCGGTGACGAACCACATCGTCTCGTCTGCCCAGACCGCGCCCAGGCCGGCCGCGTGCGGCCTCCCGTCCGGGCGCACCGTGCCGAGGAAAAACGCCACGCCGGGACCGTGACTCGAGGCCAGCGCATCGCGGGCGCGGCTCCACGGGATCGGCGAGTGACCGTATATGTCGAGGTTCTTGGTCTCCATGCCGATTCAGACCGACTCGCGCGGCCGAACTCATCGGTGGGAGGCGGCGGCGCCTGAGAGCTCCCAACCGAACGTGTAGGACTGGCGGGCTCCGCCCTCGCGCTCGTAGAAGCGATGCGCGTCGACGCGAGCAAGTCCGGAGTCGAGCTCGAGGTGTGTCGCCCCGGCGTTGTGCGCCCACTCCCTGACGGCTTTGAGCAGTGCCGAACCGACGCCCCTGGAGCGCTGCCGCGGATCGACCGCGAAATCCTCGACCCAGCAGCGCTGTCCAAAGCGCACGGAGTCGAGCTCCAGATACGCGGTGCAGAACGCGATCAGGTCTCCGTTGTCCTCCGCGACGAGGATCGTGGCGCGAGGTGAGGAAATGGCCTCGCTCAGTCGGCGCCGCGCCGTGTCCGGATCCCACCGCGGCGGCCGCGTGCCGGGCGCAGCGAAGAGCCACTCGTACATCGGGACCACCTGGTCCTCCTCGCCCAGTTCGGCTGTTCGGACTGCGAACCCCACGCACAAGGATGATGACGGATCCAGAGTGTCCGCCAGGCGGACTGTGCCGTCGGGGCGGTTCGATCATTGCGACAATGTGCGTCGCATCGTGAGTGACACCGCTCGATCGGCCGCGAGCATCGACCGCGAGCTTGACGGCATGCGGAGGATCGACGCGGCCCTGCTCAGCTTCCTCCTGTTATCGCCTGACTTGCCGCCGGTGAGCCGGCTCAAGTTCCACCTCCGGGCGCGCATCTTTGGCGTGCACGGCGCCATGAAACGCCTCGAGCGCCGGGGGTACATCGAGCCCGGCTGGAAGCTCGATCACGAGCGCGGCGCGATCTTTGAGCCGACCGATCTGGGCAAGCGCGTCGGACCGGTCGCCGCCATGGCGGTCGAAGCCGAAGGATTCGCCGACGACAGCCGGGTTGAACTCGTCTGGTGGATGCGAAAACGGCTGCGCACCTGACATTGCCCGAGATCGTCGGCGACGGCCGTCGGTGGTCGGTGCCGCTGCTCCCGCTGCTGTCGTGCCCTGAGGCAGACGATCGGGGTTGTTGGTTGCCAGTACGGCCCGGGTGTGTGAGGATCGTGCCGTCGTTTTTCTGACGCGCGGCTCAAGGGGCGCGTCCTCACCGGCCGATACAGGTCGGGATCGCCATGAGACGTTCACTCATCGCTATCGGGGCGCTGGTCTGCGTCCTCACCGTTTCCGCCGGGGCGCTGGCGGTGCCCAAGCCGCTGTCCCGGGGCAGCGTTCGGGGCAAGGTCGTCTACCTCGGGCAGTGGTCGGTGACGGTCCAGAAGAACGGTCGGATGGTGGGCGTCATCAACGCCTTGCAGCGTTCCGCCGGCGCTCTGGGCGCTCGTGACCTTCCCTATGTGTGGGGCGGCGGCCACGGCCAGGCGGCGGTGGCCAGCATCGGCGAGCGCGGCGGGCCTGGGTACAACGGACGCCGCCGCGGGTTCGACTGCTCGGGGGCGGTCGCCGCGGTGCTGGCCGGGGCGGGGCTGTGGGCCCCCGGCAGCCCCGTCCCCAACGACGCCGGCGTGATCAGCCAGCTGCTCGCCGACCACCTGATCGTCAAGGGCGCCGGCCGTGCCCCCAACGAGGTCACCCTCTACGACTGGCCCGGGGTGCATATCTTCATGAACATCAACGGTCGCTTCTTCGGCACCTCCGACGGGGGCGGCGGGGGCAACCGGCGGGGTGGCCCTGGCTGGCTGGATGACGGCGCCCCCGACGCGTCCAGCCGGCACTTCAAGGCCTACCACTTCGTCCCCTCAGTGCTCCGCAACCGCACGAGCTACGGCCAGAACTACACGTTCGAGATCGCCGCCGATCCGGCACTCACCTACGGCGCCGAGCTCGGCGACGTGATCACCGTTGGCTACAGCCAGGCCCGGAACGGCATCACCTCCGCTCAGTCGGTGCTCTACCGGGGCGCCGTGACGACGAGCGGCATGGTGACGGCGACCGCCGAGGATGGTTCCTCGGTCACGATCCAGACGCCGGCCGGCCAGACCGTGACGCTGGCCACCACCCTCGTGCCCGACCTGATCGACAGCCTGCTCGTCGGCGACACGATCTCGGTCACCTACGCCAAGGACCCGTCCGGCCTGCTCGTGCCCCACGCCCTCACCGTGTTGAGCACGCCCGCGCCGCCCACGACGACGACGCCGCCCCCGCCGACGCCGACGCCGCCACTGCCCGGCCCGGAGCCGATGGCCGCGGGCTGATCCGGACTTCGCCGTGCGCTCGCCGGCTGTGGCTCAGCTGTTGTGGTTGACGACCTCGATGTTGTGGCCGTCCGGGTCGAGCACGAACGCCCCGTAGTAGCCCGCGTGGTAGATGGCGCGCTCGCCGGGGCCGCCGTGGTCCTCGTAGCCCGCGGCGAGCGCGGCGGCGTGGAAGGCCCGCACGGTGGCGTCGGCGTCCGCGGGGAAGGCGAGATGGACGTGCTCGGTGAGCGGGCGCTCATCGCGCACGAGCGAGAAGCTGTAATCCTCACCTCGGAACTGCACGCGACCCGGGGTGTCGTGCGCCAGGCGGATGCCGGCGTGTGGCGCGACCGTCGTGTAGAAGCGCCGCGACGCGTGCGGGTCGCGGACGCGAAGCCACAAGTGGTCGACGCAGCCGTCGGGCACGGGGCGCTTACGCTCGCCGTGGACTGCCTCGACGCTGTTGCCGTCCGGGTCCAGCAGAAAGCCGCCGTAGTAGTCGGGGCCGTAGATCGCGCGCGGCCCCGGCGCACCATCGTCCGGATAACCGGCGTCGATCCCCGCCTGCCAGAACGCGTCGACGGCCGCGCTGTCGGGCGCGCGGAAGCCGACGTGCAGGCCGCGGGTTATCGGGTGCTCGCGATCCGTCGGGCTCATGGCCCAGTCCTCCCACTCGACGAGCTCGGCGTCCGCGTGGCTCGGCTCGACGCCGAGCACGGAGAGCACGGTCCGGTAGAAACGCTCAGATGCGCCGAGGTCGGACACCCTGATCCCCACGTGATCGAACATCGCCCCGAGCCTACCTTGACTGATCCGTTGTTCAGCTGCGAGGGTGACCCGGGTTCGCGAACGCATGAGCCCCTTGCTCACCGATAGGAGGAACTGATGCCAGGACTGGCAGGCCGGATCGAGACGATGACCAAGGCGAAGATCTCGCACCTGCTCGACCGAGCAGAAGATCCGGCCGAGACGCTCGACTATGCCTATGAGCAGCAGATGGAGGAC
Source organism: Solirubrobacteraceae bacterium (assembly GCA_036494115.1). GTDB lineage: Bacteria > Actinomycetota > Thermoleophilia > Solirubrobacterales > Solirubrobacteraceae > Palsa-465. The sequence goes on along the minus strand of DASXOS010000158.1, from coordinate 14,843 downwards.
CTCCAGAAGGTCAAGTCGGGAATCGTGGACGTCGTCACCGCCAAGAAGCGCCTTCAGCTCCAGGAGGAGCAGCTGGGGCAGCAGGCGGCCAAGCTTGATGGCCAGGCTCGCGAGGCGATGTCCGCGGGCCGGGAGGATCTGGCTCGCGCCGCGATCGAGCGAAAGCAGCTGATCGTCCAGGAGACGAGCTCACTGGATCAGCAGGTGGCCGATCTGGAATCACAGCAGCAGAAGTTGACCGATGCCGAGAGCAAGCTCCAGACAAAGGTCGAAGAGTTTCGGAGCAAGAAGGAAGTGATCAAGGCGCAGTACTCGGCGTCCGAGGCGCAGGTGCAGATCTCAGAGGCCGCGACGGGCATCGGCGACCACATGGCTGACCTCGGTACGGCCATGCAGCGCGCGATCGACAAGACCGATCAGATGCAGGCCCGGGCGTCCGCCGTGGGGGAGCTCGAGGCGGCCGGAACGTTCGACGATCTCACCTCGCTCGGTCCGCCTCAAGACGACATCGACAAGCAGCTTGACCAGCTCGGGGCCAAGAGCGCCGTGGACACCGAGCTCGCTCAGTTGAAGGCCGAGGTGGGATCTGGGGGTACGGCTCAGACGCAACAGATCGGGGCAGGCGGCGAGGGGGCTCCCTGAGGGTCGTTCTCTCTGGCCGAGGGCTAGCGCGGCGCGCCGGGCTGGACGATGCCGGTCTCGTAAGCGAGCACGACGGCCTGGACCCGGTCGCGCAGGCCGAGCTTGGAGAGCACTCGCGCGACGTGGGTCTTGACGGTTGTGACTGACACCACAAGCTGCGCGGCGATCTGGGCGTTGGAGAGGCCGCCGGCGATCAGTCCGAGGATCTCGAGCTCGCGTGCCGTGAGCTCGTCGAGTTCGGGCGGTCTCGGTGCATGCGTGCCGTCGCGGACGAACGACTCGATCAGCCGTCTGGTGACGGAAGGGGCGAGCAGCGCGTCGCCTTGGGCGACGACGCGGATGCCGGCGACGAGCTGCTCGGGTGGCGCATCCTTGAGCAGGAAGCCACTGGCACCCGCCTGGAGGGCGTCGAACACGTACTCGTCGAGGTCAAATGTCGTCAGCATCATCAGCCGCGGGGGATGATCGGAGCTGGCAATGATCTGGCGCGTGGCCTCGAGGCCGTCCATCCGTGGCATCCGGATGTCCATCAGCACGACGTCGGGACGCGTACGGCGCGTTGCCTGCACCGCCTCGATCCCGTCCTTTGCCTCGGCGACGACGCGCAGGTCTTCGGCGGCTTCGACGATCATTCGGAGTCCGGCGCGAACGAGCGTCTGGTCGTCGGCGATCAGAATCCCAACGCTCATGCTGTGACTGCTGCCGTCAGCGGCAGGTGGGCATGCACCGCAAACCCGTTGGCGGGCGTCGCTCGCAGGCTTCCGCCATACAGCGCAACGCGGTCGGAGATGCCGCGGAGTGCTTGTTCGAGGTCCGGGATCGAATCGCCGCCCTGGACCTGGAGCTCAAGATCGCCGAGCCTGTAACAGACGGTGACGACAACCCGCCCGCAGCCCGAAGCGGCGGCCGTGCGCAGCGCGGCCTCGATCACGCGATAGCCGACCAGATCCACCCCCGGAGTCAGGTCTACTGGCTCGCCCTGCAGGTGCAGATTGCACTCGAGACCGGCCTCGCTCATCGAATCGAGCAACGCCGCGAGCTGATCGAGCCCGGGCTGGGGCGCGAGCGCGTGGGGATCCTCATCCTTGCGCAGCATCCCAAGCACTCTGCGTAGATCGCCCAGCGCCTCCCGGCCAACCTGCTCGACGTTCAGGATCGTCGCGCGTGCTCGCTCGGGGTCGGTGCGCAGCAGCTGCCTCGCGCCGCCGGCTTGGATCACCATGGCGTTGACATTGTGGGCGATGATGTCCTGGAGCTCGCGTCCGATCCGCACGCGCTCCTCGGCGATTGCGGCCCGCTCGCGCTCCTCGCGCTCGGTGGCGGCCTGTGCCGCGAGTTCACGGAACGCGGCCGCGCGACGTGTTCGCTCGCGCGTAAGCCGACCGGCGAACCACGGCGCCGCGAATAACAGGCTCACGAAGAACAGGTCCGTGGCGTTCCCCGGGCTTCCGGACGCGCGGAAGACGAAACCACTGAACGCTGCTGCCGCGAGGATCACCGCTAAGGCACCACGACGCAAATCGAGCCACGCGCCCGTGGAATAGGCGAGCAACACCAGAACGAGGATTAGGCCGAGGCCGCTCGTCGCGCTGATCCGGCCCCCGAGGGGAGCCTGGATCGTGGCCAGCACCGAGCAGCAGACCAGCGCGCCGGCGGGCCACCGCCGCCGGACGGCGAGCGGCGCGACGACCAGCACGGCGGCGGCCGCGGTGAGAGGCCGGTGCGAGTCCGGGATCCCGCGGACGAGCCAGATCTCGAGCTCGAGCTGGACGATGATCGCGATCGCCAACAGCGCGTCCAAGCGCGCATGGTCGATGCCGGCGATGCGCGTTCGCAGCGAGTTCATCGCGCGTGCTCCAGGCCGAGCGGCAGACGTGCGCGAACGGTGAAGCCCGCGCCTGGACCCGGCCCCGCGTCGAGGGTGCCGCCATAAAGGGCGGCGCGCTCGCGCATCCCGGCGATCCCGTGCCCCCCGGAGGAGCCGTTGACTTCGCCCGAGCCACGCCCGTCATCATGGATCTCGAGCTCGAGCGCGTCACCCGCCCATCGCAGATGGACCTCGGCGTGCGCGGGCCCTGCATGCTTGATCGCGTTGGTCAGCGCCTCCTGCACAATCCTGTACGCGCACAGGTCAAGCGCCGCCGAGACCTCCGTCACCTCGCCGTCGACCCGCAGATATGTGAGCAGGCCGGCTGACCGCGTACGCGCGATCAGCTCGTCCATATCCCGAAGACCGGGCTGCGGTGCCAGCGACTGGGGGTCCTCACCGGTGCCGAGGACCCCCAACAGCCTGCGCATTTCCGCCAGCGCATCGCGGCCGGCGCACTCAACTGAGCGCAACGACACCTCGGCGCGCTCGGGCTCGGCCTCCATCACCATCCGCGCGCCGCCGGCCTGGAGCACCATTACTGAGACGCTGTGCGCAATCACGTCGTGCAGCTCCCTCGCGATCCGCGCTCGTTCCCCCCAGACCGCCGCAAGTGCGTGCTGTTCACGCTCGGCGTCGACCCGCTCGGCGCGCTCGCGGTACGCCTGCTCGCGCATGCTCCGCTCACGCACGATCCGTCCCACCGCCCACGGCAGCCCCTCGAGGAAGATAGACGCGAACCACAGGTCCGAGGACGTCCCCGCCGACACCGCGACGCTCACCGACGAGCCGGCCACGCCAAGCCCCAGCGCCAGCCAGGCGCGCCGCTTCCCGAGCAGCGCACCGGCGGTATAGAACACCAGGACGAGGGCGATCAGCGCGCCCGTCGTGTGTTGCGTCACCCGGCCCCCGAGCGCCTCCTGCGCTACCACCGCGACCGCGGCGACGAGCACGGCTCCAAACGGCCAGCGGCGGCGAACGGCGACCGCCCCCGAGAGCGCGAGCCCACCCATTGCGGACGGCACGCGATGCTGGATGTACGGGCTCAACCAAACCTGCAGCTCGATCTCGACCAGCAATGCCAAAGCGACCAGCTGGTCGACCCGGACCCGATCGAAGCGCCGAATCCAGCTGATCTTCCCGCGTGCGCGTGACAGCATCGCGGCAAACGTACCGCCACGGCGAGCGCGCGGCATCATCATCAACGACGATCCGCCCTCATCCTTAAGGACGACGCGGGGGCCTCGACGATCATCACGGCGGCCGGCCCGAATCGCTCGCGCGGCCGACGACACACCGCCACCCCCCGCATACCTTGCCCGGGATGCCAACCCCGATCAAGGAGTCCTCATGAACTGGAGACGAGTCGCGCCATACAGTGGCATTGCGTTCGTCGTGTTGTTCCCCGCCAGCGTAATCGTCAGCAGCGTGCCGAGCAACACGGCATCCGACCACGCGTGGACCGCGGCGTACGCGACCCATGCCAAGCAGGCCGGCCATCTGGCAACGGGCGTGTTGCTCGTGCTCGCGGCACTGTCGCTGATGACGTTCCTCACCCACATCTGGACGCGGGTGATCGAAGCTCATGAGTCTCGAGCGGTCAGCCCGCTCCCGGTGGTCGCGGCCGGCGTCGCGGCCGCGTGCATCGCAATCGGCGGGATGCTGATGGCAGCGTCGTCCGGCAGCGCGCTGCTCTACTCGCAGGCGCTCCCGCGCGCCGACATCCTTCGGCTCGGCAACGACGTCGGCTTCGCCATGGTCGGGGTCGCGGGGATGCTCGCGGCCGCCCTGAGCATCGCGTGCCTCAGCGTGCAAGCACGCGCCGCCGGGATCTTCAGCCCGCGGCTGGCGCGCTTCAGCGTGGCGGTCGCGGTCGTGCTCCTCGCGTCCGTCGCATTCGTGCCGATCCTCGCGCTCGTGATCTGGCTGGTCGCTGTCACCGTCACCCTGACACGCGCAGCGCCGGCCAAGAGCGCCGTCACGTCGAACACCGCCAACGAGCCCGCCGCGCCAGCCCGCGCGTAAGCGACTGACCACTCCACTTTCTCAGCGTCCTGTCGAGACGGGGGTCAGATGTTCGTCATCAAGTCAAAGGCCGGGTATATGCGCCGGCCGCGATCGAAAGGGTGTAGGAGATGGCGAATTACATGTTCGCGTACAGCGGCGGCAACGGGGTCGCCTCCAACGAGGCCGAGCGCAATGCCCAGATGGCCAAGTGGGGGCAGTGGTTCGGACGACTCGGGTCCGCCGTCGTCGACGGCGGCGCCCCGACCGGGACCGCGAAGACGGTCAGCACCGGCGGTTCCGTCAGCGATGGCGGCTCGCATGGCCTGACCGGCTACTCCATCGTGTCGGCTGACAGCCTCGATTCGGCGGTCGAGCTCGCACAGGGCTGCCCGGTCTTGGAGACCGGCGGCACGGTCGACGTTTACGAGGCGATCGCGATGTAGCAGGTCGAGGCGCCAGGTCGGGCAAGGACCTCAGGCCCAAGCCCGACCCGGTCCCTCGGCTGACCTGTCAGGGGCCGGCGGTCAGACCTCGGCGACGAGGTCCTCGACCTCGGGCGGCTCACTCGCGGCTTCGATCTCCTCGAGAGTCCGGCGCCGGGCCTTGGAGATCCGCTCGTAGCGCTTGCGAAACTGATTGGCGGCGAACTCGCTGGCCTCCTGGCCGCGCAGACCGAACGGGGTGACGCCGTCCGGGTACGCCTCGTAGCCCGAGCGGATGATTGCGTCCACGAGCGGCCGCAGCTCCGCCATCCGCTCTTCGATCGCGTCCCACACGCTCGGGTCCTCGGCGACCAGCCGACTCAGCAGATAGACGCCGTAGGCGATGTGCCGGGACTCGTCGCGCTTGATGTTCACGAGCCCCGCGCACAGACCGGGCATCAGCCCGTTGACCGCCAGCGATCGATGGTAGTTGTGATAGCCGGTCTCGGCCAGCACGCCCTCGATCACCATGTTGTACGTGACCGATGCGCGCGCAATCGCGACCGGCGAGGAATCCTCGAGCAGGGCGTTCATCGCGCTCGGCAGCTCGACGTCGAACAGCTGCACCGAGGGCTCCGGCGCGGGCGGCAGCCTCGGCGAGCCAGGAACCTCGCGCAGCCAACGGCTGAAGAGGTCGGTGTGCTTGGCCTCCTCGAACAGGAACGTGGTCAGGAACATTTCCTCCTCGAGTCGGCCCTGCCGCGCGATCGCGAGGATCAGCGGCAGCAGGTCGAGCGTCACCGCCTCCTCCCCCCCAAGGAAGCGCGCCGTCAGTCGCAGGATCGCCTTGCGACGCTCGTCCTCCATCCCCTCCCAATCAGCGCGATCCTGCGAGAAGTCGATCTCGGCCGGATTCCACACGCCGAGCCGCTTCGCCTTCTCGTACAGACGCATCGGAAACGTGTCCGGCCGCAGCACCGTCGGCTCCGAGTAGTTGTGGACGGTCGTGGCCATGTCTCTCCTCACTCTGCTTGTGCGCCTCGATCCACGCGCCAACCGTACCGGCTCGTGTGGCGTAGCCTGTTCCGATGCTGGCAGCAGGAGCGGGGCGCGGCAGCGAGATACGGCTCGCCGGCAGGTGCGCACTTCGAGGAATCCGCTGCGAAAGGGCTGCGTCATGAAATGGGACGTCGCGATAGTCGCCGGAGCCCTGCTGGCCGTGGCCGGGGTGTCGCGCCGGCTGATCGACACGCCCTGCACGCCGGCCATGGTCTTCGTGTTGATCGGGCTGTTGGTTGGACCGTTGCTGCTCGACGACGTGGCAGTGGCCCCCACGAGCGAGACGATCCGCACGCTCGCTGAGGCGACGCTCGCCGTCGTGCTGTTCGCCGACGCCTCGCGGATCAAGCTCCGCGTGCTCAGGCAGGAGTACGCCGTGCCGCTGCGACTGCTCGCCGTCGGGCTGCCGCTGACGATCGCGATCGGCGCGCTCCTGGCGGCGGGCATGTTCGCGCATCTGAACGCCGGGGAGACCGTGGTGCTGGCCGTGCTGCTGGCGCCCACCGATGCCGCGCTCGGGCAAGCGGTGGTTACCGAGCCGCGACTCCCGTCACGGATTCGTCAGGGGCTCAACGTCGAGAGCGGGCTCAACGACGGGATCTGCGTGCCGCTGCTCCTGATCGCGCTGGCGGCCGCGGACGTCGAGGCCAAGATGACCGCGGGCCATCATGCGGTCAGCATCGTGGCCGAAGAGCTCGGCTACGGGAGCCTCGGTGGCGTGGCGGCGGGTTTCGCGGCCGCCGCCGTGGTCGCGATCGGGAACCGCCGGGATCTGATCAGCGGATCGTGGCTCCAGGTCATCCCGATCGCCGGCGCGGCGCTCGCCTACGGTCTGGCGGCCGCGCTCGGCGGTTCGGGGTTCATCGCGGCCTTCCTCGCCGGAGCCATCTTCGGCGGTCTCCTCCCGGAGGAGTCCGAGGAATCCTCACGCCTGAACGAGGAGGTCGGGGCGCTGCTCGGGGGAGTGACTTTCCTGATGTTTGGCGCGGCGCTCCTGGGACCAACTCTGAAGCACGTGAGCTGGCAGATCGCGCTCTACGCGGGGCTGAGCCTGACCTTGGTCCGCATGCTGCCGGTCGCCATCGCGATGGTTGGCAGCGCCGCAAGGTGGCCCACGGTCGGGTTCCTCGGCTGGTTCGGCCCGCGGGGCCTGGCATCGATCGTGTTCGCGGTGATCACCGTCCAGCAGGCGCACCTGGCCGGCGTTGACACGATCCTGCGCACCACCTACCTGACCGTCGGCCTCTCGGTGTTTGCCCACGGAATCACAGCCGCGCCGCTGGCCAGGCGTTACGCCCGCTGGTACGAGACGCACCCGCGCGACCGCAGGCCCACGATGGAAAGCGTCGAGGCACCACACCATCGCGCCCGTTGGAGACCGCGGCAGCCGGGCCAGCCCGGGTCATCGATTCAAGCGTAGCCGCGACTGGAGCTCGAAGCTGGGCCGACTTCCTGACGCCGCCCACAGCACGGCGCCACCGAGATTCGCTGTTATGTTGGAGACCGTGTGACGGACACCTGATCGAGGTCGGCCAATCCACCCGAGGCTGAGGAGCGAGCGATGACAGGCAAGAGCGATTTCACCGAACAGGAGTGGGACAGCGTCTTGCAGGGACCACCGGCCGCGGGCACGATCGTCGCCACCGCGTCGAGGGGCGGCACGTTCCGCGAGAGCTTCGCGATCGCGAAGTCCTACACCGAGGCGCGCCAGGAGCACGGCGCGAGCGAGCTCCTCGACGCAATCGTGTCCGCCAAGCCAGAGGTCGACCGTCATCTGGGCCACTCACCCGCGGAGGTCAAGTCACAAGGTCTCCAACACGTTCGCGATGCGGTCCAAGTGCTCGAAAGCAAGGCGACGCCCGACGAGGTCGACGACTACCGGCGGTTCGTGCTTACGCTCGCCGACAAGGTGGCCAACGCCCACACGGAGGATGGGGTTGCGGTCAGCGGACCAGAGCAGGCGGTGATTGCGGACATCACCGAAGCACTCGGAGGCTCCGGCACCGAGAAGCCCTGAGTACGCCCGTCGGCTCGCGATCGCCAATCTGTTTCCCGTCGCCGGCGCTCGTGGGCGCGAGATATGAACCTGGACGCGATCTGGCACGACCTCGAGTGCGGCGCGTACACCGCGGATCTTGGGCAATGGCGCGCGCTTGCCGGCAGGACCGGCGGCCCGGTCCTCGACGTCGGCGCGGGGACCGGCCGCGTGACGCTCGAGCTTGCCGCCCGCGGCGTCGAGGTGGTCGCCCTTGACGTTGAGGAACCACTGCTTGCAGCCCTCGCGTGCCGTGCCGCCGGGCAACCGGTCGAGACGGTAGTCGCGGACGCGCGGCAGTTCTCTCTAGACCGGCGGTTTTCGTTGATCGTCGTGCCGATGCAGACGCTGCAGCTGTTCGGAGGATTCGCGGACCGGGCGGCGTTTGTCAGCTGCGCGTTGGATCACCTCGAGCCTGGTGGACTTCTCGCCGCCGCGCTCGCCGACGCCATGGACTGCTTCGACGATGAGCACGACATGCCGCCGCCGCCCGAAGTTCGCGAGATTCTCGGCGTGCGGTACAGCAGCCAGTTGCTCCGAGTTGTCGATGACCGAGGTCGCGCCGCGATCCATCGACGTCGCGAGATCCTCCGCGCGCGTGATCGCGCTGTGGCCCATCACGTCGTGGTGCACCTCGACCGAGTGTCCGCCGACGAGGTCGCGGCGGAAGCGCGCCAGCTCGGATTCATCTCCGAGCCCCATCTGGACATACCCGAGACCGAGCAGTATCTCGGCTCGACCGTGGTCGTCCTACGCGCACCCTGAGCGACCGCTCGAGTTCCTCCCACCGCGCATACCGGGTCAAGCCAGCGGCACGCCCGATTCGCCATTGCGCCGCCGGCCATGGGCGATTCACGTTCACATGGGTGAATGACCGCCCGGAGTGAGTCTGCCGCGCGCAGCGGCCGTAGGCTCGGCTTGAAATCGTCGACGTACCGCAACCGGAGGGAGTTGAAGCTGATGAACGAGGTGAGAGGTCCTGCCAGGGCCATCTTCGCCGCTGTCCTGCTGATGATCGGCGGGGTGCTGAATGTCATCTACGGGATTGCCGCGATCGGGAACTCGCACTTCTTCGTCCATGACACCCACTACGTCTTCGGGAGCCTCAAGGGCTGGGGCTGGGTCACGTTGATTCTCGGGATTCTCGAGCTCGTCGCGGCGCTGTCGTTGTTCCGGGGTGGCGCGTTCGGGCGCTATTTCGCGATTGCGATCGGCGCGCTGGTTGCGATCAACTCGTTGCTCGAGATTCCGGCGTATCCGTTCTGGTCCATTGCGATGTTCGGCCTGACCCTGTGGATCATCCACGGCCTGACGGTGAGTTACGACGACGGTTGGGGGGAGGCGGGAGCATCGGCGCCTCCAACGATGGCTTCGCAGGGTCCTCGCCCACCGATGTAGGCGGCAACGTCACCCCCGGACCGGACTCTGAGGCACGCGAGGGCAACGTGGCGATGAGGCGGCGACTCTGGGCAGCGGCCGCACTGCTGCTCGCGATCGCAGCCACCGCTCTTGCGATCGTGCTGGCGATCCAGCGGTTTCCACGCGGTCTGTCGGTGCTGGTGTGCGTGACGCTCGCTGCCGTGGCAGCGTGGTACGCCTTGCAGCGCCGAGGCCCGGGCCGCGCGCTCTTGGCGGGCGCCGCATGCGTGCTGTTGGCCGGCGCAGTGGCGCTCGTCATCCTTGAGGGAAAGCCGCTGCTGAGCGCACTCGTGTTGGTTGGCCTCCTCGGCGCTGTGGCGGCGGCGCGCAACGCCTACAGGACGCACATCCAGTTACCGGAAGCGACGCCACCGAGGCATCCGGTGCTGTTCTACAACCCGCTCTCCGGTGGCGGCAAGGCCGAGCGCTTCCACGTCGCTGAGCAGGCCAGGCGGCGAGGCATAGAGCCAATCGAGCTGCGTCACGGCGACGATCTCGAAGCACTCGTTCGCGCTGAGGTCCGCCGAGGCGCGGACGGGCTGGCGATGGCCGGTGGCGACGGCTCCCAGGCGATCGTCGCGATGGTCGCCTCTGAACACGACCTTCCATACGCCTGCATCCCGGCCGGTACCCGTAACCACTTCGCGCTGGACCTGGGTGTCGACCGCGATGACGTCGTTGGCGCGTTGGACGCCTTCACCTGCGGTGGCGAGCGGGTGGTCGACCTCGCCGAGGTCAACGGTCGCGTGTTCGTGAACAACGTCTCTTTGGGCCTCTACGCGGAGGCGGTTCAGCGCGCTGGGTATCGCGAGGCCAAGATCCGGACGCTCATGAACACCGTGCCGGACGTAATCGGCCCCGACGCGGAACCGCCGTATCTGCACTGGGGCCGGCAGCGCAGCGACGACTCGGGGGCGGCGATGCTCGTCTCCAACAACAGCTACCGGCTGGGGCGAGCGCTGGGGTCGGGGACGCGACCGCAGCTCGACCGCGGAGTGCTCGGGATCGCGGTGCTCGGCCCGACGCGCGAGCGGCGCAATGGTGCCCGGAAGACCGCACTGGGCATGCGGCAGTGGTCAGCCCAAACCTTCGAGGTCGAATCCGATCGGCCGGTGCCTGCTGGAATCGACGGTGAAGCATTGGTACTCGACCCACCGCTCAGGTTCTGCATCCGCAGCAGGGCGCTGCGGGTGCGCATCGCCCCTCAGCACCCAGGGGCGTCTCCGTCGGCGCTCGAGCCAGACTCACCGCTAGAAGTGATCGGAGCGCTCGCGAAATTCGCGCTCGGTAGCCGGTGATGAGCCCGCGGTCGCTCCCCGGCGTGCGATCGCTCGCGGGCTATCAGGTCTCGTGGCTGCGCCGCGACGTGATCGCGGGCGTGGTGCTGACGACGCTGCTGGTGCCGCAGGGGATGGCCTACGCAGAACTCGCGGGGTTGCCGGCGATCACCGGCTTGTACACCACGATCCTGTGCCTCGCCGGGTACGCGGTGTTCGGGCCTTCGCGGATCCTGGTGCTCGGGCCCGACTCGTCGCTCGGGCCCATGATCGCGGCAACGATCCTGCCGATCCTCGGGTCGGATGGAAGCCCCGAGCGGGCCATCGCCCTGGCGTCGATGCTCGCACTGCTGACCGGGGTGGTCATGCTGGCGGCCGGAATCGCGAAGCTCGGGTTCGTGGCCGACCTGCTCTCCAAGCCGACCCAGATCGGTTACATGAACGGCCTCGCGTTGACCATCCTGGTCGGACAGCTCCCCAAGCTGTTCGGATTCTCAACCAACGCCAACGGCCTGATCCACGAGGTCCACGCATTCGTGCACGGGCTCGTCTCAGGCGAAGCGCTCGGCGCCGCGATCGCGATCGGGCTCCTCAGCCTCGCGCTGATCCTCGTGCTCGGGCGCTGGCTGCCCCGAATACCCGGGGTGCTGGTGGCCGTTGTCGTCGCGATCGCGGCAGCGTCGATATTCGATCTGGCCGACCACGGCGTCTCGCTAGTCGGGACCCTTCCCAGGGGGTTCCCGCCGCTCACTGTCCCGAATCCCGTCTCGGATCTTCCGCTGTTGATCGCAGGAGCGTTGGGGATCGCGCTCGTGGCGCTGACCGACACCATCTCGACGGCGTCCGCGTTCGCCGCGCGCACCGGTCAGGAGATCGACGGTGACGGAGAGATGATCGGGATCGGGGCCGCGAACGTCGCGGCCGGGTTCTTCCAGGGTTTCCCGGTCAGCACGAGCGGGTCGCGCACCGCGGTCGCCGAGCAAGCCGGGGCCAAGACACAGCTCACTGGTGTGGTCGGAGCGGCGCTGATCGTGCTGATGCTGGTCCTCGTCCCCGGACTGTTGAAAAACCTCCCTAATCCAACGCTGGCGGCGGTCGTGATCGCGGCGTCCTTGTCGCTGGCCGACGTAGCCGGGACCGCTCGACTGTGGCGTCAGCGTCGCGTCGAATTTCTGCTCTCGATCACGGCGTTCCTCGGCGTGGCGCTGCTCGGCGTGCTCGAGGGCATTGCGGTCGCCGTCGCGTTGTCGATCCTGAACGTCTTCCGGAGAGCATGGTGGCCCTACCAGACCACGCTGGGCCACGTCCCCGGAATGCCCGGTCAGCACGACCGCGCAATGTACCCCGACGCCGAGCAGCTGCCGGGCCTGGTGATGTTCCGCTTCGACGCACCGCTGTTCTTCGCCAACGCCAGAACGTTCCGCGACCAGATCCGCGGCCTCGCGGCGACCGAGCCGCGACCCGACTGGATCGTCATCGCTGCGGAGCCGATCACCGACGTCGACACCACCGCCGCCGACATGCTCGCGGCCCTCGACGAGGAGCTCAACGCCAGCGGCACCTCCTTGGTGTTCGCCGAGCTCAAAGACCCCGTCCGCGCGAAGCTCGAGCGCTATCAGCTGATCGGTCCGCTGAACCCCGACCATTTCTTCCCAACCCTCGATGCCGCGCTTGACGCCTTCCGTAATCAGACCGGGACTGACTGGGCACCGGCGCCCGCTCCCGCACCCGTGGCCTAGCGATTCGTCCCGTCATGACGTCCAGAACCCCGATCCATGCATCGCTTCTGCGACTGCCGACCTCCCTTCTGTACGGCGCCGGCGCACGCGACCACGTGATCGCCGCGGGTGTGCTGCATGACGTTCTGGAGAAGACCGATGCCGATGCCGAGGACCTGCGCTCGCGTTTCGGCACTCGCGTGGCGACGCTCGTGCTCGCCGTCAGCGAGGACCAGCACATCCGGGGCTACGCGAAACGCAAGGCCGCGCTCCGCAAACAGGTCGCGGCGGCCGGCCGCGAAGCACTGATGGTTTTCGCGGCGGACAAGGTCTCAAAGGTTCACGAGCTGAACCTCGAATACGAGCGGCCGTGCGAGCAGTCGGCGCGCGGCCCGAGCCGGCGGGACCGTCGGATCGACCACTTCCGGCACTGCCTGGACCTGCTCGAGGAGCTCCTGGGCGACTCTCCTCTGGTGATAGACCTGCGGGGAGAGCTCGAGCACGCGTGTCGTCGACGCGCCGCTTGGCGATCGCACCGACCCGCGTTAGGACCGGCGAGAGTCGCGACGTAGGCAACGATCGGAACCGCAGGCTCAGCCCAGGGCCATGCCTTCCGCGGCGCTCGATGGTGCGGGGTCGGGTAGGCGCACCATCCGGAATGAGTTGAAGAAGCCGATCAGCCCCGCGAGGATCGGAATCAGTAGGGCCACCTGAAGGGCTATGTGTCGGGCGTCGGTATTGATTCGGATGACCTCGGCCTGGACGTCCTTGGGTCGGCCGGCGAGTTGCTTTTCGAGCTGGGTGTTGCTGACCACCTGCGCGTCGTGCTCGAGCGCGTCCGCGACTTGGTGCTGCTCGGTGGGGGAGAGCACCTGGCTCGCGTTGGCCTTGTTGGTGAAGGCCACCGAGAGCGTGGCGAGCAGGATTGCGCCGCCGAACGCCAAGCCGAAGGAGAGCCCGAACGAGCCCCCCGCCGAGTTGACGCCAGCGGCCTCGCTGACCCGCTCCTCCGAGATCGGCGCCACGTGAAGTTGTTGAGCTGGGAGACCAGCAACCCCAACCCCGATCCAGCGATCGCGAGTGGTAACACCAGGTACCAGCCCGAGCTCGCTCGGGGCACGATCGGGAGCAGCACCACCATTCCAAGCGTGACCAGCGCGAACCCCAGACGGATGATGCTCGCCGGCCGAACCCCGCCCGCCTTCTTGCCGGCGAGCAGCGCCATCCCGAACATCGTGAGCGACAGCGGTGCCAGCGATACCCCCGCCTGCAAGGCGTTGTACTCGAGCACGATCTGCAGGTAGATCGGCAGCGCGATCATCATTGCCCCCAGGGAGATCTGCTGGAGCAACTGCGCCGAGATCCCGAGCCGGTAACCGGCAGACTTGAACAGGTCAGGATCCAGCAGCGTCGACTTGCCCTTGGTCTTGCGACGCCTCAGCCAGTAGAACAGCCCTCCCATCGAGAGTCCGCCGAGCACCAGCAGTCCGGCTACGTATTCGCCGCCTTCCTGCCAGACGAGGATGCCGAGCACGATCCCGCCCATCCCGAGGATCGAAAGCGCGGCGCCAACCAGGTCGATCCCTCGTGTCCCGGTGTATGGCACGTCGCGGACCAGCTTGATGCCGCTCAGCACGATCACGATCACGACGTCCTCGAGCAGAAACGCGATCCGCCAAGAGAGGTAGGTGGTGACAAAGCCGCCGAGCAGTGGCCCGACCGCGGCAGCGATCGCCGCCGCCGCTCCGACCAGCGCATAGGTCTTCTTCTGTGCCGCCCCCTCGAAGTTGCCATGGATCAGTGACTGCATCGCGGGCAGCAGTAGCGATGCACCCAGCCCGCCGATGATCGCCCAGAAGATGATGATCGCGGTCAGGCTCTGGGCGAGCGCCATCGCAAAGGCGCCGACGGCGTAGCCGAGCAGGCCCAACACGTACGCACGCTTGCGGCCGAACAGATCGCCGATCTTGCTGCCGATCAGGATGAACGCTGCTGAGACCAGCGCCTCGAGTGCGATCGCGGACTGAACACCGCTTACCGTCGTGTGCAAGTCCCGGACCACCGCCGAGATCGAAACGTTCATGATCGACGTGTCCACGACCAGGACGAACATCGCCATCGCCAGCAGGAGCGCGAGCCGCTGATTGCTCGCGGGCCGCGTCGGCGCGCTCGTACCTGCTTCCCCGTCGGGCACGCGGACGCTCGCGTTGCCGGTCACGATCGTGCGGAGTTCAGCCGCGATCGTTCGGTCGGCCGTGCGAACCGCTCGGTGAGGGTCGTCATGAGCTCCACCAGCCCGTCCTGACGAGCCCAGGCGCGCTGGCGTTCAGCTCCGTTGGACTGCGCGAGCCGGGCAACGCGGTCGAGCTCGGCGACGCTGACTGCGTCCGTCTGCGC
>DASXOS010000157.1:0-18613 GCA_036494115.1 Solirubrobacteraceae bacterium | reverse complement strand
CGCGTCGGTCAACAGACTCAACAACGCCGTCGAGCCACCGACCGCGCCGCCAAACGTCGTCGTGCCAGCGGTGTTCACGGCAAGCGCATGGGCGCCATTGACGGTCGACCCGAACGTCACGTTCCCCGCGCCGGTCGACGTCACCGTGGCGTTCGCCCCAAGCGTGACCGCGTCGTCGTAGGTCTGGGCGCCGGTCGTCATCACCGAGCCACCAGCGAGCGCCGCCGGGCCGTTGACAGTGAGGCTCGGGACGACGCCGGGCGCACCGACCACGCCATCGAACGTCGTCGTGCCGCTCGTCGCATTGACGGTCATGCTGGTCGCGAACCTGTTGTCGACGTCAGCGCCGAACGTGACGCTCCCGCCGGTCGAGGTGAAGGCCGCCGGCCCGGAAACGAACAGCTGCACCAGCTGGCCATAGGACTGCGACCCAGTGGTCGTGATCGAGCCTGTGACGTCGGTTGTCGCGCTCGTGACGGTGAGACTGCTCAACGCTGTCGTCGACCCGACGGCACCATCGAAGACACCGACCCCTTGAATGGTGAGCGCGTGGCCGCCATCTAGCGTCGAGGCAAAGAGGACGTTACCGGACGCACCGGCGGTCATTGTCGCGTCCTGGGCGAGCACGGTGCCACGGACGAACTCCACCAAGCCACCGTTCGTGATCGTCGGCGTGTTGACCGTGATGCCGCTCGCCGGGTCGAAGTCGAGCTCGTGCGTACTCGCGCTCGAGATGTCGTTGTCGATGCTGATCGTGGTCGTGCTACCAGCGGTGCCGACCTCGACGTCGGTGCTGGCAAGCTGGTTCTGAAGGTCGGTGACGTTCAGGTTCGCCGGGCCGGTTCCGTCGGGCGTGAACACGTCCGGGCTCCCCCCGGAGAAAGCGCCCGCGCTGGTGGCGGCGCTCGAGATCGTCAGCGGCTGCGCCGCCGCCTGCGCCGCGGTGGCCAGCACGGCCATCGCAACCGCGACCACGCAACCCAGAAGTACAAACCTCCCGCCACCCATCCGAACCCCCTCAATGCTGGTCCGGCCCCTGGCGAGATGCTATCGCAGCGCTTACCCGCGCTGCCACCGACGCAGCGCTGACGCCGTGTCGGACCCGCCAACCGGCGATCCCAACCTCTGCGTGACTGCGCGAGACCTGCTCCCGCGCCACGACCAGCATCTCGGGCGTGACGCCGACTTCTCTGCCTTGCGCGGGGAGGGAAGCTGTCGAGGCCCCTTCTACTTGCAGACGTTGCAAGCAATCGGGCCGAAGCAGAAGCGCCCGTCGAAGACGGAATCTGTGTCGCCCCTGGGGAGCAGCAGGAGCCCGGCGTCGGTGCCCGCAGAGTGCCGCTCCTCGACGGAAGCAGCCACGATCTCGACGCCGGCAACGGTGCCGTCGGCAGGGCAGCTTTCGGACAAACCCGGCCACGCCGGGCCCTCCGTCCCGGGGACCGGAATCGCGCCAGTCGCCGGATGCAGGGCGGAGGCGACGGCAGCAGAATCGGGCGATTGCATAGGCGCGCGGCGACGATTGCGTCCCCGAAATTGGCGAGGAGCAGGGCTCAGCCGATTCCGGAGCGCGGCCCTGCATTCGTGCTGGCACGGGTTCCCTTCCCCGGGGCCACGCGGACCGTCGAAGTCGATCCCGATCCGACGCGATGGAACGAGCAGCGTGGGCGCCGCGGATCGGGCCGGTCGCCCCCTCCGTGAGCTCCCGTGACCGGTGTCGTCAGCGTGAGGCCTGTGCCGGCATCGGGGCGCCGATCGAAGTCGGATCGTGTGTCTCGTGCCGGGGGCCGGCCGTCGATGCAGTCGATCGTTGGGTGACTGCCCGGACCGACGCGGCGATCGCGACCGCCGCCAATGCTGCGAACACAAGCATTACGTCACGCGTGGGCGAGTAGGTCGTGGCGATTCCGAGACCCACGACGGGGAGTGACAGGCCGATGTAGGCGCCGAGGAAGAACCCGGCGAGCACCTCGGCGCGAGACTGTGGCGGCGCCGTGGAGGCCGCGACCACGAGGGATCCTTTGATAACCATCCCGCCACCCGCACCCGTGATGACTCCCCCGAGGACGAACATCGCCAGGCTGGCCGACCACATCGCGCCGGCGGTCAGGGCCAGGCCGAGAACGATCACCGGGACGCCGCGCCGGAGCAGCACGAGGTTGGGTAGGCGGGCGCCGAGGATCTGTGCCGCCGCGCCACCCGCGAAGGCGGCGAAGGGCACGGCGCCGGCGATCGCGTGCGACTGCTGGTGCAGCGTACCCGCGAGGAAGCTCGGGACCAGCGAGTTGAATACTCCGAACACGGCGAACGCGGCCATCCCAGCCAGCGTGGCGGCGTAGAAGATGGAGCGCGCCCGCTGGGGCACGGCGATCCGTTGCGGGCGATATCGCGGTCGGGGCACCGGACGGTGCAACGTTTCAGGCGAGAGCGCCACCGCCGCCGCCAGCACGACCAGCGCGATGCCGAACACAAGGTAGGGCAGCCGCAGCGGCGCGGGCGCAAACTGCGCGAGCAACCCGGCGGCAAGCGGGCCAAAACCGATCCCGCCGAGGTTGGAGGCCGTTGCCACCGCCTCCGCTCGCCGCTGGGAGGCGACTGGTCGGGCGGAGGTGTGGAGCTCACCGAGGTAGCTGGTGGCGGTGGCGGTCGTCAGGCCAACCGAAATCCCGGAGACGATTCGCGCGGCGATCAGACCGGGCAAGCTCGGATCCACGATGAACACGACGGCACTGACAGCGTTCGCCAAGAGCGCTGGGACGAAGACGCGACGGCGCCCGATCCAGTCAGACAGATGGCCGCCGAGGAACAGGCTGCCGATCACGCCGACCGCGTACACCGCGTACACGACAGTGACCGTCAGGTTCGAGATGCCGTCGCGCTGCTGATAGAGCACGTAGAGCGGCGTCGGCACCGCCGAAAAGCCCATGTTGAGCAGAAAGGCGACTGCAGCCACCCAAAAGCCAATGCTGTGATGTCTGCGTGACCGGGGACGGGGGGCGAGCGTCGCTCCGGTCAACCGCTGCGTCTCGTTGTTCATGTCGTCCAGCATGCTCCTCTCTGGCTATCGTGTCCAACGAATAGAACAAAGAGCTGCTATTCATGCTACGAATGAGTACGCTGCTGTAGTGGAGCTTCGCCAGCTCAACCATTTCGTCGCCGTCGCCGAGGAACAGAGCTTCACTAACGCCGCACGGCGTCTGAGCTACGTGCAATCCGCACTGTCCGTCTCGATCCAGTCGTTGGAGCGCGAACTCGGTGTCCGGCTGTTTGAACGCACCACTCACCGCGTGGCGCTCACCGACGCCGGCGACGCGCTGCTCCCGTCCGCCCGGCAGATACTCGCCTCAGTCGAGCAGACACGGGACATCGCCGCGGCGCTGCGGGGCGTGCTAAGGGGCACTGTGCGGATCGGAATCATGCAGTCGTTCGCGTTCATCGACATCGCGGACCTGCTCGGAACATTCCACCGCCAGCACCCCGACGTCGAGATTCAGATCCGGCCATCAGCCGGTGGCTCGCAGGCGCTGGTCGAGGAACTGAACCACGGTGGCATCGACATCGCGTTCGTGTCTGTCATGGATGACCCGGTCGGCGTGTCAACGAGCGAACTGGGCGTCGAGGACCTGCACCTGGTCGGCACGGCCGAGCTGCTCCCGCCTCGGCGCGCGAGAGTCGAGCTGAGCGAACTGGCCGAAGCGACCTTCGTTGACTTCCCCGCCGGGTGGGGAGTCCGCGCCGCGGTGGACTACGCCTTCGCCGCCGCCGGCCTCCGCCGGCGGGCCACCATCGAAGTCGCCGATGTGGGCACCTGCCTCCAGTTGCTCCGGGCTGGACTGGGCGTCGCCCTGCTTCCCCGATCGCTCCTGCATGGCGATCATCGATTGCAGACCCGACGCCTCGCCTCGAGGCTCACCTGGCGAGTGGTCATGGCTGTACCCAGCAACCGACCGGTGCGGGCCGCCGCTCAGGCGTTCGCCGAATCGGTCGCGACCGCCCGCTCAAACGCCTGAGCGGCGCCTCGTGGGCGGCGCGATGCCGCGCTCGGGCGGAGGCGATGTCCGCTCCTCGGTCTTCGCCGGGAACGGATAGGCCGACCCGATGGCCCGGTAGGGATTCCCCTACCCGCCCTCTCCGGAAGCCGGGAACAACTTCTCCGGCAAATCCGTATGCACACCCACGAGCGCGATGAGAACCTGATCTTTGGTTCCAGTGACCGGCGAATACCAAGCCGGTCACGTATCCACATAGGAAAGAGAGATCAATGTCACGTGGAGCCATAGCACGGCGCATCCGGCCGGGCACCCAGCAAGGGACAAACATCACCAAGAAGGAGACGAGCGGATGAGCAAGGACCGACAGGTACCACTCACCACCACGGATTCAGGTATCCCGGCCGCCAGCGATGAGCAGTCGCTGACCGTAGGGCCGAACGGGCCGACTCTGCTCCAGGACCACTACCTGGTGCAGAAGATGCAGCACTTCAACCGCGAGCGGGTGCCCGAGCGCGTCGTGCATGCGAAGGGCAGCGGCGCGCACGGCTTTTTTGAAGTGACCGAGGACGTCACCCAGTGGACGAGCGCGGACTTCCTTTCGGGGGTCGGTAAGCGCACGCCACTGTTCCTGCGGTTCTCCACCGTCGCGGGCGAGCTCGGCAGCGCGGACACGGTTCGCGACCCGCGTGGGTTCGCGATCAAGTTCTACACCGAGGACGGTAACTACGACCTCGTCGGCAACAATACGCCGACGTTCTTCGTGCGTGATGCGATGAAGTTCGAGGACTTCATCCACTCGCAGAAGCGCATGCCAGACACCGGTCTGCGCTCCAATGACATGCAGTGGGACTTCTGGACGCTGTCGCCGGAGACCGCGCACCAGGTGACGATCCTGATGTCCGACCGGGGCACGCCGCGGACGTTGCGGAACATGAACGGCTACAGCAGCCACACGTACGCGTGGATCAACGCGGGCGGCGAACGCTACTGGGTGAAGTATCACTTCAAGACGGTCCAGGGGATCGAGACCTTCACCCAGGCCGAGGCCGACGCGATGGTCTCCACCGATGCCGACTACCACCGTCGGGACCTGTGGGACGCGATCGCCGCGGGCGACGCGCCGGAGTGGCGCCTCGAGATGCAGATCATGCCCTTCGAGGAGGCCGCCGACTACCGCTTCAACCCGTTCGACCTCACCAAGATCTGGCCGCACGCGGACTACCCGCCGATCACGATCGGCCGACTCGTGCTCGACCGCAACCCGGCCAACCACTTCGCCGAGGTCGACCAGGCCGGATTTGCGCCCGCCCGGTTGGTGCCCGGGATCGGCCTGTCCCCGGACAAGATGCTGATGGGCAGGATCTTCTCCTATCACGATACGCATCTGCACCGGATCGGCGCCAACTACGAGCAGCTGCCGATCAACGCGCCGAAGTCGCCCGTCCACTCCTACAACAAGGATGGCGCGATGACCTACCGGCACCACGGAACGCAGCCGGTGTACGCGCCGAACTCCTACGGCGGCCCGCAGGCCGATCCGAGCAAGGAGCTGCCCACCTGGTTGGTCGAGGCCGGCGAGATCGGCCGCTACGCGAGCGACAAGCACCGCGACGACGACGACTTCGTCCAGCCCCGTGCGCTCTACCGCGACGTTATGGACGACGTCGACCGCGACCACCTGGTCAGCAACATCGTCGGCCACGCCTCCGACAGCGTCACCGATGAAATCCAGCGCCGGGTCGTCGCGTACTGGACGAACGTCGATCCCGACCTCGGCGCCCGCGTGGCGGCAGGGCTCGGGAAGACCGACGCCAGCGGCAACGGCGCGGGCCTGCCGAGTGCCACCGCGATCACCTCCGGAGGTGCACGATGACCACCCTCTCACGCAAGCTCATCGTCGAGTTCATCGGGACGTTCTTCCTGATGTTCACCGTCGGGATGGCGGTCGCCACGGCCGGCACCCTCGCGCCGCTGGCGATCGGTTCGGCGCTGATGGTCATGGTGTTCGCCGGTGGCCACGTCTCCGGCGGCCACTACAACCCGGCCGTCAGCACCGCGGTGTTCGCTCGCGGCAAGATGACTCTCGGCGAGTACGTCCCGTACATCGTGACGCAGGCTGCCGCTGCGGTCCTCGCCGGGCTGCTGGTTCGCGGACTCGGCTATGCCCCGCACAGCGCGGCCGCCGTGGCCGGATCCGGCAAGATGCTGGCGGTCGAGTTCCTGTTCACGTTCGCGCTCGCCTATGTCGTCCTGAACGTCGCGACCGCGAAGGGCACGGAGAACAACTCGTTCTACGGCCTGGCGATCGGCTTCACGGTGGCCACCGGGGCGTTCGCCGTGGGCAAGATCTCCGGCGGCGCGTTCAACCCGGCTGTCGCACTCGGCGCGTCTGCGCTCGGGCTGTTCGCGTGGAGCCACATCTGGATCTACCTCCTCGCCGAGCTCGTCGCGGGCGTCGCCGCCGCCGGTGTGTTCCTGCTCACCCAGCCGGCCGAGAAGCCGGCCGGGGACGTGCGCGCTGTAGAGACCGACGGCGAGACTGCCTGGCGGGCCGGCGACGGCGCGGCGCGCGGTGTCGCGCGCGCGGCGAGCTAGCCGAGGCCGGAACGCGACCATGTACGTACTCGAGTGCTCCACGCTCGGCGGCGCCGCTCTCTCTCGCGTTGCCCAGGGCCGAGGCCGAGGCCGAGCGCGGAGTGCTCGAGGCGTGGACCAGGAGGCAGGCATGGACGGGCGGGTAAGCCAACCCGAAGCGGCCCGGCTCGAGCTGGTGATGGTCGGGCTCGACCACACGACAGCGGGGATCGAGCTGCGCGAGCGCGTGGCGTTTGCCGACGCCGAGATCTCGGCGGCGCTCGCTCAGCTCACCGATCCGGCCGACCCGCTGCTCGAGCAGGCGGCCATCGTGTCGACGTGCAACCGGGTCGAGTTGTATGGCGTCGCGCGGTCACGGCGTTCGCGGGAGCAGCTGACATCGTTCCTGTCGCGGTACCACGGGCTCGACCCGGGCGAGCTCAGCGGAGCCGCGTACGTCCACC
The DNA here is from genome assembly GCA_036494115.1 of Solirubrobacteraceae bacterium. Classification (GTDB taxonomy): domain Bacteria; phylum Actinomycetota; class Thermoleophilia; order Solirubrobacterales; family Solirubrobacteraceae; genus Palsa-465. The sequence goes on along the minus strand of DASXOS010000157.1, from coordinate 11,583 downwards.
GAGGCGACGAGGTCGCGCATCACCTCGCGGCCACGTCGGCCGGGATGCACTCGCTTGTGCTCGGGGAGGCGCAGATCCAGGGGCAGGTGCGTAGGGCGCTCGAGCACGCAATTGCCGCCGGCACCGCTGGCCCGGAGCTGCGGCGTCTGTTCGAGTCGGCGATCGCCGCGGGTCGCCAGGTGCGCTCGCGCACCGCGCTTGCTCGTGGGGTGGCGAGCGTCCCGCACGCGAGCATCGATTTCGTGCGCCAGCACGTCGGGACGCTGACCCGGTCCACGGTGCTGCTGATCGGCGCCGGCACGACGGGCGAGCTGGCGGCCAAGCACCTGGTCAAGCACAGCGTCCGTGAGCTGGTCGTCCTCGGTCGCGACAGTGCGCGTGCTGAGCGGCTCGCCGAGCGCTACGGAGGCCGGGTTGTGAGCTCTGGCCAGCTCGGTGAAGCCTTGGCGCAGTCCGACGTGGTCATCAGCTCGACCGGCGCGCCGCACACGATCGTGGACCGGCAGCAACTCGAGCACGCCCTCCGACGCCGTGGTGGTGGCGACTCGCCGCTTTTGCTGATCGACCTCGCGGTGCCCCGCGACGTCGATCCGGCCGTGGCCGGGTTGCCGGGGGTCGAGGTCTACACGATCGATGATCTCCGGCCGGTCGTCGAGCGTACGCTCATGCAGCGCAGCGCCGAGCTGCCGGCCGCGTACTCGGTCGTCCGCGCCGAGGTCGCCCGCTTCACAGGTTGGTTGCGCCGGCGCGAGACGGCGGCGACCCTCGGCCCCCTCAGCGACGAGGTCGAGCAGGCCCGAGCTGCCGCGCTGGAGCGTGCCCTCGAGCACCTCTCGTCGCGCTCCGCGCAGGACCTCGAGGTGCTCGAAGCGATGACCCGCGGTCTCGCCCACACCCTGCTCGAGCGAGTCGGTGCGCGGTTACAGGCGACGTCTGTCGGGGCCCAGGAGACCACGCCCAAACCGCCCCCGGTGGCGGCGGGCTGAAGGGCGCACGAGATGTCAGGTGTCGACAGCGACTTCGTCGCGCCCGCGCGAGACAGCGTCGAGGCGCCGCTGCTGGTGCGCGCGCTTCGTGGCGAGCCCGTGGAGCGCCCGCCCGTTTGGTTCATGCGTCAAGCCGGCCGATCGCTGCCCGAGTACCGAGCGCTGCGCAAGGGACGGACGCTCCTGGAGCTGGCGCGCACGCCAGAGCTCGCGGCCGAGGTGACGCTGCAGCCGGTGCGCCGGCACGGGGTTGATGCGGCGATCCTGTTCTCCGACATCGTGCTGGCGCTCGCGGGCGTCGGCATCGAGCTCGAGATCCGCCCGGGGGTCGGCCCGGTGATCGCCGCGCCGGTCCGCACTGCCGCCGACATCCGTCGGTTGCGACCGCTTGAGCCCGACGAGGATCTGCCCGAGGTGGGAGAGGCTGTGCGGCTGCTGTGCGCAGAGCTGGACGTGCCGCTGATCGGCTTCGCCGGCGGGCCGTTCACGCTCGCGAGCTATCTGATCGAGGGCGGCCCGTCGAAGGCGCAGGCTAGGACGAAGGCGATGATGCTCGGCCAGCCGGCGCTGTTCCGCGATCTGCTCGACCGGCTTGCCGCGATCGCGGCCGCCAGCCTTCGCGCCCAGGCCAGGGCGGGCGCCGCGGCGGTCCAGGTCTTCGAGTCCTGGATCGGGTTCCTCTCGCGCGCGCAGTACGAGCGCCACGTCGCCCCTCCGACGCGGGCGCTCTTTGACGAGGTCAGCGATCTCGGCGTGCCGCGGATCCTGTTCGGCGTCGGCGCCGGGCATCTGCTCGAGGCGATGGCCGACACTGGACCGGACACGCTCGGCCTGGACTGGCGTACGCCGCTGAGCGAAGCGCGACACCGACTGGGTCCGAAGATCTCGCTTCAGGGCAACCTTGACCCCGCCGCCCTGCTCGCGCCGTGGGCGTCGGTCGAGGAGGAGGCGCGCTCGGTTCTGGCCGGCGCGCCGGCCACCGGCTACGTGTTCAACCTCGGCCACGGCGTGCTGCCCGACACCCCGCCGGATGTCCCCGGCCGCCTCGTCGAGCTGGTCCACGAGCACGCGCGGGAGGCAACGGCATGAGCGGCTCGGCGGTCATCGCGATGGCCTACGGAACCCCGGCGACGCTGGACGACCTCGAGCGGTACTACACGCACATCCGGCACGGTCGGCCGCCTTCACCCGAGCTGCTCGCGGAGCTGCGCGAGCGCTACCAGGCGATCGGGGGACGCTCGCCGCTGCTCGCGATCACCGAAGCGCAGGCGGCCGGCCTGCGCGCGGCGCTTCGGGCCGCGGGGCATTCCAACGTGGAGGTAGTGCTCGGAATGAAGCACGCGCGACCGTTCATCGAGGATGCGACCCGCGATCTCGCGTCCGCGGGCGTCGAGCGCGTGGTCGGGCTGGTGCTGGCACCGCACTACTCGAGCATGAGCGTCGGCGAGTACGCGGGACGGGTCGCGGCGGCGCTCGGCGACCGCCCCGGAGCGCCGAGCTTCGCGATGGTCCGCTCGTGGGCGACCGCGACCGGATACGTGGAGTGGCTCGCCCAGGCGGTGCACGACGCGCTCGCGCAGCTCGGCCAAGCGGCCTCGGGAGCCGAGGTGGTCTTCACCGCCCACAGCCTTCCGCAGCGGATCCTGGCGGCGGGCGATCCATACCCCCACGAGCTGCGCACCACCGCCGAGGCGGTTGCACGCGCCGCCGGCCTGGCGCGCTGGAGCATCGCCTGGCAGAGCGCCGGCCGAACCGCGGATCCGTGGATCGGACCCGACATCCTCGAGGTAATCCCGGAGATCGCCGCCGCCGGGGCGAGTGGCCTCGTCGTCTGCCCGGCCGGCTTCGTCGCCGATCACCTCGAGGTCCTCTACGACCTCGACATCGAGGCCGCGGCGGCGGCCCGTGAGCTGGGTTTTCCGTTTGCCCGCACCGTCTCGCCGAACGCCGATCCGAGGCTGGCGAAGGCGCTCGCCGGCGTGGTGGCGCCGCTGCTGGCGACAGAGGTCGCGCGGCAATGACCGACGTGGTTGTCGTCGGCGGCGGGATCGCCGGGCTAGCGGCGGCCGATCGCCTGACCCGGGCCGGCGTCGACGTTACGCTGCTCGAAGCCGCCGACCGGCTCGGGGGCAAGATCTACACCACCTCGTTCGCCGGGCGTCCGCTCGACCTGGGCGCCGAGATGCTGGTCACGCGGGAACCGACCGCGGTTGACCTGTGCCGAGAGCTGTCGCTCGACGACGACTTGGTGACCCCGGCCTCGTCCGGCGCGTTTGTCTGGACACGGCGCGGGCTGCGACCGCTACCGCCGGACGCGCTGGCGCGAATGCCAGGTGGACAGCTCGAGCTGATCCGTTCGCGTCTGCTTTCACCGCTCGGCGTGCTGCGCTGCGGATGGGATGTGATCGCACCGTCCCGAGCCCCCGACGGCGACGTCGCGATCGGGGCGATCGTCCGCTCGCGCCTGGGCCGGCAAGTGCTGGAGCAGATCGTCGATCCACTGCTGGGCGGCATCCACGCCGGCCGCTGCGACGCGCTGAGCACGCAAGCGCTCGCGCCACAGCTCATCGGCGCCCTTCGCACAGGCAAGGGGCTGGCGCGCGGTCTGCGGGCCGCCGGCCCGACCGCCGCCGGCCCGGCGTTCGCGACGCTCCGCGGGGGGTTGGGGTCGCTCGCCGCGGCGCTCGCCACGCGCGCGCAGGATGCCGGCGCGAACGTGCGGCTCGGCGTGCCTACCCTCGCGGTGCACACGCCCCGCCCGGGCCGCGTGATCGTCGCCCAGAGCGACGGGAACGCCCTCGAGGCTGCGGCCTGCGTGCTCGCCACGCCTGCGGATGCCGCGGCGAGGATGCTCAGCAGCGCGGCGTCCACCGCCGCTGCGGAGCTCGAGGCGATCGTCCATGCCCCGGCCGCGGTCGTGGCGCTCGCCTACCCCGCCGAGGCGCTCGCCCGGCTGCCTGCGGGCACCGGATTTGTGACCGCCGGCGACGAACGCCTCGTCCGCGCGTGCACGTGGTCATCAGCCAAGTGGGAGCACCTGCGCGGCGACCCGGCGATCGTCAAGGCGTTCGTCGGGCGGGCTGGTGCGCCCCCGCCCGCTCTCGGCGACCGCGAGCTCGCGGCAGCAGTCCATCGCGAGCTCGCAGCTGCTCTGGCGCTGTCTCGCGCGCCGGTCGACCTGCGCGTCCAGCGCTTCGGCGCCGCGATCCCCCAGTACTTCGTCGGGCACCTGGCGCGCGTTGACCGCATCGAGGCAGCGTTGCCCCCACACATCGCCGTGGCCGGCGCGTCCTATCGCGGCGCCGGGCTTGCGGCCTGCGTGCGCTCCGGCCACGCCGCCGCCGACCGAGTGCTTGGCCATCTCGGCTTCGCCGTCGGCGGCGTAATCCACGAGAAGGTAAGGAGTCACGCGTGACCGAGAAACCCACCGCATACACCCTCTACGCCGCATTCGCGGCGAGCAACGGCGACCGTCGCATGCCCGATGCGGGGCGCGCCGACGCGGCGGCCGTCGCAGGCGAGGCGCTCGAGTCGACCGACGCAACCGTGCGCGGTGCCTACACCGTGAGCGGCTATCGGCACGACGCCGACCTGCTGCTGTGGCTCGTGGGGCCGACCGCCGACGGTCTTCAGGAAGCACTGATCGCATTCCGCCGCACCCCCCTCGGGCTCGCTCTCGACGCGTTCTGGTCGGCGATCGGCGTGCACCGCGAAGCGGAGTTCGCCAAAGACCACACGCCAGCGTTCTATCAAGGGGAGGAACCGCGCGGCTACGTGTGCGTCTACCCCTTTGTGCGCTCCTACGATTGGTATCTCCTGGCGCCGCAGGAGCGCGCCGAGATGCTCGCCGAACACGGCCGGATGGCGCGAGCGTTCCCGCAAGTGCGGGCGAACACCGTCAGCGCGTTCGCCCTGGGCGATTACGAGTGGCTGCTCGCGTTCGAGGCCGACGAGCTGACGCCGATCGTTGACCTCATGCGCCACCTCCGCGCTGCCGAGGCGCGCCGCCACACGCGCCACGAGCTCCCGTTCCTCACCGGACGCCGCCGCCCGCTCGCGGACGCAATCGCCGACCTACCCTGACGCCGCTCGACGACCTCTCACTGCCGGGATGCTTAGCGCGCCTGGCGAGGGTGCGACACGCCGCTTCGCGCCGAGCACTACAAGCGGCTGATCGACCCTACCCCCAGCCACGGGCCGGACCCATCTACACGCCGGGCCGTGGCCGCCTTGGCGCGGTGGGGCGCCCAGGCCTACCGGCTGCTCATGGATCGCTACGAGCTGCTCGAACGGCAGAGCGCACCACCCGGCGACGGGCGCGCTCCGGGGAGAGGAGGCCTCGATCAACCCGCAGGACGCGCACGTGCAGCACGTTGCGTTGGGCAGCCCGGCCTACGCAACGGAGACCTCATCACCGCGTTCAAGACCACGCTAACCGGGCGAGCCAGGTAATGGACGACGTGACCGAGCTCGGCCCGGCGACGACGACCGGTGGCGCCACGAGGCCGAGGCTACGGGTGGGGGATGATCTGTCCTGCCTCCAACTGCGAAAGCCCGGTCCTGAACTCGTCCAGCGACCGCGAAGCACACCCCGTCCCCGCTGCCCTGGTCGACGTTCGAGCCGCCGATTGCGACTGAACGACGAAACGCGTTGGCTACTGGGCGAAGGGTGAGGCGAGGATGAGCTCGCAGAAATTGGGACGCTTGTAACCGGGCAGCGTTCGCTCCAACACGTCGGCCTTTACATTGCCGAACGCGGTCTGCGGCTTGTGCGCGATTCCGGCGCCGAACGCCTCGATGATCTGATGCTTGAAGTCCACTCGCGGCAGCGCGCTGAGGACCTGGTCGCGCTGTGCGGCGGTGATGTCGTCGTAGCCAAGGCCGAGTACGTCAAGCTCCACGCCGGCGGTCACAAGCGCCACCTCGGGCTCCTTGTGGTCAGGGATGCCGGGCGTTGTGTGCAGCGCGATCGCGTCCCACACGACGCGGACGGCGTCCGCCGGGATGCCTCTCTGCTCGAGGAAGTCGCGGGCCGCGTTGGCGCCGTCGACCTCGAAGCGGTCGGTCTCGCTTCGATGCCCTTCGACGAGGCCGATGTCGTGGAACATCGCGCCAACGTACAGCAGTTCGGGGTCGTACGCGAGCGCTCGCCGTTCCCCCTGCAGAGAGCCGAAGACGAACACACGCAGGGAGTGGTGATAGAGCAGATCTGACTCGATGTCGCGGACGAGCGCGGTGGCGTCCTTGGCCAGCGCGCTGTCGGGAATTTTGATTCCGGCAATTGTGGATGTGGATGTAGAACGGGATGTGTTCATGCGAGCAGCGTGCACCGGGCCAGGGGTGGCCACAAGGAGGGCTGACCCACGACCTGGGTAAGGAAAGCCGTAAACGGTTTGGGGTAGGCCAGCGGAATCCAGGTCTGGCGGGGCGCTAGCCGCGACCCTCTGGTTGCAAGCCCCGCCGCGGAAAGCGGCAGTCTCCGCCCGGCGAGCGAGACTGGCGCTTCTACCACCACGGTCATCCAGCTGACGCGACGCTCGAGCCGGTCACGCTCGAGCGTGGCGCCGTGTGCGAAGCCGGTTCGTGTGGCGCTCATTTCGGGCCCTGGGGTCGGCGCGACAGCGGCGAGATTCTCGGAGAGGGCATCGGTGGCGGTCACGTTCTCACCCCGCCTCGGGCCGGTACATACGAATCCGCCAGAGAGCTGGCCCCGGGTGCCGGAGGTTCCCCGTAGGGGAATCCCTACCCGGGCCCAGCATTTCCGGCTCTCCCTACCCAGGTGTCGCCGCACGGCGGCGATGATTGGCCGCGTGATTCGATCCGTTCTCGTCGTGGACGACGACCCGGAGTTCCGCAAACTGGCGGGACGACTGTTCGCCGCCAGCGGCATGACTGTCGTCGGCGGGGCCGACAGCGTCGCGGGGGCGGTGGGGGCTGCCGCCCGCCTGAAGCCGTCGGCGGTCGTGGTCGACGGCGAGCTGCCCGACGGAGACGGAATCACCCTCGCGCGCCAGCTCGTGCCGCTCCCCTGGCACCCCCGGGTCGTTCTCACCTCGATCGATGGCGAGATCACCACCAACCATGAGGCCCGGCGTGCCGGCGCTCGCGCGTTCGTGAACAAAGCTGACTGCCCAACATGCCGCTGCGGCGGCTACTCGGGGACGAATAGCCAGGGAGCGCAGAACGCGCGGTACGGTTGCCCCGATGTCAGCGCCTCTGCGAGTGGTGATCGGCGAAGACGACGTGTTGCTGCGTAAGGGGATTGCGCGGCTGCTCACCGAGGCGGGGTTCGAGGTCGTCGCTCAGGTCGGCGACGCACCGGATCTCCTGCGCAAGGGCCTCGCCCACCGTCCGTCGGTCGTGATCGCGGACGTCAACATGCCGCCCGGCCACGATGACGATGCTCTGCGCGCGGTTATCGAGCTACGACGGCAGCGGCTCGAGACCGGTGTGCTGGCGCTCTCTCAGTACTACGAGGAGCGCTACGCCCTCGACCTGATCGGGGAGCGCGCTGAGAGAGTCGGCTACCTGCTCAAAGAGCGCGTGGGTGATGTCGAGAGCTTCATCGACGCCGTCGCCCGGGTCGCGGGGGGCGGCAGCGCGCTCGACCCCGAAGTCGTCGGGCGGATGCTGGGCCGCCGTCAGCACCACAGCCCGCTTGATCGGCTCAGCCCGCGCGAGCGCGACGTGCTCGCGGCGATGGCGGAGGGCAAGTCCAACCGCGGCATCGCGCAGGCGCTCCTGATCAGCCAGGCGGCGGTGGAGAAGCACGTCACGAGCATCTTCCACAAGCTCGAGCTCGACCCGGCCCAGACCGAGCACCGGCGGGTGCTCGCGGTGCTCACCTACTTGCGTGACGCCTCGAGCGGTTCGCCCTGGCCTGAGACGGGCAGGAGCGCGCACACTCGCGTGCCCGCGCCGGGCGGACTCTCCAGCTCAAGGCGTCCAGCCAGCGCCGAGACCCGATCTGCCAGGCCGCCCAAGCCGGTGCTCTCCCCGCCTCGCGCCCCTCCGATCCCGTCGTCGCGAACCTCCACTCGCAGCTCCCCGCGCTCAACCCTGGCCGTCACTCGGGCGCCAGCTGCACGAGCGTGCTTGACCACGTTCGTGAGCGCTTCGCTGATGATGAAATACGCAGTCGCCTCCACGGCGGCCGGGAGGCGCTCGACGGACACGTCCACACTCACCGGCAGCGAGACCCGGGACACGAGCGCGTCGATTCCCGCTCGGAGCCCGCCCCGCGTCAGCGCCGCGGGCAGGATGCCGTGCGCCAGCTCGCGCAGCTCGGCGTTCGCGTGCTCGGCCTGACGGAGCGCCTCGGCCACCAGTTCGTCCGGGTTAGGCTCGCCGTTCGAGAGCGCCCGCAGCGCGAGCTTCAGGACGATCACCGCGTGCACCAGCCGCTGCTGCGCCCCATCGTGCAGATCACGCTCAATCCGCAGCCGGCTCTCATCCGCGGCCGCGACAATCCGCGCGCGTGAAGCGGCCAGAGCAGCGCGGCTCTCCGCGTTCGCGACGGCCGTCGCCACCAGCTCCGTGAACGAGCCGAGGCGCGCCTCGAGATCCGCCGGCAGTGACTTCATAACGGTCGAACCGGTGAACACACCGCCCCAGACGCGGCCCTCGACGATGATCGGCGTCGCGACCGATGAGCGGATGCCCAGCTCGCGAGCGGTCAGGCCGAGCGGTCCGGAGGCGTCGTCATAGTCAAGCCGGGCAGGACGCCCCGTTTCGAACACGATCGTGGTCAGGTTCATGCCTCCGAGGCTCCACCGGCGGCCAACGCGAAAGTGATCAACCGTGCTGCCCGAGGCAGCGACGACGGTGGCCGTACCGTCTCCCTCGTAACGACCCATGTGCGCGAAATCCACAGGGAGCAGCCGCACGACTTCCTCGTTGACCGCCGCGAACACCTCCTCAGGCGGCACACCCCGCGCGACCAGCGTGGCGACCCGCCGCAACGCCGCCTGCTCATCGCTGAGCCGGGCCAGCCCAGCGCGGCTCTCCGCGTTCGCGACCGCAGTCGCCACCAGGTCCGCGAAGCTCGTGAGACGCGATTCGGTTTCCGGTGGAGGCGGCGGGTGGTTCTGCCTCCCATGGACGAACAGCGCGCCCCACAAGCGTCCTCCGACGACGATCGGGCTGCCGACCGAGGAGCCGATGCCGAGTTCTTCTCGAACGAACGAGGCGATGCGTCCGCGCACGGCCCGGTAGTCAGCTATTCGGACGGGTTGGCCGGTCCTCCAGATCTCCGATGCCAGATCGCCCCCGCCGAGCGGCCACGGACCCGGAACCAACGGGTGCTCGCCTTCGGCGGCCCAGGTAGCCAAGACCGTCACTGTCTCATCGCTGTTGTAACGGGCCATCCCGGCGAGGTGCGCGCCGAGTAGCTGCCCGGCCTCCTCGCTGACCGCCGCGAACAACTTCTCCGGCGCGATACCGCTCGCGGCCAGCGTCGCGACCCGGCGCAACGCGGCCTGCTCCTCGGCGAGCCGGGTAAGCCCCGCGCGAGTCTCCGCATTGGCGATCGCCGTCGCCACCAGCTCCGTGAACGAGACAAGGCGCGTCTCGGTGTCCGCCGGCAGCGGCTGCTCCCGCGTCGAAGCGGCGTGAATCACGCCCCACAGACGGCCCTCGACGCTGATCGGCGCCCCGACCGCCGAGCGGACGCCCATGGTACGGATCTCATCAGCGATCGAGCCGGAGGCGTCGCCGGCGTAGGTGTCGATCCGGGCCGGACGCCCGGTCTCGAACACGAGCGTGCTGACGTTCTGCCCCCCAAGCCGATGCCGACTGCCAATGGCAGCGAAGGTGTCGCCGGTCCGGCTCGAGATGGCTACGGCGGTCATCGTGTCGTCGGACTCGTAGCGGGCCATGGCCGCGGCATCGACGTGAAGCACGTGCCCCACCTCCTCAGTGACCGCCGCAAACAGCTCCGCCGGCGGGATCCCACGCGCGACGAGGGTCGCCACTCGCCGCAACGCCGCCTGCTCCTCAGCCAGCCGGGCGAGCTCGGCGCGGCTCTCGGCATTCGCGACCGCCGTCGCCACCAGCCCCGTGAAAGAAGCGAGGCGCGCCTCCGTTTCCGACGGCAGCGGCGGCTCCCCGGACGAGCCGATGACCATCACGCCCCACAGGCTGCCCTCTACGATGATCGGCGTCCCGACCGATGAGCAGGCTCCTCGCTCGAGGGCGGCAACAGCGGACGGACCGGAGGCATCGGCATAGCTGTCAGTCCGGGCCGGACGGCGCGTCTCGAACACGAGCGTGCTGACGTTCTTCCCTCCAAGCTTCAATCGGGTGCCAGCGGCCAAGACGCGGTCGGTCCGGCCCGCGGCGGCGAGGAAGGTGACAGCCCCGTCGGGCTCATAGCGACCCACGAGCGCGTAATCGACGGATAGCAGCCGCCCGACCTCCTCAGTGACCGCCGCGAACACACTCTCGGGCGCGACACCCTGCGCGACCAGCATCGCGAGCCGCCGCAACGAAGCTTGCTCCTCGGCCAGTACACGCGGCTCGTCACCGCCCAGGGTCACTTCGGTCCGATCTTCAGCGGCGCAATTGTTCGGCGGGCTTGGAGCTTGATCGCTTGTCGCCCATCTCATTGTGCCACCAGGTCTCGCAGCATCAGCGCTGGTAGCGATCGAGCAGGACGTCGGCCGTGCGCGAGTGGCGGGCGAGAGGGCTGTCGAGGAAGTCGATCAGCGCTTGCGCGACTGGGCGCCGAGGCTGTCGGCTTGGCGATCGTCAACGCGATGTGCAGCCCATCACGATGAAGTGCATGCCGGTAGCGCCCCAGACGGAGGCAGTGTTCCGGGTTGACGCTTCCGATCGGGTGCGGCCGCCCGGCACGCCGGAATGCCCGAGGAGCCGTGTCGTGCTGCGGAGCAACGGCGAGTACAACGTCCACATGATCGCCGTGAACTGGCCGCACCACGTGTTCGTCAGCCACAACTTCAAAGTCCTCGGCGCCGAGTAGCGCGCACCCCGACGGTCCGACTCACATGGCTTCCTTGCTGCCGGCGCGGATCAGCCAGCTGTTGACCGGCCAGGCGGTGAAGAAGCCAGCCACCATGCCGACCTGCATGAGGAACTAGTAAGTAGGGCCGTCCGACATCGGATGATGCGGGGCGGGAAAGAAGACGAAGAACATGAGCGCCATCCAACAGAACAGGCCGTCCTCGAATGCTGAAGGTGCGCATGAGAGCTCAGCTCCTGTCGCGGGGGTGAAGTGGCGCTAACCGGCGAGTTGGGCACGCAGGTGCGCCATGACCAGCTCGAGCGTTCGATCGAACCGACTGCTTGGCGTCGTCACGCCCCCTCCTCGAGCGCGGGGACCGGCGGATAGCCGCGGCGCGAACCGGTGTGGGGTTCGATCGCCACCCGCGGGAGGCGCCGGTCGAGTCCGCTCGGGAACGCCCACGTGCGGCGGCCGAGCAGCTGGAGGACGGCAGGTAGCAGGAGCATCCGGATCACGAACGCGTCGAGGAACACCGCGGTGGCCATCATCACGCCGAACAGCTCCAGCGGGCGGCTGCTGCTGAAGGCGAACGATCCGAACACGGCGACCATGACGAGGGCGGCGGCGGTGATCACG
>DASXOS010000156.1:0-34193 GCA_036494115.1 Solirubrobacteraceae bacterium | reverse complement strand
GCGCATAGAAGAAAACCCGAACCGGAGCGGCCGGGTCGCGTGGCTCGTGGCTCGGGTGATAACGATCGCGATCGACTGCGGGGATGAACGAGACCGCGGGATTGCCATACGCCCGGTACACGTCGGCGAGCCCGGGTGTATTGACGATTCCGGGCAGCCCGAGCCGGTAGGTTTCCTCCGCCAGCCCCCAGGCGGCGCTGGCGGGGTAGAACTGCGGCTCGTTGTCCTGGACGAAGTAGAACTTCGCACGCGCGCCGCGTAGCTGCAGCAGCGGATAGGCGCTTGACCACAACGTCGCGATCGCCGCGTCGCACGCGGGGAGCTCGGCGAGATCGGAGTGACCGGAGGAGAACGTGGCCGCTGCCAGCGCCGGGAACGCGGCGGCGATCTTGCCCGAGAGCTCAGGCACCCGATCCGCACCAACGTCGTAGCAGTGGAAGTGCGTCGTCACTCCATGGGCGCGGGCAAAGTGGTCGGCGAAGCGCAGCAGGGTGTGGGTGCCGCCGAAGTACACGTGGTGGAAGAAGGGCAGCATCCAGGTCACCGAATTGATCTCGAACGGTTTCGCTGTCCGATAACGCTCGATCAGCCGCCGGTTTTCCTCGATGTCCTCGTCCCGTGCATCGAACGCCCCGGACAAGATGAGCTGATCGGACTCGCTGAGCAGCGGCTCGTCGTCGGAGATGTTCTTGCGGCGCCGCCGCGCCCTGAAGTACGCGTACCCGACCTCGGTCGGGCCCTTCTTGATCGTCTGCCAGATGTACTGCCGCCGGACCTTGCCGAAGCGCGTCATCGAACCTCGCGATGTCGTGCTCATCCCGGTGTCCTCACCGAGCAGTCGGTTTTGGTCAGGGTCAGGTTGGGGTTGTAGAACGGATCCCCGACCGTTCGGAACGTCCCATAGCTGCGCTCAGAGGCCGCGAAGTCGCCGGCGTCGAGATGGGACCCGCGCGACACTGACTCGTCGTGAAGCAGGGAAACCTCGGGCACGCACAGGCTGCGGTGGCCGGCTGCGGTGAGACGCAGGCACAGGTCGACGTCGTTGCCGCCCACGACGAACGATTCGTCGAAACCGCCCACCCGGAGGAACTTCGTCCGCTCCACCATCATGCAGGCGGCAGTGACGGCCAGCCAGTTCCGGGTGCCGCCGGCCGCAACCCCGAATGGCGTCTGAGCCGAGGGATCAAGGCCCGCGAACGGATGGCCGGCATATCCGTGGAGACCGAGGGCGGCGCCCGCGTGCTGCACGGTGCCATCCGGGTAGAGCAGCAGCGGCGCGACCGCCCCGACCTCGGGGCGCAGCGCGTGTTCGAGCAGCCCGTCGATCCAGTCCTCGCTGATGATCTCGGTGTCGTTGTTGAGGAACACGAGAACGTCGGCATTGGAACCGGACACGGCGGCATTGTTGAGAGCCGCGAAATTGAAGGGGCGCTCGTCGCGCATCGCCCGGACCCGGGGGTCGCGCTTGAGCCGCCGCACGAGCTCCCCGGTGTCGGTCTCGAGTGAGCCGTTGTCGACGAGCGCGACCCGGAGCCGCCCGTAGTCGCTGCGGGCAAGGACCGAGCCGACGGATCGCTCGAGGAGCTCCGGGCGATCGCGGAAGGAGACGATGACCTCGACCGACGGCTCACCGGCGACGAAGCGGCTGACCGCGCGGACCCCGTCGCGTGCTCGGACGCGCGCGTGGGACTCGCTCGCTCGGACGATCCGCTCCACGGCGCCCGGCTCGAGCGGCGGTGGATCCTCCGTCTCGGCGCCCCGGTGGCAGAGGATCACCGGGACGTGGGCGTGCCGCTCGCCGGACGGCCCGGCCAGCCGCAACGCCAGCTCGTGCCGCCATGCCCGGCCGCCGACGAGCTGTCCGGCGAGTGCCGCAGCCGCGCCGCGGCGGACCAGGAGCATCGGACCGCTGTCGTCACACGCGAGCCAGCGATCCGGGGAGGGGCCTGGGCGGAACCGGGGCGAGCGGCGGGCGCGGCTTGGCGTCAGCTCGTCGTCGTCGCACGTGATCACGTCGGCGTCGGGGGCCAGCGCGGCAGCCAGACCGAAGCGCTCGAGCGCGATCCCAGCCGGCTCATCGCCGCCTCGGACGAGCAGGACGTGATCGGTGCGCGTCTGTAACAGGGCTTGCTCGAGGGGGCCGTCGAGCAGCGCCACCGGGCCTGCCGTGCCTTCCGCCAGGGCGGCCCGAGTCAACTCCGCGTCGCCAACACCGTTGCCGATCCACACGCTCACCGGGCGCGCCTTAAGCGCCGAGTCCGCCATGACCGGCGGCTGCGCGAAGCGATGAACGCGCGGCTCGGCGGCGAGCGCGGGCTCAACGGCGGCGAGATAGGAGCTCCACGGGTCGGGGACTTCCGCAGGCCGACGCAGGCGGGAGATGGCCGAAACCAGTGTGCGAGGCGTCATGCGGGGGCGCTCCAGTGGGCTCGGCTAGCGGCGACGGAGCGCAAACGCATCCTGGTTTCCGTCGGCGCGCCCGATCCGGTAGTAGGTCACGCCCCACGCGGGGGTCACCCGCTCCATCAGCCACTCCGGTGTGAAGAAGGCGAGGCCCCAGTCGCCGGCGAGAACGCCGTCGTCCCCGCGCTCGCCGAACACGTCCCAGAAGCAGTGTCCGTCGCTCTGCAGGCGGTCGACCGTCTCGAGGACCCAGCTCTCTCCGAGCACGGCGTCGATCGAGGAATCCCGGAAGCTGCTGAACCAGGCCGTCGAGTTCATCCCGTGCGTGGTGAAGATCAAGTGGCCGCCAGGCCGGATCACGCGGTGCATCTCGTCGAACCACCGCAGCGCGGCTGCGGCGTTGTAGTGAGACCAGACGGAGATCGCGTAGGCGGCTGCAAGCGTGCCGTCCTCGAAGGGGAGCGGAGGCGCGGTGTCGGAGACGAAGAAGTCGACCTGGGGCAGGTTTTGCGCGGCCCATGCGATCGCGCCCTGGTTCGGATCGCAGCCGTGCCAGCTGACATCCGGCCGCGCCGCGGCGAGGACACGGACCACGCGGCCCGACGACGAGCTGAAGTCGAGGACCTTGTCGCCCCGGGCAAGGGGCTGACCGCTCGCCGTCAGGAAGTCGAGGACGAGGTCGGCGTAGCGGTAGGCGCCGCCGGTCTGCTCGACGAGTTGGCGGTCCATGAGGTGAACTCCCTCCGGAGGGAGCACCGCCGTCAGCTCCGTCCGGCGATCGACGTTCTCGACTCCATAGAACAGACCGAAGGCCAGGGCCAGGCGCTTGCGTTCAAGTGAGCCTGCTTGCTCGTAGCGGGCGCGGTGCTCGTCGCTCAGCCGCGACGTGATCTTCTCGACATCCGCGTGCGAGAGCCGGGCGAACAGCGTCTCCGTGGCGATGCCAGCGGCCGGCTCGCCCTGTGGGGCGAGCATCCGCGAAGGCGCGGCGCTCCGGCCTTCCGGCGTGCCGGCAGCCGAGTTCGCCTCGGCTTCCGCGCGCGGTCCTTCGGGTCCTCGTGACGGCGCGTGGCGGGGGCGTCGTGGGATCAGACGGCTCATCATCCGGCCGCCCATCGTACGAGCTTCGATTGCGTTCCTGCGTGAGTGTGGCCCGAACGACCGTCGCGGATCCTTCGGCGCAGTGCTCGGCTACATTCCACCGCCGTGCGGTCACTGCCCATCACGCTCGACGGCCCCATGCTGATCGAACCGATCGTGCACGGCGACAGCCGGGGCTTCTTCCTCGAGTCCTATCGTCGCGACGCGCTCGCGGAGTTCGGGATCGCCGAGCAGTTCGTCCAGGACAACCACTCGCGCTCGCGTCAGGGCGTCATCCGGGGGATGCACTTCCAGCCCGGGATGGCCAAGCTGCTGCGCTGCGCGCGCGGCGCGATTCTCGACGTGCTCGTCGACATCAGGCCCGATTCGCCCGGGTTCGGCCAGTGGGAGGGCTTCGAGCTGAGCGAGGACAACCACCGCATCCTGTATTGCCCGGATGGATTCGGTCACGGGTTCTGCGTGCTCAGTGAAGTCGCGGATGTCATGTACAAGACCTCCACGTACTACGACCCTGGGCTGGAGAGCGGCTTCGCCTACGACGATCCCCAGATTGGGATCGAGTGGCCCGCCGGCCTCGAGCTGATCGTTTCGCCCCGGGATGCGCAGGCCCCGCCGCTGGCGAAGATCACGGCCCAGCTGCCGTTCTGACAGCACGTTTCGATAGCAGCTGTTCGCCGCTAGCATCCGCGCAGCAGTGCGCGACCGCCTCGCCGTCACCCCGACCCAGTACCGCCGCGTCGCCTACGTGGCGCTGGGTGCGCTCACGCTGATCGTGCTCACCGGCGCCGCCGTGCGGCTGACCGGCTCCGGCCTCGGCTGCCCCGACTGGCCGAAGTGCTCGGGACGGGCGCTGCCGCCGATCAGCACGCACGCCCTGATCGAGTTCTCGAACCGCACGATCTCAGGGATCGTCGGCGTGGTCACCGTGATCGCCGCCGCGCTGGCGTTCACGCGCCGGCCGTTCCGGCGCGACCTGGCGCTGCTGGCGCTGGCGCTCCCGCTCGGCGTCGTGGCCCAGGCGGTCCTCGGCGGCTACACGGTCGAGGAGCACCTGGCCCCCGGATTCGTGATGGCCCACTACTGCCTCTCGATGCTCGTGTTGGTCGCGGCCGTGGCGCTGGCCTGGCGCAGCCGCTACGAGCCGGGCGAACGCCCTCGCGCCACCGACCGATCCGCGGTCTGGTGCGTGCGCGCGCTGGCTCCGCTGGGGGCGATCACGCTCTTCGCGGGGACGGCCGCCACCGCCGCCGGCCCCCACGCCGGGGGCTCGCCGGGGCAGCGCATCCACCGCCTGCACTTCGAAGGGGCCGGCACGCTCACCTGGGTGATCCATCGCCACGCCACGATCGCGGCGCTGTTCGGGGTCGTGGTGATCGGCGTGTGGCTGCTGTGGCGCCGCCGCGGTGGCTCCCAGGAAACGCTCGAGCCGCTCACCGTGCTCGGCGTGCTGATCGCCGGTCAGGGCCTCGTGGGCAGCGTCCAGTACGAGCTGAAGCTGCCCACCGACATGGTCTGGATCCACGTCACGCTGGCGACGCTGAGCTGGCTGGCGGTGCTGTGGGCCGTGGCGTCCGCCGGCACGCTCGTGCCGCGCACGCAAGCCGTTCCGGAGGGTGCCGGGCAGCGGAGCGTCCGCGAGCTGGAGCCTGTCTAACCGAGCAGTCTGACCCCGGTGCTGAGCGATCCCTGATGGGTCGTGAACACGGCCCGCAGCCGCGCTCCCAGCGAATGGTGCCGGGCCTTGGCCAGCAGCGCGGAGCACGTCGTGCGCAGCCTCACGGACACGGTCTGGTTGTGCGGGGCTTCGGTGGCGAGCCCGACGGACCCGCATCCGACGCTGTGTGCGTGCTGGCCGGAACCGCGCTTGACGCTCAACGAGACCTCGCCGCGGCACGGCGCCCCGGCGCTCCCGATGCACTGGAACGACACCCGGGCCCGGTGGTGGCGGACCCTCAGGTGGTGACCGCGCAGGTGGGCCGTGCCGAACGCTTCGGCCGTCCGGAACATGGAGTCCGTGCCGTCGCTGGTCCCCGGCTGTCCGGGCTGCTGGACCACCAGCCGGAAGTGATACGTCGTGTTCGGCTCAAGGCCGGTGACCTTGGCGGAGACGAGATCGAGGCCGAGGCCGGCCGGGCTCAAGGCCGTGGCGTGGCCGTATGCGGTCGAGGTGCCGTACTGGAACTGCCACGTCGACCCGGCCTCGCTGGGATCGGCGACCCCGTTGAGCTCCGTCGAGGTGGCCGTGACCGACGTCGCCTGGCCGGTGGTGGCGATCGTGCCGGGGGCCGCCGGCGTGGTGAACGTCTCGTCGGCGCCGGACGCACCGTCCTCCGAGTACAGCGCGCCGTAGGCGACGAGCCGATAGTGGTATGTGGTGGCCGGCATCAGCCCGGTGAGGTTCGCGGCGACGTCGGTGGTGCCGCTCGGCACCTGCTGGGTCGCGGTGAGCTGACCGTATTCGGTCGAGGTGCCGTACTCGAAGTACCAGCGCGCGCCGCCCGAGTCGGCGGTGACGGTGCCGTTCAGCGTGGCCGAGGTCGAGGTCAGGTTGGTGACGCCACCGGTGGTGGCGGTCGCTGCGGCGACCGCGGCGGGCGCCAAGGCGAGGCTCGCCAGAACCACCACTGCCCAGGTCACGGCCAGCATCGATCGCCGGCGCGCACGGATGCGTCGCCGGCCGTCAGGACGGCTGTTCTTCCCCATGAGCCGCACCCTACCCCGATCGAAGCTGCAGTTGCGTAGGTTTGGTCGTGTGGCGCCGCAGGCTTTGGCTCGCCCGGGATGTGGTCGCTACGATCGACACGTGATGTCGCAGGAACGTCCTGCAACTGCCCAGGCCCCTGTCGGTCGGACCACGGAAGCGTCCCTCAGCATCCTCGTCGTCGACGATGAGTCCGACCTGCGTGAAATGTTGACCCGCTCGTTCTCGCGCGAGGGGCATCGCGTGACGTCGGTGGCCGACGGGCGCGCCGCGATCGACCGGGCGAGCACCGACCACTTCGACATCATCCTGCTCGACGTCGCCCTGGGGGCCGGGCCGGACGGCTACGAGGTGTGCCGGACGCTCCGCGGTCGTCGCAACGTGGTGCCGATCATCATGCTGACCGCGCTCGACTCCGAGGCCGACGCGGTGCTCGGGCTCGAGGCCGGCGCGGACGACTACGTGACCAAACCGTTCGGGCTTGCCGAGCTGCGCAGCCGGATCAGGGCCGTGCTCCGGCGGGCCGGCACGCGGGCGATGGGAGACGAGGTGCTGGTCGTGGGGCCGATCGTGCTCGATCGCGCTCAACGCGAGGTGAGCATGGACGGCAAGCCGGTGCGCCTGACGTTTTCCGAGTTCGAGCTGCTCGACGCGCTGATGGCGGATCCCGGCCGCCTGCTCAACCGCCAGGAGCTGCTGCGCGCGATCTGGGGCGATAGCGCCTACCGCGATCCCCGCGCGATCGACGTCCACATCCGGCATCTGCGCGAGAAGCTCGAGCCCGAGCCCGAGAAGCCGCGCCACATCGTCACCGTGCGCGGCGCGGGCTACCGATTGCGGGGGTCGTAGGGGCGGTGCCGCGCGTGGCTCGTCGCTTGGACGCCGGGCCCTGGGGGTTCTTCAGCCGGCCGGGACGGGGTGCACTCGGGCTGCGCGGCCGGATCGTCGGCGCCGTCCTCGTCACTACCGTGGCGACGCTCGCCGTAGCCGCGCTGGCGCTGCTGGGTCCGCTCGAGCAGGAGCTACGCAACGCCTCGCTTCATACCCTCCAGAAGGACGTGCACGGGAAGGCCGCCACCGGGGACTTTGCCGACCTGTCGCTGCTCTACCTGGGTGACCCCAACAAGGGTTCAGGAGTGGCGGCGGGTCTTCGTCAGACCGAGCACGACCTGGCGACTCGGATCGGCAGCGGCAGCTACGTGACCGTGCTCGGCTATCCCGACAGGCACGGGCGCGGGAGCCCGCAGCTGCCGCCGCTCTCGAGCGACTCGGACGCTGCCGTCGACACGTACAGCGACACCGGCACGGCGTTCCTCACCCACCGTGAGGTGACGAGCTTCGGAACCGTCAACGGGACCCCCTACGCACGCGTGGCCATCCCGTTCAGGTCCAACGGCCTTCCGTTCGTGCTCGCCGTGCGTAAGCCGATCGGCGAGATCACCGACGCCGTGCACGTCGTCCGCTCGGCGTTCCTGATCGCCGCGCTGGCCGGGCTCGCGCTCACCCTGATCCTCGGCATCCCACTCGCGGCCACACTCGTTCGCCGGCTGCGGCGCCTGCGTCAGGCAGCGCTCGAGCTGGCCGCAGGGAGCCCAGAGCTCGAACTGCCCCCCGATCGTGCGCGTGACGAGGTGGGCGACCTCTCCCGGGCGTTCACGATCATGCGCGAACGCTTGCTCGCGCAGGAGGAGGCCCGGCGCGCGTTCGTGGCCACCGCATCGCACGAGCTGCGCACGCCACTGACGTCGCTGGAGGGAATGCTCGAGCTGCTCGACGAGGACCTGCACGAGAACGACCCCGACCTTCACGACGCCCGGACGCTGCTGGCCCGGGCCCGGGTGCAGTCGCGGCGGCTCGGGCGATTGGCGGCTGATCTGCTCGACCTGAGCCGCATCGACACCGAGGTGCAGCTCCGTTCCGAGCCGGTCGAGCTCGGCGAGCTGAGCCGGGCGGTGATGGCCGAGTTCGAGCTCGGGACCGCAGCGCGGAGCCTGACGCCGGTGCTCGACGACTCGACTGGCCCGGTGTGGGCACGGGGAGACCCCGGCAGCGTCGCCCGGATCCTCCGGATTCTGCTCGAGAACGCGGTGCGGCTCAGCCCGGATGGCGCCGAGATCAGGGTGGAGCTGCGCAACGGCCACCACGCGCTCGTGCGGGTCTGCGACCAGGGGCCGGGCGTCCCCGAACAGGAACGCGAACTGATCTTCCAGCGCTTCCAGCGCGGCCGGCAGACGGGTGGAGCCGGCGGCTTCGGCCTCGGCCTGGCGATCGGACGCGAGCTGGCCGAGCGGATGGGAGGAGAGCTCGTGCTCGAGCGCGGGCAGGGGACGGGCGCGACGTTCGCGCTGCGGCTGCCGGTGGCGAGGGCACCCGACGGAGAGCCGCTGCTGCACGTCTAGAGGACGCGGGCTGGCGCCTGTCAACGCCTTCCCGCGGCGCAACTGACAGCATCACTTTCGATGGACGAACGCTTGATGAAGGCGATGCTCGAGGTCGACGAGCACCACTGGTGGTACCGCGGCCGGCGACGCATCATTCGCGCGGAGCTCGATCGGCTGCCGCTGCCGGCCGAGGCCGTCGTGCTCGACGCCGGCTGCGGCTCGGGCCGGACGATGGAGGAGCTGGTCGACTACGGCGAGGTGCACGGGATCGAGCTCGATCCCGAGGCCGCCGAGCTGGCCCGCGGGCGCGGACGAGGCGAGGTCCAGGTTGGCCGGCTCGAGGAGCTCCCGTGGGAGGACGGAACCTTCGACCTGATCGCCTGCCTCGACGTGATCGAGCACACGCCGGAGGATCGCGTCACCCTGCGCGAGCTGCGCCGCGTGACCAAGCCGGGCGGATGGCTGCTGGTGACCGTGCCCGCGTATCAGGCGCTCTGGTCGCTGCACGACGAGGCCAACCATCACTTCCGGCGCTACGGGCGGGCATCGTTAAAAGACGCGGCCACCGGCTCCGGCTGGCAGCTCGAACGGATGACGTCGTTCAATAGCGTGCTGCTCGCCCCCGCCGCTGCGGTGCGCCTCGCTCAGCGCCGCCGCCGCGCCGACGGCGACTACACCCCGGAGCTGAAGGTGGGGCCGGCCTGGCTGAACGGCGTGCTCGAGCGCCCTCTGCAGTTCGAAGCGCGCTGGCTGTCCCGCGGGCGCACGCTTCCCGCCGGCCTGTCGTTGCTGGCGGTGCTGCAGAATCCGCCGCCGCGTCGGTGATGCTCGCGCTCGCGGCGCTCATCGGCCTCTCGAACAGCCTCGGCTACCTGCTTCCCGCTCTGATCGGGTTGGAGTCGATGGGCGTCCCGTCGCCAGGCGAGACGGCGCTGGTGGCCGCCGCCGTACTGGCGAGTCAGGGCAAGCTCAACATCGAGCTGGTGATCCTGATCGGGATCGTCTCGGCGATCGTCGGCGACAACCTCGGCTACTTCCTGGGGCGGCGGTTCGGCCGCGATGTCCTGGTGGCGCGCGGCCCGTTTCACCGCCGGCGCCAGATGGCGATCGAGGCCGGCGAGAAGTTCTTCGACAAGCACGGCGGCAAAGCCGTGTTCCTCGCACGCTGGGTGGCGCTGGTCCGCGTCGCCGCGGCGTGGCTGGCCGGCATCAACCACATGCCGTTCAAGGAGTTCTTCTTCTGGAACGCGCTGGGCGGCATCACCTGGGGGATCACGTTCGGGCTTGTCGGCTACTTCGTCGGTGAACGGGGCGCCCACCTGCTGTCCGAGATCGGGCTCATCGGAGCAGCCGTGCTCGTCGTCATGGCCATCGGCGGCGTGATCTGGTTCAAACGCCGCGAACGCCAGGCGACCGCTCGCGATGCCGAGCGGGATTAGCTCTCAGGCTGGAACTCGAGCGCGCAGGAGTTCATGCAGTAGCGCAGCCCGGTCGGGTTCGGCCCGTCGGGGAAGACGTGACCGAGGTGACCGCCGCATCGGCGGCACAGGACCTCGGTCCGGCTCATCCCGAGGCTGCGGTCTTCCCGCGTCTCCACATTCTCGGCCACCGCGGGCTCGTAGAAGCTCGGCCAGCCGGTGCCGGAGTCGAACTTGGTGTCAGAGCTGAACAGCTCGGCGCCACAGCCGGCACAGTGATATGAGCCGTCGTCCTTGACGTTGACGTACTCGCCGGTGAACGGGCGCTCGGTGCCGTGGCGGCGCAGGACCTCGTACTGCTCGGGCGTGAGGCGAGCCCGCCACTGCTCGTCGTTCAGCGCCATCTCTCTCTGTGTGTCGGCCATGGTCCTTACGTTAGCGGCTGCCCTGAGGCCGTCACAGGTAGCTGCTCGCCGCGCGAGGGTCTGGGTCGAGCAGCTCCATCACCAGCGAGGACCACCCAAAGTCGGTCGCACCCATGCCGGCGCCGGTGTGTGGGTTGTAGTACTCGTGCAACCCCTCGCGCGCCACGGTGGCGACGATCCGTCCCGCCAGCTCGGCGGCCTGCTGCTCGTAGCCGAGACGGACGAGCCCGAGCCACACGAGCCACGCCGAGTTGATCCACGTCGGCCCGCGCCAGTAGCGCCTGACGCTGAGGAACCGCGTGTCACTGGTGGCGAACGTCTCCTCGCCGGCCGACACCGACGGCGGCGGGACCTCGAGCCAGAACTCGTTCGCGCTGAGCAGGTGCTCCTCGACCAGCCGGCGCCCGATGTTCTCGGGGAGGTCGGGCAGCGCCAGCGGCGACAGCGCCGCCCAGGTGAGGGGAGGCGGTTCGGTCAGGGCGGGCCGCGACAGCGGCCAGAACACCCCGGCCCCTGGGTCGTACATGCGCTCCACGATCGCGGGTGTGAGCGACGGCTGGCCGAGGGCCGCCCTCGACAGCGAGTAGAGGACGTTCGTCATCACCTCGCAGCACACCGGACCGCCGGCTGACGCGATCCGCCGCGCATCGAACGCCAGCCGCCGGTTGCGCCGGACGAGCAGGACGTACCCGGGGAGGTCGTGGGCCCGCCCGCGCCAGATCGGGTCGAACTGAGGCGAGGCGTCGAGGCCCGACTCGTCCGGCTGCACGATCCAGATCAGTCCATCGCCGTCGAGGTCGCGGTGGGCGGCGAGCCAGGCGTGGTGGCGGACGATGCCGGGGACCTCGGCCGGATCCCCGACGGCGATCCGCCACGCCCAGGCCAGCACCGGCGGCTGGATGCTCGAGGTCATGAGCGCAGTGGGGGAGATCACGTTGTAGGTGAACCGGCGCGGGCCGCTCAGTGGCGTGTCCCAGAAGATCGTGTGGCCGATGAACCCGTCCGGCTGCTGGGCGCGGAGCAGCGACTCGAGCTCCTGGCGCGAGCGCTCCGGCGCGAAGTGCCGCCACACGGTCGCGGTGAAGCACGAGTCCCAGTACCACTGCCAGGGATAGTGGCCGGGACTCGGGCGGGTGTACGCGTAGCGCACGCCATCGGCCTGCCGGGCGCCCTCGCGCCAGTTGCGCCGCAGCATCCGCTCGCAGGTCTCGCGGACCGTGGAGGCGTGCGCTTCTGCCAGCATCGCCGCCATCCTGTCATCGATGAAATCCAGAGCCGCTGCCGGGCCGCTCGCTGCCGGCTGGCTACTCAAGCGTGCCCGCGAGCTCTCCGAACCCGTGGCGGCGCTCGTCGCGCCTCGCGCGGAGGCGGAGCGCGGAGTGCCCCCGCGACGGTTACGGGCGCGGACGGGAGCACCGGGCGCGCGCGAGTTCGCGGAGGGCGGCCGGCAGGCGGCGGCCGCGCTCGCCGCGGTTCTCCACGACGCCGGCGGTTCGGTCGGCGAGGCGCGATCGGTGCTCGACTTCGGATGCGGGTCGGGCCGTGTGCTGCCTCATATGGCGGCGCTCGCACCGAACGCGCGATGCACCGGGTGCGACGTCGACGCCGCGGCGATCACCTGGGCGGCCCGGCATCTGCCCGGGCTCGACTGGTCGCTGAGCGCCGCCGTCCCGCCGCTGCCGTTCGGCCCCGGGCAGTTCGACCTCATCTACTCGATCTCGGTGTTCAGCCATCTCGACGAGCCGCTCCAGGACCGATGGCTGGATGAGCTGCGGCGGGTGCTCGCGCCGGGAGGGATGGCGTTGCTGACGGTTCATGGTCCGTACGCCTCCGAGCAGTTCCGAACCGGCGCGGTCCGTACGCGATGGTGTCCGCCGTCCGCGTTTGCCCGCGGGCCGCTGGGCGAGGACGAGCTCGCGTTCGAGCCGTATGTGCGGTCGGTGTTCAACCGGGCGGAGCTGCCGGGAGTCGGCGCGAGCTATGGGCTCGCGTTTCACGGGCACGGATACCTGCGCCGCCACTGGCCCGCGTGGCTCGAAGTGCTCGGCGTGCACGAGCGGGCCGTCTCGGATTGGCAGGACGTCGTCGTGTGCCGGAACTCCGGTTGACGAATTGCACACGCGCCAGCTGAGCGGTTAGGTTCGCGATCGATGCTCCTGCGGGTCGTCACGCCCCGCCGGCGCGGCCGCCGAGGGCGGCGGCCGAGGCGGCGCGCGGTCAAGCCGCACCGTGCGTTTGACCCGCGCCGGGTGGGCACGCTCGAGACCGAGGCCTGGGTCACCTACTACCGCCACGAGTGGTTCGCGTTTCTGCGGGCGGCGGTGTCGCTGACGCACCACACCTTCGGGCTTCCCTGGCCGCAGACGCTGTATGGGGCGTGGCTCGTGCTCCGCGCCAACCAGCTGTGGGCACCTGTTCCCGACAACGATCCGGACGGCGCCCGGCGGGCGATGGCGAAGTTCTACAGCATGGTCGCCCGCCGCCATCGCGAGACGATCGACCCGGCGCGGGCCGCGACGCTCGAGGTGGAGTGGTGGCGGGTCCACCGCGAGCATCAGCGCGGCCCTGACGCCGAGCACCGGCCCGGATCGGATGCCCACGAGCGCATCCTCGCCGAGGAGCAGCCGCTCGTGGATGCTCTCGCCGCGCTCTACGCCTACACCTACGGGACCGACAGCTCGGCCGTGCGCGTCGCCGCCGAGCAGCGCGCGCTCGCGATGCGCTACTCGGACCAGTGGGTCAGCGACGGGTGTGACCTCGAGAGCCCACTGGTCCCGCTCGAGCGCGAGGCGCTCGTCCGCTCCTACGCCGGCCTACTCGCCGCGGTCTATCGCACCTGAGCTCGCGGCGCGGGTGCCTCTAGCCCTTGCTCCACGGATCGACGTACAGGTCGTCGATCTGCCAGGTGGCGTCTCCGTGCGGCGTGAACCGGAACGCGACGGCGTCGGTGTTTCCACCCAGCAGGGACAGGACGTTCGCCACCATCAGGTAGGCAGGGGTGGGGTTCCAGTCGCCGGTGGCCGAGACGCTGCCGATCGGCAACGCGAGCAGGCCGTTCGGGCCGCCGACAAGCACCTCGACCGACAGCGACGAGTCTGACGAGCCGCCGCTTCCCCGCGCGAAGAACCGCATCGTGGGAGAGGCCACCGACACGCAGGTGGCGGGGCTGGTGGCCGAGCTTCCGGGCGACAGCGACAGCGAGCTGCCGTCGGAGCTGTCGTTGACGAGCCACGGCTCGTTGCCCGCGGTCACGCCCGCGTCCCCGGTTGTGCTCCAGTCACCGAGCCCCGACTCGAACGTCCCGCCCGGAACCGGGTAGTAGTCGTTTCCGTCGCCGAACTGGGAGAACGGCTGGGACAGCTGATCGTCGCAGTTCGAGCCGGTGAGCGCTCCCAGATTGAGGAGATCGGCGCGTGCGGACGGAGCGAACCCGAGGGCGAGCGCCAGGAATCCGACAGCGGCGAGAGATGCGACGGCAGCAGTGGACGTCGATGCGCGCCGAGAAACGCGGGAAAACATGAGGCCGACCTCCTGGATCGTGACGCTCGAGCAGACTTCGTGCGCCTTCACGACCTGTGTCGGTTCGTACGTCCATTTCCCCGAGTACGACATTCGTCCACTAAAGCTCCATCGCATTGAAGCCGATACTGGCCACGAGAATGGCCGATCAGCTGATGCTTCGCCTCGGGAAGCCTCAGGTGGGGCCCCTGGCCGCTGCCGCCGAGGTCTTGCTCGAAGCACGACGTCCGAACGCCTCCCGCGGGCTCAGCGCGCGCGAACGGCGCGTCGAGACCGTCGCCGCCGTGAGCCTCGTCCTGGTGGCGGTCGCGCTCACGGCCTGGAAGGGGCGGGACGTGACGGTCCCCGTCGGCCAGACTGCGGCACTCGTGGCCACCTACGCGATGCTGGCACGAGTCCGCTTCGCGGTCGGGAGCGGTTTCACGATGCCGACACAGCTCGCTGTCGTGCCGATGCTGATGCTGCTCCCGCCAGCGATCGTGCCGGCGCTGGTCGCGATCGCCCTGGTGCTCTCGCGCGCTCCGGAGCTGGTCCGCCAGCAGGCGCCGGCGGAGCGCCTGCTCACAAGCATCGCGGACGCCTGGTACGTGGTGCCGCCGGCGCTGTTCCTGGCGCTGGTGGCGCCGCACGGTGCGATCTACGACTCGAGCTGGCCGGTGTGGATCGCGGCGCTCTGCCTGCAACTCGCCGGAGACATGGTCGCCTCGACGCTGCGCGAGAGCCTCGGCGCCGGCGTGTCGCCGAGCCTCCAAGTGGGCGTCGTGGCCCATATCGCGCTGTTCGACGTGCTCCTGTCAGGGGTGGGCTTGCTCGCGGCCTTCGGGTCGCAGCTGCATCACTATGCGTTCCTGCTGACCGTTCCGCTGGTGGCCGGACTCGCGGTATTCGCGCGTGAACGGGCCGGCCGGATCGCCCACGCGCTCGAGCTCGTCGACGAGGTGGCGCTCGAGCGCAAACGCGTGTTGGCCGCGCAGCGCCGGATCGGAGAGACCGCAGCCGCGAATCTCGACCGCAAAGCGCTCGAGCGGATCATCGTGGAGACGGCGATCGACCTGATCGAAGTCGACGTCGGGCGGCTGAGCGCCGGCGACCGCTCGACGGGACCGGATCGCACACAGACGACGTGCGGGGACGCCAGGGAGCTCGAGAGCCTGCTCGCGGAGGTGGAGCGTTCACACGTTGCCGGTGGCGAGCTGGTCGAGGCGCGGGACGGGTCGGCGACCGCGATCGGACTGTCGATCGAGGTCGGCGACGAGCCGGCGCGGGTCCTCGCGATCGCGCGCCGCGACGGCAGCTTCGTCACCCGCGAGCGCGAGGTGCTGGGCAACCTGGCCGAGCAGGCTGCCGTGTGCCTACAGAACCTGGCCCTGCACGAGCGCGTCCAGCGGCTCGCGGCCACCGACGACCTCACCGGCCTGATCAACCACCGGCGCCTCCAGGAGGTGCTGGAGCGCGAGGTCCGGCGGGCCGAGCGCTACGGCACCTCGCTGTCGCTGGTGATGCTCGACGTCGACGACTTCAAGAACGTCAACGACCGCTACGGCCATCAGCAGGGCGACCGGGTGCTGCGGGCGGTCGCCGACGCCGTGCGGGCCACGGTCCGCGACGTCGACTTCGTCGCTCGCTACGGGGGCGAGGAGCTGGCGGTGGCGCTGCCCGAGATGGGCGGCGAGGCCGCCGCGGCGGTGGGCGAGCGGATCCGCTGCGCGATCGCGGGAGCCGTCGTGCGGAGGCTCGATGGCGCGGTGCTGTCGGTCACGGCGAGCATCGGGGTCGCGGTGCTCGATCCCGAGTCGCCGTCACGTCAGGACTTGATCGCCGCGGCGGACGACGCGCTCTACCGGGCCAAGCGGACCGGCAAGAATCGGGTGATCGTGGCTCACTCGCCTCAGGCGGCGCTCGAAGCCAGTAGATCCTGAAGCGCGGACACGTCGTCCCCCTCCGGGATCCACCGGCCGGCGGCGGCATTGGCCTCGATCTGCTCCGGCTTGGTCGCGCCCGCGATCACCGAGGAGACGACCGGTTGCGCCAGGAGCGCTCCGATCGCCACCTCGAGCAGCGACACGCCGCGATCCTCGGCGTAGCGCTCCAGCGCGGCGACCAGCTCGAACTGCTCCTCGGAGGCGATCTCGTCGCGCTCGCTCAGCCGTGCGCCTGCAGGCCCCGCCTCGCCGGGGCGGTACTTGCCGGTGAGCAGACCCGAGGCGAGCGGGAAGTAGGGGACGAAGCCCAGGCCGAGCCGCTCGCAGGCCGGGAGGACCTCATCCTCGACGTCGCGGACGAGCAGGCTGTACTCGTTCTGGATCGCCGTGAACGGGGTGTAGCCGTGCTCCTTGGCGACGGCGTCAGCCTCCTCGATCTGCTGGGCGTCGAAGTTCGAGCCGCCAATCGCCCGGACGGTGCCGCCGCGGACGAGCTCGTCGAGCGCGCCCAGTGTGTCGGCGATCGGCGTGACGCCGTCGGGGCGGTGGTACCAGTACACGTCGATCACGTCGGTGCGCAGGCGGCGAAGCGATGCCTCGACGGCCTGCATGACGTAGTCCCGCGAGCCGCGTGGGCCCTTGCCGTCGCCCATGTCCATCCCGAACTTGGTCGCGAGGACGACCTGGTCGCGTCGGCTCTCCAGCACGTCGCCCAGGTACTCCTCGCTGGCACCCCGGCCATACACGTCGGCCGTGTCGAAGAACGTCACCCCGTGCTTAAGCGCGGCGTCGACGACGGCGCGGGTGCCGTCGAGATCGAGCTTCCGGCCGAAGTTGTTGCATCCAAGCCCGACCGCCGAAACCTGGACTCCCGAATGGCCGAGCGATCGTGTCGAAAGATTGTTCATGCAACCTTTCTTAGCAGAGCGGGTAAGGTGCTGGTCATGGCAGACGACGACGATCTCTTCGGCGCCCAGCACGTCCGCACCTATCGGGAGACCGGTGGCGAGCGCGGCTACAACTGGCGCGGCACCACAATCCTGTTGCTGACCACCAAGGGCCGCAAGACCGGCGAGGAGCACACCACGCCGCTCATCCATCGCACCGACGGCGGCGGCTATGTCGTGGTCGCCTCCAAGGGTGGCGCTCCGGACCACCCCGGCTGGTACAAGAACCTCGAGGCCAATCCGGACGCGAAGATCCAGGTCAAGGACCAGGAGATTCCCGTCAAGGCGATCACCGCCGACGGCGACGAGCGCGAACGCCTGTGGGGCAAGATGAACGAGGCCTGGCCCGCCTACAACGACTACCAGCAGAAGACCGACCGCAGGATCCCGGTCGTGCGCCTCGCCCCGAGTGGGCCGGCAGTCGCGATCAAACCGAGCCGCTTCACCGGCTGAGCTCCCGCGCCGACGCCCGAACGCAGCCGCCGAGCGGCCCTGCTGGGCCGAGCGCGCCGTGCCCAGAGAATCATCGAAGCGACAGCCCGAATCCTCCGTCGACCCGTAGAACCGCGCCGGTGATGTAGGCAGCCGCGGGTGAGAGCAGGAAGGTCACCGTCCCCGCGAGTTCGGCCGGCTCCCCAAAGCGCCCGAGCGGAATCTGGGTCACCGAGCTGCGTCTGACCCCTTCCGGCATCGCCCGCACCTTCGGTGTGGCGATGAAGCCGGGCATCACCACGTTGCAGCGCACGCCACGGGGTGCCCATTCGGCGGCGAGCGTGCGGGCCATGCCGACGAGGCCTGCCTTGGACGCGCCGTATGCGACCTGGCCAGGGATCCCCACCTCGGCCGCGACTGAGGAGATCACGACGATGCGCCCGTCGCCGGACTCGATAAGTGCGTCGAACGCGGCCTGTGCCACGTGGAACGCGCCGTACAGGTTGGTCTCGAGATCCTTCCGCCAGTCATCTTCGGAGAACCGCTCGGCGCGATGAATCGTGTCGACCACTCCCGCATTAGCGATCACCGCATCGCAGCCGCCCAGCGCCGCCACCGACTCGGCGACCCCTGCCCGCACCGCCACCCGGTCACGAACGTCGAAGGTGCCAGCGGCCGCCGCGCCGGCAATCTCTTCAACCGGCGCGCCCGGCACGTCACACGCCGCCACCAAACATTGCTCTGCGGCGAGAGCCTCGACGATCGCACGGCCGATCCCGCCGGTGGAGCCGGTCACAATCACCCGGCGTCCGCGAGGCGCCGTGCTAGCCGGCATCGGCGTCGCCTGCACCACGAGCCAGGCCGTAGCGCTCCCAGTGGCGGTCCGGGATGTCGGCCGGATCCTTGTACCAGTACCACGTACACGGATCGCGGCCGAAATCGTCCGGCGGATCGCTCGGATAGAGGGGGTAGCCAATCCACCGGATCGGGAGCGACTCGTTCATGAACGAGCAATGCGTGCAGTACAACGGGAACTCCGCACGCCCATAGCTCCAATCGTGCGCGGCCCGCGTCACCCCGAGCGCGTTCGGCCCCTCGTACCGGCCCATGCGAACGAGCCGCTGCCCCGACCCGCACGGGTTCATCTCGAACGTGAACTTCTCGTCATCCTCGGTGATCGTGAACGCTCCCGGGTGCGGCCCGGTGCCGCTGCAGGCGTGCGCGCGCCAGGTTGCGGCCAACGCGTAGACGATCTCCTTGCGATCCCGCGAGGCGATCGTCTCGACATCACGGCGCCAGCCACGACCTTGACCGAACGTCCATGCATCGGCCACCCCGTCGTCCCCCAGCCGATCCTGGACGAACGAGATCAGCCCGCCGATTCCCTCGACCATCAAGTCGTGCAGGTACCGCCACTCATGTTTCATCTCCTCGCACAGCGCCCGCGCCTGAGCCACGTCCCCGCCGTCCAGCGCCTCGATCGCCCGATCCATCGTCGGACGCGAAAGCTCCTCGAGCTCCTCCTCCGAGAACCAACGCTCCGTCACCGCTCCTCCAATCGGTAGCTGACCAGACCGCCAATCTACGCCGGGGCGGGGGCTGCCCCGGCGGCTCAACCGCCGAAGTGTTCGATTACCCGCTCGGCGTAGTACTGAGGCCACGGCGGGTCCGGCGAGCGTTCCGTGTACTCCTTGTCGACGCCGACGAGCATCCAGACCAGCTCGCTGCGGACCGGCTTGCTGCCGAGGAGCTCCGGCAGCTCCGAGAGGTTGATCAGCCAGTCGGCGTACCAGGACGCCCAGTCCGGGTAGTCGCCGTCGACGATGCGGTACACGCGGTGGTGGGTCTCACCAGCCTCGTGCAGCAGCTCGGCGACGCGGGCGGCTCGCTGGCCTGTCGTGTGGTCGGTCATGGCGCATAGTCTCGCCGCCGCACTAACGGGGCGGGGAAAACCTGGAACGCACTCGGTGCGCGTCCGTGCGCTAACCGCAGCCGGTGTTGAACCCGCAACTCGAGCACGTGTAACAGCTGCCCGTCCGCTGCATCATCCCGCCGCACTGCTGGCAGGCGGGCCCGAGGTCGAGGCCCTGGCGGACCACCGGCAGCACGGGCGGCTCGTCGGTCAGCGCCGAGGTCGCCGGACGGGGATGCGAGGAAGGTGCGGCCGCGCTGCGGGTGGGTCGGCTCGCCCCGCCACTCCCTCCGTTCCCGCCGTTCCCGCCGCCGTTCCCGCCACCGTTCGCCGCCTGGGGCGGCGCCGCCGTGTCGCCGGTATGCGAGGTGGCGGCATCCTGAGCCGCCTTACGGGCCCGCACCTCGGGCGTCAGGATCCCCAGCTCCTCCTGGATGTCGGCGTCGAGGAACCGTGAGGCCAGCCACCGCATGATGTAGTCGGGCATCGACTTTGCGAACGGGATCTCCGGGTTGGAGGTCATGCCCTCGGGCTCGAAGCGCATGTACGAGAACTTCTCGACCAGCGTCTGCAGGGGCACTCCGTACTGGAGTCCCACCGAGATCGCCGTCGCGAACGAGTTCATCATCCCGCGCAGCGTCGAGCCTTCCTTGCCGATGTCGGTGAGGAAGATCTCTCCCACCGTTCCGTCGTCGTACATGCCGGCCGTGATGTACCCCTCGTGGCCGCCGATCGAGAACTTGTGGGTGAGCGACTGGCGCTCACGCGGCATCCGCTTGCGCTTGGGCGGTGCCTTGGCCAGCGCCTCCGCCACCGCCGCGTCGATGTCGGCCTGCGTGGCGATCGGCGCGGGCTCGTCCTTCTGTGCATCGGTCCGCAGGGCCTGCGCGGTCTTCGAGCCGTCGCGATAGATGGCCAGCGCCTTGACCCCGAGTCGCCACGCCTGCAGGTACGCGTCGGCGATGTCCTCCACCGTCGCGGTCTGCGGCAGGTTGACGGTCTTCGAGATCGCGCCGCTGATGAACGGCTGGACCGCGCCCATCATCTGGATGTGGCCCATGTGGGAGATCGCGCGCTCGCCGACGGCCACGTCGAACACCGGGAGATGCTCGGGCGCCAGGCCCGGCGCCCCCACGATCGTGCCGTGCTCGTTGATGTGCGCCAGGATCTGCTCGATCTGCTCATCCGAGTAGCCGAGCGTCTGCAGCGCCAGCGGCACAGTCCGGTTGACGATCGTCATCTGGCCACCGCCGACCAGCTCCTTGAACTTGACCAGCGAGAAGTCGGGCTCGACCCCGGTGGTATCGCAGTCCATCAGGAACGAGATCGTTCCCGTCGGCGCGAGCACCGTGGCCTGTGCGTTGCGGTATCCGTGCGCCTCGCCGGCCAGCACCGCCTCATCCCACGTCGACCGGGCCGCGTCCAGGAGCGCCGGGTCGGGGCAGGAGTCAGTCTCGAGCGTGTACGACGCGTCGCGATGCATCCGCATCACCGCGTTGTGCTCCGCGCGGTTCTCCGCGTAGCGGTCGTAGGGGCCGACGGCCGCCGCGGTCCGGGCCGAGCCCAGGTACCCGCGCGCGGTCATCAGCGCCGTGATCGCCGCCGCCGTCGCCCGGCCCTCGTCGGAGTCGTAGGGGACACCGTTGGCCATCAGGTAGGCGCCAAGGTTCGCGTATCCCATGCCAAGCTGGCGGAACGCGCGCGCGTTGGCGGTGATCTGCTCGGTTGGATAGCTCGACGGGGAGACGATGATCTCCTGCGCCAGGAACACGATGTCGACCGCGTGCTCGAACGACTCGACGTCGAAGGTGCCGTCGGCGCGGCGGAACTTCATCAGGTTCAGCGACGCCAGGTTGCACGCCGAATCGTCGACGTGCATGTACTCCGAGCACGGGTTCGATGCGTTGATCCGGCCCGACACCGGGCAGGTGTGCCAGCGGTTGATCACCGTGTCGTACTGGACGCCGGGGTCGGCGCAGCGCCACGCCGCCTCCGCGATCTCCTCCATCAGCTTGCGCGCGGGGATGGCGTCGCCGACCGGCTCGCCCGTCGTCCGCGACAGCAGATGCCAGTCCTCGTCGTTCTCGACGGCCCGCATGAACTCGTCGGTGACCCGCACCGAGTTGTTCGCGTTCTGGTACTGGATCGAATGGAACCCGTCGCCGTCAATCGACATGTCGAACCCGGCGTCACGGAGCGCGGCGGCCTTGTCCTCCTCCTTGGCCTTGCACCAGATGAACTCGCGGATGTCAGGATGGTCGACGTCGAGCACGACCATCTTGGCGGCGCGGCGCGTGCCGCCACCCGACTTGATCGACCCGGCCCAGGCATCGGCGCCGCGCATGAACGACACAGGACCCGACGCGGTGCCGCCGCGGCTGAGCGGCTCCATCGAGCCGCGGATCTTCGAGAGGTTGATGCCGGATCCCGAGCCGCCGCGGAAGATGATCCCCTCCTTGGTGTTCCAGTCGAGGATCGACTCCATGTTGTCCTCGACCGAGAGGATGAAGCAGGCGCTCGCCTGCATCTTCGAGCTGCCCACCGGATGCCAGCCGACGTTGAACCAGACCGGTGAGTTGAACGCCGCCATCTGGTGCAGCAGGATGTGCGTCAGCTCGGCCTCGAGCGTGGCCGCGTCCTCGTCGCCGGCGAAGTAGCCGCGCTCGCGGCCCCAGGTCGCGATCGTGCCAGCGACGCGCTTGATCATCTGCTTGACCGAGCGCTCCCGCTCCGCAGACCCGGGCCGCCCGCGGAAGTACTTCTGGGCGACGATGTTGGTCGCGTTCTGTGACCAGGACTTCGGGAACTCGACCTGGCGCTGCTCGAACGAGACCTTGTCTCCGTGGCCGATGCGCGCGTCGCGCAGTTCCCATTCGACCGCGTCGAACGGGTGCTCGCCGGGCGTGGTGAAGTAACGACGGATCGAGAGGCCTTCACCGACCGCTGAACCTTCTGTGATTTGGGTTTGCGGGGTGTGCTCCATGCCTTCCTGCTCCTCTCGGGTTCCGCTTCTTCCGCGTCTTTCGCCCGGCTCCGAATGTGGCCGAGCGGGCAGCAGATGAAAGCGCGCGCCTCGGACGGAAAGACGGTTCTCCGAGGAAGACTTTGAGAGTTCCTCGGGTGCCACTCATTTTATCGACGCTTAGCCTCACTTTCCGGGGAAAAAGCCGCATCGTGCTAGCTTCGCGCGCGATGTCGACGCTGCCGCTTGCGCCTCCCGGCCCGGTTCCGGCGCCGGACCGTGCGCACGCCCCAGCCCAGGCGCGGTGGGCGCCCGCGGTGCTCGCCGTCGCGCTCCTTGCGCTCGTTCTCTACTCCGCTTTCTCGCACGGTGCAGGTTCTTTGACCACCGGTGCCCGGATCGAGGTGGGGCTCGCCGTGGTGGCGGTCCTCGCCGCCATCGCCGGACTGTGGTTCGGGACCCTGCGCCTCGCGGCCCCGCGGCTGGCGCTCGCCGGCCTCGCGCTGCTGACCGCGTTCGCCGCCTGGAGCGGTGTGACCGTCCTGTGGAGCGTCGCCCCCGACCAGACCTGGATCGAGGTCAACCGTGCGCTCACGTACGTGATCGTGCTCAGCCTGGCGATCGCGCTTGGGGCCTCCGATCCCCGCGCGCGCGACTGGGTGGTGCGCGGCTTCGTCGGCGTGTCCCTCGCGGTGGCAGCGTATGCGCTTGGGCAGAAGCTCGTCCCCGGGCTGCGCATCCCGGGGCTGTTCGACCTCAACCAGACCGGCTCGCTGCCCCGGCTCCAGGAACCGTTTGGCTACTGGAACGCGCTGGCCCTGTTCGTCACGCTCGGTGTCCCGGCCGCGCTCGTGCTCGCGTTGGACCGCGCCCGGCGCCGCGCCGAGCGGATCACCGGCCTGGTCGCGCTCGAGCTGCTGCTGCTCGTGATCGCGTTCACCTACTCACGCGGGGCGGTGATCGCGCTGGCGCTCGCCCTCGCCCTCGTCGTGGGGATGAGCCGGGCGGCGCTGCGCTCGCTGATGTGGCTCGGCGTCGCCGCGCTCGGGCTGCTCGCGCCGCTCGTCCTCGGTCTCGCCGACCATTCGCTGACGGCCGCCAACGTGCCGCTCGGCCGGCGCGAGTCAGCCGGTGCGATCCTGACGCTCGTCCTGCTGGCCTCGACGACGGCGATGGTGCTCGGGGCCTTACGGCTGATGCGACTCGAGGAGACGGCGACCGTTTCGCACCGCCAGACCAAGATGATCGGACGGACCCTGATCGGCGCGGTCGGCGTCCTGATCGTGATCGGGATCCTCGCCGTGACCGTCTCTTCGCGCGGACTCACCGGCACGGTCTCGCACGCGTGGCATAGCTTCACGACTACTCGGGCGACGAGCGTGTACCAGCCGGATCGACTGCTGTCGGTTGACTCAGAGAACCGGTGGGTGTGGTGGCGCGAAGCCGCCGGCGCGTTCGGTGACCGCCCGCTCGCCGGCTGGGGCGCCGGGTCGTTCGGCGTCGTGCACCTGCTCTATCGCCGCGACACGCTGACCGTCAATCAGCCCCACAGCGTGCCGCTCCAGTTCCTCGCCGAGACGGGCGTCGTCGGCGCCCTGCTGGCGCTCGTCGGCTTCGGATTGCTGCTCGCCGCGGGGATCCGGGCCGTCCGCCGGCTGCCGCCGGGGTCGCAGCGGCTGCTCGCCGCGAGCCTGCTCGCCGGCGCCGTTGCGTACGCCGCCCATGCCCTCTACGACTGGGATTGGGACATCCCCGGGGTGACCTTCCCCGCGGTGCTGATGTTGGGCGTGCTGGTCGCGGCCCGCCACCCGGCGCCCACTGCCTCCAGGGCGACGCTCGACCCGTGGGGCGCCGGTCCTCGTGTGCTGGCGCTGGCCCTGTTGACGGCCGGCCTATGCAGCTTCGCGCTGTCAGCTGCGCTTCCGAGCCTGGCCGCCACGAAGGCGGCGAACGCGGTGGTCGAGGCCGCGGGCAGCTCCTCGACTGCGGTCCGCCACGCTCAGTCTGACGCCTCGCTCGCGAGTCGACTGGACCCGCTGTCCGACGCCGGGCTCCGCGTCGAGGCCACGATCGCGCTGCGCCGCGGAGACCTGGACCAGGGACGCCGCTATCTACTTCAAGCGATCGCGCGCGATCCCACCGACGGTCAGGCATGGCGCGAGCTGGCGTTCGAGGAGCTGGCCCTCGGCAACACGCGCAACGGGCTGCTGGCGCTCGGTCGCGTGCTCGCGCTCGACCCACACGCGGCCGGCGCCCGCCAGCTCGCGAACTACATCGCCGCCATCCGCGCCGAGAAGCTCACGCCGGCGCGGGATTCCGCGACTGCCCATCCGGTCGGGCAGTCCTAGCGCCTGGCGCTCAGGATTCGGAGCCCGCGGCCTCGTCGGCGGCGCCGGCCGTCTCGGCAGACGCCTGCGATGCCTGCGCCTGTGCTCTGGCTTCGGCAAGCTCGTGTTCGAGGGCCTCGATCCGCGCCTCGGCCTCGATCCGCGCGGCCGCCTCCTGCTCGTAGTTGCGAGCGACCTCGAGCGCGTCTGCGTTGACACGGTCGATGTCGCCGCGCACTTCATCGGGCCCGGAGGAGTGCGCCGCCGCCTGCTCGAGCTGGCTCTCCACCAGCGTGGTGGTGCGGCGGGATTCGAGCAGTGCCGCCTCGAGCTCGACGGTCCGGCTCAAAGCCTCGGCCAGTTGGGCCTCGCTCTCGGCTCGGAGCTGCTCGGCCTCGTTGGCTTCCTCGTGCGACGCGGTCGCCGCCGCGTCGAGCTCGGCGATCGTCCCGAGCGCCGCCGTGAACTCGCGTTCGAATTCATCGGCCCGCTCCGCCTGAGCCTCGGCGCGTTGGCTGGCTTCCTTGAGCTGCGCTTCGAGCTCGGGTACGCGGGCGCTGCTCTCGGTGGCCTCCCGGCGGGCGGTCTCCAGCGCAGCCTCGGCCTCCGCGGCAGCGGCGACCGCCTCGCTCAGGCGTTGCTCGTGCTCCTCGTGTCGCTGGGCCCCCATGCGCTCGCTTTCGGCGGCGGTATCGCGCATGGCCTGGAGCTCTGACTCGAGGTCGGCGAGACGCGCTCGATCATCCGCCGCCTGCTCGCGTTCCTCTCGCAGCGCCCGCTGAAGCCCCCATGCCGCGGTCTTCGAGGAGGCCAGTACCTGCTCGACCCGGACGGCGCGCTCGGTTCGCTCGGCGGCCTCCGCGCGCGCTGTCTCCAGCGCGAGCTGAAGCTCAGCGGTCGCGGCGATCGAGTCGCGCAAGCGCTCCTCGAGCGTCGACTCCCGCAGCGCGGCCACGTCGAGACGCTCGGCGGTCTCGGCGAGCTCGATGCGAAGCTGCTCGACCTGCTGCTGGAGCTCGGCTTCCCGGGTTGCCAGCGCCTGTTCCGCGGCCTCGCGGGCCTCCGCCTCCCGCACGAGCCGGTCCTCGATGTCGCCGCGGCGGTCGTCCTCGGTCTGCAGGCGTCGCTCGAGCTCGACGATCGCCTGGCGTCGCGCCTCGGCCCGGCGCTCGGCCTCCTCGCGCAGGCGCCGCTGCTCGGCGAGGTCGGCTCGCTCGGCCGCGCGCCGCGCCCGCTGGGCGTCCGTAGCCTGTCTGCCGATCGTCGCGGTCCGCCCGCGCGACGGTTCGGGCAGCTCGATCACCGATCCGTCGGCAAGCTCGAGCGCGAACGACACAGGGTTCGAGAGCACCGCGAGCTGGGCCGGGAACGCCGCGCGCAGCAGCCCGCTGGCGTCGCGCGGTGCCGGGAGCGCGGTGAGCCGGTGGACTTGCTCGCCGTCGCCGATCAGCAGCACCGGCGGCCCTGCCGGGGCGTCCGGGGAGGCCGTTCGCGCCGTGATCCGCAATAGTGCGGTTCCCGGCGTCGCCTCGATCTGCTCGAACTCCTGGAGTTCCAAAGCGTCGTTCACGCCGGGGCGATTGTAGGTCCGTTCTTGTCTCCCGCGCTCATCGGTCGCAAAAATTGACTACTCGAAGGGTGTCCTCTTGAAGCTGCTCGTCACCGGCGGTGCCGGCTACATCGGGTCGATCGTCGCCGCTCAGCTCCTCTCGGAGGGCAATGAGGTCGTCGTGCTGGACAATCTCGAGCGGGGACACCGCGAGGCCGTTCCGGATGGAGCCCGCTTCATCGAGGTCGATCTGCGCGAGCGTGAGGCGGTGGCGGCGGCCCTGTCTGAGGGGTTCGACGCCACCCTGCACTTCGCGGCGTTGGCGCTCGTGGGGGAATCGGTCAGCCATCCCGAGCGCTACTACCGCACGAACGTGCTCGGAACCTTGAACCTGCTCGAGGCGATGAAGGAGGCGGGTGTGGCCCGCCTCGTGTTCTCGTCCACGTGCGCCGTCTACGGCGAGCCCGAGGTGGTGCCGATGCCCGAGACGACCCCGACCCGGCCCGTCAACGCCTACGGCGCCTCGAAGCTGGCGGTCGACACGATGATCGGCAACTTCTGCGAGGCCCATGGTCTCAGCGCCGTGAGCCTGCGCTATTTCAACGTCGCGGGCGCCAGCAGCGGGCTCGGAGAGGACCACGATCCGGAGACGCACCTGATCCCGAACATCCTGCGGACCGTGCTCGGCATCAACGAGGTCGTCGAGGTGTTCGGGACCGACTATCCAACCCCGGACGGCACTGCGATCCGCGACTACATCCACATCGAGGATCTGAGCGCGGCCCACGTCCTGGCGCTCGATGGCGCCCGCCCCGGTGAGCACCGGATCTTCAACCTCGGCAACGGCAGTGGGTTCTCGGTGCGGGAGGTGATCGCAGCGGCGGAAGAGGTGACGGGAGGGGAGATCGCGACCCGGGAGGCGCCGCGGCGCCCCGGCGATCCGCCGCAGCTGGTCGCGGCGAGCGGGCGGATCCGCACCGAGCTCGGGTGGGCCCCGCGCAAGCCCACACTGGCCGACATGGTCTCGGACGCGTGGGCGTTCGCTCAGGCGCACCCGAACGGCTACTCACGCTAGGCGAGGCCCTCGAGCTCGGCGAGCGCCGCTTCGAGGACCTTCTCGGGAGGGCCGCCGGCGTCGATCGTCCGCACGCGCTCGGGCTCCGCTTCTGCGAGTTGGCGGTACGCAGCGGCTACGCGCGCGAAGAAATCGTCATCTTCCCCCTCCAGGCGGTCAACGGGTTCCCCGCGCGCGCGGGCGCGCGAGCGGCCGATCCCAGGCTCGAGCTCGAGGAGCAGCGTCCGGTCGGGCCGTCGTCCCCCGGTGGCGAAGTCGTTGATCGCCCTGATCGGGTCGATCCCCAGCTCGCGGCCGCCGCCCTGGTAGGCCAGCGACGAGTCGACAAAGCGGTCGAGCAGCACCCAGGTACCGCGCCTCAGGAGCGGATCGACTGCCTCCTCCACGAGCTGGGCACGGGCCGCGGCGTAGAGCAGCGCTTCGGCCCGGGCGCCGACCGTCAGGGCCGGGTCCTTGACGAGCTCGCGGACGCGTTCGGCGGTGCGCACTCCGCCGGGTTCGCGCAGGAGCTCGACCGCGATCCCGCGGTCGCGCAGCGCGCTCGCAACGCCCTTCGCGAGCGTCGTCTTGCCCGCGCCGTCGAGTCCCTCGATCGTGATCAGCCGTCCCCGAGCCATAGCGCCGGGAGCGACGTTACTGCGAGATAGCATCGGAGCGAGTGCTCCCCGAGCTCGAATCCCATCCTCATGCCCGCGCGGTCCTGTCCCCGGCGCTGGCGGCGGGCAGTCGTCCGTCGCACGCGTACCTCTTCCACGGGCCGGGCGGCGCCGGTAAGCGCGAGGCCGCGCGCGCCATCGCCGCGGAGCTGCTGAGCGCCGGCTCGGCGGATCCGTCCGGCGCACGTGGGCGGGTCGCGTCCGGGACGCATCCGGATCTCACCTGGGTGCGGCCGAGCGGCGCCCACGAGATCCTGGTCAGCGACATCGACGAGCCGGTGATCGCCTCGGCCAGCAAGACGCCGTTCGAGGCCGAGCGCCGGGTGTTCGTGATCGAGCGGGTCGACGAGCTCGGCGACGAGGCTGCCAATCGGATGCTCAAGACCCTCGAGGAGCCGGCCTCGTTCGTCCACCTGATCCTGCTCACGGACCGCCTCGGCGAGGTCCTGCCGACGATCCGCTCGCGCTGCCAACTCGTGCGCTTCGACGCGCCACCGACCGAGCGGGTCGCTGAGGGCCTGATCGCCGATGGGGCGTCGAAAGAGGCCGCCAGCGCGTGCTCGCGGCTCTCGTTGGGTGACGCGGAGCGGGCCCGGGAGCTGGCGGGGGAGGAGGGCGTGGCGCTCCGATCGGCCGCGGAGGAGTTCGCGTCGGCCGCGCTGGCGGGAGAGGTCGCCGAGCGCAGGCCGTGGGCCCGGTTGCTCGCGGCGGTCAAGGCGCGGGGCGAGATCACCCGCGCGACGCTCGAGGCCCGCGCCACCGAGGAGCTCGAGCTCTACCCCCGCAAGGAGCGGCGGCGGGTGGAGAATGAGTGGGGCGAGCGGATCCGCCGCTCCCGCCGGCGCACGGAGACAGGTGCGCTGGACTTGGGCCTGCAGCTGGTGTCACTCTGGTTCGAGGATCTCGCGGCACTTGCCTGGGGGGCGGATGACCTCGTTCGCAACATCGATCGCCTGCCGGTGCTGCTCGCGGCGGCCGGCCCGGACGCCGCCCAGCTGCGGGCAGCGATCGAGCTGGTCGAGGACACGCGGATGCGATTTCAGCTGAACGTCTCCGAGGAACTCGCATGCGAAGCGCTCGCGTACCGGGTGCAGTCGACGCTGACGTCGTGAGGCGGCCGAGCAGCGTGTACCTGCGGTCGCCCGCGCGCGCCGACCGCGAGGAGTTCCTGGCCCTGATGCGGGGAAGTCGCTCCTTTCACCGTCCCTGGGCCTCGGCGCCGACGGACGAGGAGCGCTTCGCGGCCTATCTGGCGGACTCCCGGCGTCCGGACTTCGAGGCGATGCTGGTCTGCCGGGTGGAGGACGACGCGATCCTCGGTTTCTTCAACCTCTCCCAGATCACCCGCGGCTACTTCCAGAGCGCGTACCTGGGATACGCGGTGGGCAAGCCATACGCCCGCCACGGCTACATGCGCGACGGGATCGAACTGGTGCTCCGGCACGGCTTCCTGAGGCTGCGACTGCACCGGATCGAGGCCAACATCCAGCCCGGCAACGAGGCCTCCCTGGCGCTCGCCCGCGGCGCTGGCTTCCGCCGCGAGGGCTTCTCGCCGCGCTACCTGAAGATCGGCGGCCGCTGGCGCGACCACGAGCGCTGGGCGATCCTGGTCGAGGATTGGCGCGCCCGCAACGACGGGGCGGCGTCCGCACCCGGTCTGAGCCTCCGGCGACGGTAGACCGAGCGGCCTCCCCGGCGATCGACGCTACAAGCCGAACGCAGCGGCCATGCTCGTTGCTGTCGCTGCCGAGGCAAGCTCCGGGAGGCGGAGCAGGTTCTCGGTCGTCTTCAGCAGCGAGTAATGCGTGAACGGCGTGATCGAACGTGTGCCGGCGGGCACCGATGGCGCAATCACGATCGCCGGTACGCGGCAGGAGGGATCAGCGCTCGACGCGCATCGCTCTCCTTTCACGGAGTCGGGACCACCGCCCTCATCCCAGACGATGAAGATCGCGGTGTCCCCGGCTTGGTAGGTGGGCGTCGAGGTGATCAGCGGCAGCCACTGCTTGAGCCAGCTGTCACCGGCCTGGATGCGGGCTGGGCCCCCGGGACATGTGTTCGTGACTCCGTGCATGTCGTCGCACAGGTCCGGAACGACCCACGAAACCGACGGTGCGGTCGCATCGCTGTGGAAGTCGCTCAGCAGCGGTGAGCTGCTCGTCGTGCCCAGCGGGACGTCGTTGGCGGCGCAGTTCGACAGGTCGGTGTAATAAACGGCGGGGTTGTGCCGCGGCGCGTACGTGCCGGCACCCGTGATGTCGCAATTGCTCGGCATCGACTCCACGTAGCTCTTCCACGACGCGGCCTGGTGGAAGATGTTGTCAGCCGCTGACGTGCAGCCCGGCTTCGGCGAGCAGTCGCTCACGAATGGTGTGAGCTGGTCGAAGGGGAGCCCGCTCGTGGCTGCGATGTATTCCGGAAGGCTCGGATGGGTGATGCTGTGATACCTCTCCGCCAGCCCGCATTGCTTTGCCACCGTGTTGATGTACGGGGCGTCAGACGAGCCGACGATGCTGGTGAACGAGTGGTTCTCCTCCGGGATGACGACGACGTGTGCGTACGGCGGCGCCGACCCCGTCGTCCCGCAGATCTCGGGGTTGAAGCGCGCAGCACTTTCCACCGTCCCGACCGGGGCGGCTGTGTTGGTGACGAGGATCGGGCCCCCGGCAGCGGCGGCCGGAACCGTCACGACGAGCCGGCTTGGCAGCGTCCGGGCCGTGATCGCCGCCGGTGTCCCGTTGAAGCTCACGGTCGACGTGCTCGTGAATCCGGTGCCCGTGACCACGACCCTGGCACCGGCAGCGCCGGCCTCGGGCGAGACCTGAGTGACCGCCAGCTGCGGCGTGAAACTGGTTGCGCTCGTGCCCGTCCCAGCGGCGGTCGTCACCGACAGCGTCCCGGTCGCCGCGCCGTTCGGGACCGTCGCGGTGATACTCGTCGCCGACGCGACGGTGAAGCTCGCCGACCGGGTCCCGAACATGACGCTGCTGGCGCCAAAGAAGCGGGTCCCGGTGATCGTCACCGAGGCCCCCGT
The DNA here is from genome assembly GCA_036494115.1 of Solirubrobacteraceae bacterium. Taxonomy (GTDB): domain Bacteria; phylum Actinomycetota; class Thermoleophilia; order Solirubrobacterales; family Solirubrobacteraceae; genus Palsa-465. Next base: position 3,429 of record DASXOS010000156.1, on the reverse strand, counting down.
GACGTCCGAGGCGGGCGTGAACGAGGTGATCGTTGGCGCCACGTGCGAGACCCGCGTGAACGACCCGGTACTCGTAGCTGTGCCGACCGGCGCGGACGTGTTCGTCACGCTGACGGGACCGCTGGTAGCCGCCTGCGGCCAGGCGAACTGCAGCGTGTTTGTCCCCTGCTTCAGCACCGCTGCCGGAACGCCGTTTGCCGAAACCGTCGAGCTCGAGTTGAACCCTGAACCCCTCAGCGTCACGGTGGTGCCATAGGGAGCATTCGTCGGGGACAGCGACGACACCGCCAGAACGGTCTCGAGCCTCGTCGTCGTCGTCGCCCCGCCGGGCGTCTCGACGTTAATCACTCCGGTCGTCGCTCGCGCCGGAATTGTCGTCTGGATTGAGGTCGAGGAGTCTGTCGTGATCGGCATGGTCGCCCCGCCGATCCGCACCGTGGTCGCGCCGTCGAGGTCCGAGCCTGAGATGGTCACGGCCGTTCCAGCGACTCCGCTCGTCGGAGAGAAGCTGGTGATCACGGGCGGCGCTTGAGCCGCTGCCGCAGGCGCGGCGATCGCTGCGACAGCCGCCGCGATGAGAAGCGCTCGAAAGGAGCACAGAGCTACGCCCGACCCCGGCATCGCACCGTCGACACTATCCGCGGGACTCACCCGCTGTCAACGTGCTCGCTGCGAGAGTCCTGCCACCCGGCGCGGACCTGAGCTACGCTTGCCCGAAGCAGCGGCCGACCGTGATTTTGCTGCACCCGTGCCGCAAAGAATTGAGCTCGGGCGCCGCAACGCCACGAAAGCCCTGTAAACGCCGACGTAGCTCAGCTGGTAGAGCACTTCACTCGTAATGAAGGGGTCGGGAGTTCGAGTCTCCCCGTCGGCTCTCGCCGATCGCCATTGCAGGTCGATGTCGGGATGTGCTCGGAGGGGCTAGAGAGGTCGCGGGGCCGGCGACCGATGACCCGTGAGTGCCGCGGTTTCCGCGGTGGATGTCGCGCAAACCGGGGGTCACTGCGCGTGGTTATCAGAACGTGACTAAGCCGAGAGCGCGCTCGTACGGGGTGGGCGGGCGGCGGCGTGGTAGATAAGGTTCCATATTGGGGCTCGATCGCCGACGGGTTCTTCTCTGGTGGGGGCGAAGGCCGGTTTTGCGGCGCGGTCAGGTGCCAACACGGCACCTGAGGCGAGTGGAGCGATCCCGTGTGCTCCTGACAGTTATCACTTTCTTACAAGACCAAGCATTTACGCGACACCCTCCGCGCATTGCAGGTCAGTGGGCGTGACGCCGGAGATGCCTGTCGCGGAATCAGAGCAGGACTCGTGCGCGACCCCGAGCCGCCGCGGCCGCAGGGCCGGGTTAACCTGAGGCAGCCACCTCAACGCGGCTACTGGCCCGCTCGAAGGGCGGCAGTCTCGCTGAGATGTTCGGTCGGCGACGATGCAGACGCGATCGGCCGTTCGGTCGGCGGCGCGAGCGAGCTTCTTACGCGGGCTGCGATGCGTCGGTGAACTCCCGTAACAGGCCGGTCACGACGAATGCGGTCTGCTCGGCGATGTCGACGGTGTTGTCCGCGGTGCGCTCGATCGCGCGGGCGACGAGGGTCATGAACATCGCCCACTCGCGTAACTCCGGGTCGTCGCCGATCTCCACAGCGCGGCGGAAGATCGCGCGGTTGAGCCGGTTGATCTCGGCGTCTTGACGGACGAGATCCTGCGCAAGGGGGACGTTTCGCTCGGCGAAGGAATCTCTGGCTTGGGAGACGAGCGACCGGGTGAGGTGGCCCATTCGCTCGATCGCGTCAAGGATGTCCTTGTCCTTTGGCGGCTCGTGCCCGGAGAGCGGAATCAGTTTGGCGATGTTGACGCACTGGTCGCCCATGCGCTCGATGCATCGGATCGTGTGCAGGAGCGCCGCGATGGTCCGCAGGTCGCCGGCGACGGGCGCCTGGCGCGCGAGCAGCGAGAGCAGTCCTTGGTGGACCTCGAGATAGCGCCCGTCGATCCGGTCGTCGTCGGCGATCACCATCTCAGCTAGTTCCACGTCCTGGTACTTGAGGGACTCCAGGGCGCGGTCGAGCGTCTGGATCACCATGTCGAGGCCGCCGAGGGCTTGGCGCTCTAGGTCTGCCAAGTCCTCATGGAATTGATGACGCGTTTCGTGCACCCAGGCAACCGTAGGCGATCGCGATTCACAGGGCATTCACAAGTCGTTTACATCTGCCCTGAGCTTGAAGATTATGGTGCGCTGGCACGGATGGGCCCACCGGCGGACCCGGCTGGCCCCTAGACCACACCACGAGGGGGCGGCTGACCGGCCCTGGGAACTTCCATGGCTTCGATCACACACCTGATACGCGGTACTGACGGCGAGTACTTCGAGCCGCCTCAGAGGTCCCGAGCAAACGTGGAGCGCGCTGGCGAGCTGCTCGCCGGGTTTCCCACCACTTGGGGCTGGCGAAAGATATGACTCAGCAGCTAGCGATGGCGGTAGAAGCGTCTCGAAATCTCGCGATTAGACCGGAAGCCGCAAGTTCATCCGATTCGGATGACGTGTGCCGGTCTACTTGGCGGCAAGCTCGCTCGCCGAAAGCCGCATGGTTACTGCCTCCGCGGATCGGTGCTGAGACGTGTGGGGCGTGGGGTTAGGAGCGCTTGGTTTTGCGCGACCGAGGAACACCAAACCTAGCTGGAGGTCCTAGTTGGAGGTAATCGACGCCATCAACGAAGCGCGCCTCTCGCGCTTTCACTCGAAGGCGATCTTCGTCTCGGGGATGGGCTTCTTCACCGACGCCTACGACCTCTTCATCATCGGGGTCGCGTCGACGCTGCTGGCTAAGCAGTGGCATCTCAGTGCGACCCAGACGGGGCTGATCAACTCGATGACGCTGTTGGGCGCCTTCCTCGGCGCATGCGTGCTTGGGCGGCTTGCTGACCTGCTGGGGCGCAAGCGGATTGCGGTGTTCGACGCCTCGATGATGCTGGCGTTCGCGCTGGCCTCAGCGGTCGCGCCGAGCTTCATCTTCCTGGTCGGTTTCCGCTTCCTCCTTGGTCTTGGGGTGGGCGGTGACTATCCGGTCTCCGCGGTCTTAATGAGCGAGTACGCAAATCGCAGGGACCGAGGCCGGCTGGTCGGTTTGGTCTTCGCCATGCAGGCGCTTGGGACTGTGGCCGGGTACACCGCGGGGCTGGTGCTTCTATCGGCAGGGGTTGACCATGGCCTGGTATGGCGCATCCTGCTCGGCCTCGGCGCGGTGCCCTCGGCACTGGTGCTCTGCGCCCGGCTGCGAATGCCGGAGTCGCCGAGGTATTTGGCCTGGGTGAAGGGGGACGGCCGCAGCGCCGCCGATGGCCTGCGTCGCTTCTCGGGCGGCAAGGTCCTCGCCACGGGTACGGCCCGAGCGGCCGAGCGGATGAGCCTCAGGCAGTTTTTGTCTGACC
>DASXOS010000155.1:0-17360 GCA_036494115.1 Solirubrobacteraceae bacterium | reverse complement strand
TCGCTCGCCCCTGCCGGCGCTCGGGATCCGCCCCGGCCGGGACGTGCCGGCCGAGCTCGCAGTGCCAGCGGCGCTGCGCGGCGTCCGCATCCTCGAGGCGACCTATCGCGACCGGGCGATCGGCCTGATCGCTGAGGGCGGGCGGCTGCTGACGGCGGTCCTGGCCTGCCGCGTCGTCGCGTTCTCGCTGCTCGACGCCGAGGCGCAGGAGCGGCGGCTGGCACGCTGGGGCCTCGTCCTGTCCGGTGCCGCCAGCACCCAGGTGCGGCGGATCCAGTGGGTGGAGCGGACCGCCCCCGCGCAGGGCGACGAGCTCGCGCGGTGGTTGCACGCCGAGCGGGATCCCGACGTGCCGTTGCGGGGAACGCCGATGATCGACTCGTACCTGGAGCTGATCGGGACGACCTCGCGGGTCACCCAGGAGCACGAGATCCTGCTCGCCGTCCAGGTCGACTCGCGGCGCGTACGCGAGCGCGGGCAGGACGCCGCCAGGCGCGCGCTGATCGAGGAGACCGAGCGCGTCGCCGCCGGGCTCGAGGCCGCCGAGGTCAGCGTCCTGGGGGCGCTCAGCCCGGGGCAGCTCGGCCGCGCGCTCCGGACCGCGTTCGATCCCTACGCCCGCGCGGAGCTGGCGGCGCTCGAAACCGCCGACCCGGAGCGCGACGGCCTGGCCGAGACCGGCGCGTGGCCGCTCGGGGCCGAGGAGGGGTGGGATCGCTACCGCAGCGACGGCGCGTTCCACGTCACCTACTGGATCGGCGGCTGGCCGCGCGTCGATGTGTCGCCGATGTTCATGGACGCCCTGCTGGGCCGCTCGAGCGTGGTGCGGACGGTGGCGGTGACGTTCGAGCCGATCCCGCCCCAGCGCTCGACTCGCGAGGTCGAGGCGGCGATCACTCGGGACCGAGCCGACCGCGAGCTGCGCCGCCGCTTCGGTCAGTCGGAGACCGCGCGCCAGCGCCAGGCCCAGGAGTCGACCGCCCGCCGCGAGGCGGAGCTCGCCGCCGGTCATGGCGAGGTCCGCCTGGCCGGGTTCGTGACGGTCTCCGGTCGTGATCCCGACGAGCTCCGGCGTGCCAGCACCGAGGTGCTCGAGCACGCCGCCCGGGCGCGGCTCGAGCTGCACTGCATGTACGGGCAGCAGGCCGAGGCGTTCGCATTCACGCTGCCGCTGTGCCGAGGGCTGAAATGAGAGCGGCACGCCCCGGGCACCGCTGCACCACCCGGCATGCCCAGGCGATCTACCCGTTCATGGCCGCGGGCGGGCTCGGCGGCCGCGGCGTGTTCATCGGGCGGGACTCGGGTGGCGGAGCCTTCTGTTACGACCCGTGGGCGCTGTACGCGGAGGGCGTGCTCGACGACCCGAACGCGATCGTCCTGGGCAAGCTCGGCCAGGGCAAGAGCTCGCTGGTGAAGACGCTGCTGTGGCGGATGATCGTGTTCGGTCGGCGCGCGTTCGTGCTCGACGTCAAGCGCGAGTACGGCCCGCTCTGCGAGGCCATCGGCGTCCAGCCGGTGTCGCTCGTTCCCGGCGGCGGCGTCCGTCTGAACCCGTTGGCCTCCCGGCCCGAGGAGCACGCCCAGCTCGAGTTGCTGCGCGCGATCGCGATCACCGCGGTCGGCGCGCCGCTCACGCAGATCGAGGCCGGAGCGCTCCGTGAGGCGTTGCACGTGGTCCGCGAGCGCGGGCGTGGCGAGCCGACGTTGCCGGAGATCGCCACCGCCCTGTTTCACCCGGTCGCCGAGATGGCCCAGGCGCTGCGCACGAGCGCCGAGCAGCTGGCGACCGATGCTCGGAGGGTCGCACTGGCGATCCAGGACCTCTGCCAGGGCCCGCTCAAGGGCATGTTCGATGGGCCGACGACGCCTGGCCTCGACCTCGACGCCAAGCTGCTCGTCCTCGACCTGCACGCCGTCCGCGACTCACCCGCGGTCGGAATCCTGATGGCTTGCGCCACCGCGTGGATGAGCGCGCTGCTGGCCCGGATGGCAGAGCGGCCGGGGCGCGAACGGCTGATCAACGTCGCCGACGAATCGTGGAAGATCGTCCAGCACACGGGGCTCGGCGAGTGGTTTCAGTCGAACTTCAAGCTCGCCCGCCAGTTCGGGGTGATGAACCTGGTCGTGCTCCACAAGCTCGCCGACCTGCACGCCGCCGGCGATGCCGGATCGCGCGCGTCGCGGATCGCGGAGGGGCTGATCGCGGACGCCTCGACGCGGATCGTCTATCACCAGGACGAGAGCCAGGTGCCGCTCACCCGGACGCTGCTCGGGCTGTCGGAGAGCGAGGCCCAGCTGATCTCGATGCTGTCCGCCGGGCAGGCGTTGTGGCGGGTGGGATCGCGCTCGTTCGTGGTCGCGCACCACCGCTCCTCGATGGAGGCGCGGCTCACGAACACCGACACGGGCATGCGGGTGAGCTCGGCCCGCCTGGTGCGCGGATGAGCGGCGAGCGGCAGTCCGGCGTCTCCGACGCCGCGATGCTCGTCGCGGTCGGCCTCGTGCTGGCGTTCACCCTGCTGATCTGGTTGTGGGGCGGAATCGCCGGGGCGCTGTTCGGCCGCGGCTGGCCGCATGTCGGCGGCGGCGAACTGCTCGGCGTGCTCGTGCGCCTGCCGGGCCGGCTGGGAAATCCGGCGCAGGCATGGCCGGCGCAGGCGCGCGCGGCGCTGCCATCGTCGGCCGGTTTCTACACGGCGCTTGTGGTCCTCGCCGGTGCGGTCGCGGGCGTGGTCGCGCTGCTCGGCCGGGCGGGACTGTTCGAGCGGCTGGCCAAGCGCGGCGGCGGGGCGCGCTGGGCCGGCGCCGGCGAGTTGCGTGCCCTGCGGCGATCACGGGGTCGAGCGACGCGGGGTGGGCGGCTGGTACTGGGGCGCCGCCGGGGGCGGCTGCTCTACGCCGAGGAGCGCCACGCGCTCGTCGCGTTCGGTCCACCCCAGTCCGGCAAGTCGGCCGGTCTCGCCGTCCCGGCCCTGCTCGAGTGGGATGGCCCGGCCGTGGCGTCGTCAATCAAGACCGACCTGCTGGCGGTGACGGAGGCCCGGCGCCGCGCCCTCGGGACAGTGTTCGTGTTCGACCCCTTCGCGCTATCGGGCGGGGCGGCGCACACGTGGTCACCGCTCGCCGGCGCGAGAACCTGGGACGGCGCGCTCGAGGTGGCGTGGCGGCTCGCCGCCGCGGGCGCGCTCGACCAGCGCAGCGTCGAAGGCGGGGACTTCTGGGCGATCGCGGCCGAGCAACGGCTCGCGCCTCTGCTGTACGCAGCCGCAGGTACTGGGGCCAGAATCGACAGCGTCGTGCGGTGGGCCTACGGGCAGGGGACGCGGGACCTGCACCAGGCACTGGCCACGCTCGCCGGAAGCGCGCAGACCGAGGCCGAGCTCGACGGCGCGAACGCCGCCTACGATGCGGTGTCGGCGTTCGAGACCCAGGCCGACCGCACGCGTTCCTCGATCGAGGCCACGGTCCAGGCGCTGCTTCGGGCCTACCGCTTCGCCCGGGTGGCGCGCTCGGCCGCGGGCAGCGAGATCACCGCCGACCGGTTGCTCGACGAGCGGGCCACGCTGTACCTGATCGGCGACGCCAAGGCGTCGAAGCTGCTGCGGCCGATCTTCCTGGCCTTGCTCTCGGAGATCGTGGACCGAGCGTATGAGCGCGCCACGCTCGCCGGCGGCCGGCTCGAGCTGCCGCTGCTCCTGTGCCTCGACGAGGCCGGGAACGTGGCGCCCTTGCCCAACCTTGCCGAGCTCGCCTCGACCGCGCCGAGTCACAACATCCAGCTCGTCTCGATCTTCCACGACCTTGCGCAAGCGCGCTCGCGCTACGGACAGCAAGCGGAGACAGTCGTCAACAGCCATCGAGCGCGGATGCTGCTCCCGGGCGTCGCCGACCTCGAGACGCTGCGCTACTTCGGCAGCCTGATCGGTGAGGAGGAGGCGTTCGACTTGTCGCGCACGTCCGGGGTCGGCGGCTCGAGCCGGACGAGCGCGCGGCGCCGCCGGCCGCTGCTGGCGCCGGAGGCGCTCCGCCAACTCCCGGACCGCCACGCCCTACTGCTGTACGGCCGCCTTGCGCCCACGCAGGTCCGGCTGCGCACCTGGTTCGACGACCCGCGGCTGCGGCGCCTCGCGCACGCACAGACGCACGCACAAGGAGGAGCACCATGACCTGGCCTGAGCACCCCGATCTCCCGGGCCCCGACGACGGCTCCGGCGACCCGCGGTTCGACGGGGCGTGGGACGAGATCGACGGCCGGCGCTGGCCGCTGGGCTGGCGCGGCCTCTACCCGCGCGAGCGGTGGATGTGGTTTGAGCAGCTGTGGGCCGACGTGTGCGCGCTGCGCGAGCGCTACCGGCTACCCGTTCGCTCCGGGTGGTGGGAGGACGAGCTCCAGGTCGAGGCGCTGGCGGCATTCGCGGCCTGGCTCGAGCGCTACGACTGCGGCGAGTGGGACGACCCGCCAGGCAAGCTCGCGGTGCTTTATGACCTCGAGCGGATCGCCGCGCTGCTCCGCGACGGCAACGAGCCGTTCCACCCCGACCGCGACCGGCCGGCGTTTGCACGGCACCTGATCGACATCGGGTGCCAGCCGCCACCCGGGCGCGAGTGACCGCCGGGGTTATACTGTGTCGGTATGACTCATCGTATCGGCACGAAGGGTCAGGTCGTCATCCCGAAGGAGGTTCGGGAGCGGGTGGGCTTGCATCCTGGGTCCGAGGTGGAATTCGAGGTCGATGGCGACCGCGTCGTGGTCAGCCGACGCATCCGGCCCCGGCAGCTCGGCGGACGGTTTGCCGGAAGTGGGATGGCTGCGAATCTGCTCTCTGACAGGGCGCGCGAGCCTCGGTGACGGCATGCCTCGATTCGTGGGCCGTGCTCGCCTGGCTCGACGGCGACGAACCCGCCCGGACGCGCCTCGACGAGCTGCTCGACGAGCGCCCGATCATGAGTTGGATCAATGCCGTTGAGGTCTCGTACCGCATTGAGCGCCAGCACGGCCGCGAGGAGGCCGAAACGGTGATGAGCGAGATCCGAAAGGCGTTTGAACTCGAACTACCAGGGGTGGTTCGGATGCTCGAAACGGCGCGTCTGAAGGCCGCCATCCCCGTGGCTTTGGCCGACTGCTTTGCGATCGCCACGGCGACGGCGCACGGTGTGCCGCTGCTCAGCGGCGACCCGGAGATCGTGGACAGGGATGACCTGCCGTGCTCGGTGGAAGACCTGCGGGCTTGACCTCTCCCCTCGGCGCCAACGTCACCCTCGACCAGCTCGAGCAGGACCCCCACCCGGCGCTCGCGAGGCTCCGTGAGCAGGAGCCGGTGTCGTGGATCCCGGCACTCGAGGGGTGGCTGGTGACGCGCTATGACCTGGTGCTGGAGGCCATGCGGGATCCGGCGAGGTTCACCGTGGACGACCCGCGGTTCTCGACGGCGCGGGTGATCGGGCCGAGCATGCTGAGCCTCGACGGCGAGCAGCACGCGCGCCACCGGGCGCCGTTCGTGGCCCCGTTTCGCGCCGGAGCGGTGCGTGAGCGGTTCGCCGAGGCGGCGGCGCACGAGGCGGACCAGCTGATCGACGCGCTCGAGGCCGGCGGACCGAGCGGTGGCGGGGAGTTGCGGCGCGCGTTCGCCGGGCCGCTGGCGGCGGCGATCGTGACCCGAGCGCTCGGCCAGGAGCGCGATGACGTGCCGCTCGTGCTCGCCTGCTACGAGCAGATCGTCGGCGCCGTCACCGAGATCACCGCCGGCCGCGGAGATGGCGCAGAGGGTCGTGAGGCGTTCGCCACGTTGAGCGCGCGGCTGAAGCACGTCGTCGACGACCCGGGCCGGGACTCGCTGCTCGCCGCCGCCGCCCGCGGCTCGGCGGAGCTGACCCACGAGCAGGTCATCTCCAACGCCGCCGTGCTCCTGTTCGGCGGGATCGAGACGACCGAGGGGATGATCGCCAACACGATGCTCCACCTGCTCGGAGAACCCGAAGGACTGCAGCGGGTCCGCGACGACCCAAGCCTGCTCGACGCGGCGATCGAGGAGTCGCTCCGGCTCGAACCGGCCGCGGCGGTGATCGACCGGTACGCCACCGCGGACACTGACCTCGGTGGCGCGGAGATCGGACGCGGGGATCTCGTCCGGCTCTCGATCGCCGGCGCCAATCGCGACCCGAGCGTGTTCGCGTCGCCCGACCAGTTCGACCTGGCCCGGACCGGCGCGCGGCGACACCTGGCGTTCGCCCAGGGCCCGCACGTATGCGTCGGCGTCCACCTGGCGCGACTCGAGACCCGTGCCGGCATCGCCCGTCTACTCGAGCGGCTGCCCGAGCTGCGGCTCGATCGCGAGCGCCCGGCTACGATCCGCGGGCTGGTGTTCCGCAAGCCGCCCACCTTGCACGTGGTATGGGGATGACGCCCGGGTCCGGGCGGGCGGCCCTGGCGGTCCTTCTCGCGACCGGGCTCGTGTTCGCCGGCTGCGGCGCGGCGAAGACCACGTCGACGGCCGCCACGGCGACGGCCACGGAGAGCGCGGCCACGAGCACCGCGCCCAGCACATCGACGGCAAGGCCGAGCACGACAGCGCCCTCGAGCACACCGAAATCGAAGCCGGCACCGAAGCCAAGCCCGGTGCCGAAGCCGCGGATCGTCTGGAATCCGATCCCGTTCGGTGCCGCTCGCAAGGCCCAGACCGTGGCCTACGTCCGCCGGCACTACGGCAGCTTCATGAAGCCCACGTGGCGATTGGTCGACCCCCACGTGATCGTCATCCACTACACGGAGACCCCGAGCTTTCAGTCCACCTGGAACACGTTCGCGCCCGACATTCCGGACCCGGAGCTCCACGAGCTGCCGAATACGTGCGCACATTTCGTGGTCGATCAGTACGGCACGATCCACCAGCTCGTCCGCCTGAACACGATCTGCCGGCACACGGTCGGATTGAACTGGACCGCGATCGGCGTCGAGCACGTCGGCTACAGCGACGCCCAGGTGCTCGGCGACCGGCGTCAGATGGCGGCCAGCCTCAAGTTGGTGCGATGGCTGCGCTGCCGGTACCACATCCAGATCCGCAACGTGATCGGCCACAACGAAAGCCTCTCGAGCCCGTATCACCGCGAGGACGTGCCATCGCTGCGCACCCAGACCCACAGCGACTTCAACCACGCCGACATGCGCGTGTACCGCGCCCGCCTGCGCAAGTCCGGTGGCTGCACCGGCAACTGAACTCAAGGAGATCCGATGGCCCTCAGCAACCAGCACGACGGTCCGAAGCCGCGACCTCACGAGCCAAAAATCCCGCAGGTGATCAACACGCTGCTGTCGATGGCGGAGCGGCCTCTGCATGAGCTCGCGCAAGAGGGCATCGGCTACGAGGCCGCCTACGAGCTGATCTCAAACGAGCTGTTGCTCGACGGGCAATCACGCCTCAACCTGGCCACGTTCGTGACCACGTGGATGCCGTCGATCGCCGCCAAGCTGATGGCGGAGACCGCCGACAAGAACATGATCGACAAGGACGAGTACCCGCAGACGGCGGAGATCGAGGCCCGCTGCGTCGACATCCTGGCTGACCTGTGGGGCTCGCCCGAGAGCGAGAAGGCGACCGGCTGCTCCACGACCGGCTCGAGCGAGGCGGCGATGCTGGCGGGCATGGCGTTCAAGTGGCGGTGGCGCAAGCGCATGGAGGCAGCCGGGAAGCCGTCCACCAAGCCGAACCTGGTCATGGGGATCAACGTCCAGGTGTGCTGGGAGAAGTTCTGCCGCTATTGGGAGGTGGAACCGCGGTTCGTGCCGATGGAGGGAGACCGGTTCCACATCGGAGCCGAGGAAGCTGTGGCCCTGTGCGACGAGAACACGATCGGCGTGGTGGGGATCCTGGGCTCGACGTTCGACGGTAGCTACGAGCCGATCAAGGAGATCGCCGCGGCGCTCGACCGCCTCCAGGCTGACCGCGGCTTCGACATCCCAGTCCACGTCGACGCTGCCTCCGGCGGGTTCGTGGCGCCGTTTCTCAAGCCGGAGCTGGAGTGGGACTTCCGGATTCCGCGGGTGCAGTCGATCAACGCCTCAGGCCACAAGTACGGCCTGGTGTACCCCGGCGTCGGGTGGGTGGTGTGGCGGACGAAGGAGGCGCTGCCGGAGGAGTTGATCTTCGACGTCAACTACCTCGGCGGGCACATGCCGACCTTCGCGCTCAACTTCTCACGGCCCGGCAGCGAGGTGATCGCGCAGTACTTCATGTTCAAGGCAATGGGCCGAACGGGCTACCAGCACGTCATGAAGACGGCCCAGGACATCGCGATGTACATCGCAAACGGGATCTCCGAGATCGGGCCCTACCGGCTCGTCTCGAACGGCAGCGACCTGCCGGTGTTCGCGTTCGGATTGGCGCCCGAGGTCGAGAACTACACGGTGTTCGACGTCTCGGACCGGCTGCGCCAGCGCGGTTGGCTCGTCCCCGCGTACACCTTCCCCAAGAACCGCGACGACCTGAGCGTGTTGAGGATCGTGGTCCGCACGGGTATGAACATGGAGATGGCGGACCAGCTTCTGGAGTATCTGTGCGATGTGACCGACTTCCTCGGTTCGCTGGACGCGCCGCTGCCGAGCCCTCAGACCGCAAAGCGCACGGCTTTCGCCCACTGATCAGAGGCGAATCCGAGCGCGATGAGCACCTCCGAGTGGATCAAGCTGCTCTCGATCCCGGTGTTCACCGGGATCATCGGGTGGCTGATCAACTGGACGGGGCTGATCATGCTGTTCAACCCCGTGCAGTTCCACGGGTTTCGGATCAAGGGGCTCGACGACCTGTCGACGCTGCTGCCGCGGAAGATTCAGGAGATCCCCGGAATCATGCAGGGCGGCGTCGGGTGGCAGGGGATCGTGCCCGCTCGCGCGGCCAAGATGGGCAGCATCTCCGTCGACAAGGCGATATCGAAGCTCGGCACCCCGAGCGAGTTCTACGAGCAGCTCGAGCCCGAGAAGATGGCGGCCCACATCGTCCAGATCTTCAAACCGGAGATCCCGGAGATCGTGGACCGGACGATGCGGCGCGAACAGCCCGGGATGTGGAACGACGTGCCCCCGCGGGTCAAGGAGGCGGTGTACCACAGAGTCCAGGCACAGCTACCGGACATCGTGGCCGGAGTCACCGAAGACATCGGCGAGTACATCGACCAACTGCTCGACCCCAAGCTGATGGTCGTCGATCACTTTGCCCAGCATCCGGCGCTGGTGAACCGGATCTTCAAGGACATCGGGCGCAAGGAGCTCCGGCTGATGGTCAACTTCGGGTTCCTGTTCGGCTTCCTATTCGGAATCCCGGTGGCGGTCATCACCCACTTCGTGCCAGTCTGGTGGCTGCTGCCCGTGCTCGGGGTGTTCGTGGGCTGGACCACCAATCTGCTCGGCATGAAGGTGATCTTCGAGCCGGTCGAGGAGCGCCGCATCGGGCCGATCCGGCTGCACGGGCTCTTCCTGCGCCGGCAGGACGAGGTCGCCAAGGTGTACGCGCGGATCATCGCCGACGAGGTGGTGACGCTCGAGAACATCGGGAACTTTCTCCTCGAGGGCCCGCGCGGGGACCGCACCCGCCAGATGCTGGAGGAGTCGATGCGCCCGGCGATCGACCGGGCCGCTGGCCCGGCCCGGGCGGCACTCCGGGTGGCGGTCGGCCCGCGCGAGTACGACAGCATCCGCGAGTCGATCGCCGAGGATTCGGCGGAGCACACGCTCACCGGGTTTCAGGATCCCGAGTTCAGCCGCCAGCAGAGCGAGCTGATGGAACAGCTGATCGAGGAACGGACGAGAGAGCTGCCGCCGCGCGACTTCGTCGAGATGCTGCGCTCCGCGATCAAGGAAGATGAGTGGATGCTGTATGCGCACGGCGCGGTGATGGGACTTGCGGGAGGGTTCATTCACTTGGCAATCTTCGGGTGAGGCGATGGACGAGCCGACACACGATCAGCAGAACGGCGCCTTTCCCTACTCAGCGCTGGAGGCGCTGCCGGGTCTGGCCCGGATCGCGGCCACGATGTGGCTGCACGGTGCCGAATGGGCGCTGGGCGCGTCGCTGCGCGAGAGCCTGCGCCTGCTCGACGCCGCCACCTCGCCGGCGAAGGCCGCCGAGCTGATCCGCGACGCTCGGGGCACGGCGCGCGACCTGCTCATCGATCTGATCCAACTCGCCCACCTCGATGAGGCGCTGCGTGACGCGGGCCCTGCGGTCGACGTGGCCAAGAAGGTGGCCGACGCCGTCCCGTTCGCGCCCCGCGATGAAGATGACGAGGACTCGAGCAACGGCCACCGCCCCAGCTCGAACGGGCGCCGGAACGGTATCCCTCCGTCGCTGCGCGAAGAGGGCGAGCAGCTGCTGCGCCGCTCGCGCGACGTGCACTACGACGAGCCGGCCCACCCGGCGTACGAGCGGATCATGAGCGAGCTCGCGCCCGACGAGGCCCGGATCCTGCGCCTGCTACTGCTCAACGGGCCGCAGCCCTCGGTCGACGTCCGCACCGGCGGACCGACCGGGCTGGTCAAGTCGCGCCTGGTGGCGCCGGGGCTGTCGATGATCGGCGCGCGGGCCGGCTGCCGGTACGTGGAGCGGGTTCCCTCCTACCTCAACAATCTGTTCCGCCTCGGCCTGATCTGGTTCTCGCGGGAGACCCTCAACGATCCCAGTCGCTACCAGGTGCTCGAGGCGCAGCCCGACGTGCTCGGGGCGATCCACTCGGTCGGCCACGCCAAGGTCGTGCGGCGCAGCATCCACCTGACGCCGTTCGGCGAGGACTTCTGCCGCGTGGCCCTGACTCCGGAGACCGGAACACCAACTGACCTTCCGCCCCATTCGGTGCCCCCCGAGGACAAGGTGCTCACACAGCCCCCTTCATTCGAGGACTAGACTCCCGACGGGGCTCCGGGGGGTCATGGTAGGCGCGGGGCGAAATCTTCTTCAAGGAGGCAGTTGTGCACTGGCACAAATTCGCGGGGTTCGGCCTGACCGTGGCCGCAGCCGCAGCAGTAGGCAGTTTGATGGTAGGGGGTGTGGGAAGCGCGGCGACCAGCCGTCCCGCTCCGCGGCAGCAGCCGCCACGCAATGCCCCGGCACAACCGACCAGGGCTGCGATCGCTGCGGCCACTGCCAATAGTTCGCCTTCGATCAGCAAGATGTATCTCAGGGTGAGCGGCGCCAGCGGCGAAGAAACAGATCAGGGGTATGGGAGCACGATCGAGACTTTCTCAGAGTCCTGGGGACTCTCGAATCCACCTAGCGGCACGGGCAAGCCACAACTCTCGACGTTGTCGATCCAGGCCGCATACGACAAGGCGGAGCCCGTCTTGGAGCATGACGTGGAGTTCGACGTGCTCATCCCGACCGTCGAGCTGACCGAGGTGAACGGGACCGCGGGCAAGGTTCGGCAGGTCATCCTCACGAACGCGCACCTCGATTCCCTATCGATTGGATCCGCGAGCGGCGGCGGCAGTGGGGCGCTCAGCCTGTCGTTTTCCTACCAACAGCGCCAGATCAACTACTACTACACGGACGCGAGCGGCGTCGCCCACCGCAGCACGAGCTGTTACAACATCGCCAACAACAACGCCTGCACCGGCTGAACTGATCGCGCGGCGGTGGGCTCCTGGTCAGGGGCCCACCGCTGCGGCCAGCCGCCCGCCGGCGTCCTCGAGCTCCTCGACCGTCCCCGCCTCGAGGGCGAGCTGAAGGTCGAGCACGCGCAGCCCGAACGCGTCGAGCTCGCGCTGGCCCACGACGGCATAGCAGGGCACGCCCGACTGCCGCGCTCGCGTGGCCACCTCGGACACCGCCTTGCCGGCCAGGCTCTGCTGATCGAGCTTGCCCTCGCCGGTGATGACCGCGCGTGAGGCGCGCATCCGGCGGTCGAAGTCGAGGGCGTCGAGCACGAACGACGCGCCGGGGACGAGCTCGGCCCCGAGTGCGCCCCACAGTCCGCCGGAGAGGCCGCCGGCGGCGCCGGTCATCGGCACGCCCCGCGGGTCATGCGCGAGTCGCCGAGCTTGGTCGGACAGCCGGCGGGTCAGCCGCTTCACGTCGTCGGGGGTGGCACCCTTCTGCGGCGCGAACACTCGGGCGACCTCCTCGAACGGCGTCCGCACATCGCACAGCACGACGAGCCGCGCACCCCCGAGGCCACCGCCGTGGCGGATCGCGCGGATCGCCCCCGCGCCACCGTCGGTGGTGGCGCTCCCGCCGACGCCGAGGTACACGGTGCGCGCGCCGGCCTCGATCGCGACGAGAATCAGCTCGCCGGTGCCGGCCGTACTGGCGGCCACGGCATCTCGCTCGACCTCGGCCACCAGCCCGAGCCCACTGGCCGCAGCGGTCTCGACCACGGCGACGCCATCGCCGAGTGCGAACCGGGCTTCGATCTCGCGTCCGAGCGGATCGCTCACGCGGGCCGTGCGCAGCTCGCCCTCGATCGCGGGCAGCAGCGCGTCGAGCGTGCCCTCACCACCATCCGCGATCGGGCACAGCTCGGCCTCGCGCCCGGCGTCCCGGAGGCCGCGGCCGAGTGCCGCGGCCACCGCGGTTGCGGACAGGGTGCCCTTGAACGAGTCGGGCGCGACGAGGATCGTGGTGGGGATCCCGGGAATCGTCACGCGAGCAGCGGGTCGCGCTCCGCGCCGTCCCGCATCGCCGCCAGCGCCGCGCGCCGAAGGTCGCGCTTCGTCCGGGCGTAGACGTCGCCCGGCATTGCCGCGAGCTCCTCGGCGACCTCAAGGGCGCGGGCAGTCACCCCGTCGGCTGCATGAACCTCGTCGAACACTCCGAGCTGGAGGCACTGCGCCGCGTCGGTCAGCTTGCTGCCGAGTGCCAGCCGACGCGCTGCGGGCGGTGCCAGCTCCGCACCCACGAGGGCAATCGCCGCCTGAGGGTAGGGGACTCCGACTTGGACCTCGGTCAGCCCGTAGCGGCCGGCGTCGGACGCGATCCGGATGTCGAAGCACAGCGCCAGGACCATCCCGCCGGCGATGGCGTGGCCGGTGATCGCCGCGACGGCGGGGCACGAGAGCCCGTATGCGGCGAGCGCCATCCGGTTGATCCCGTTCACCATCGCTCGCCGCTCGTCCGGGCCGTGCCCGGGGATCGCCTTGAGGTCGGCGCCGGCGGAAAAGAATCCGTCACGGCCGGCGACGACGAGCGCTCGCGGTGGGCTGTCCGCCAGCTGCTCGAACGTCTCGCCCAGCTCGTCGAGCAGCTCGACGTTCATCGCGTTGGCGGGCGGCCGGTCGATGCGTACCACGGCGACCGATCCCGAGCTGTCGAGCGAGACGCAGCTCAAGACTGCATCTGCTCGAGCTTGCAGTCGCGCGGCGCCTTGTCCTCGCGCCAGCGCAGGATCTTGGTGCCGTGCCGGATCCGGCCGCCGCTCGTGTGGTCGAAGGTCACCTCAACGATCAACTCCGGCCGCAGATCGATCCACTCGAGCTCCTTCTCGTTCTTCCAGCGGCTCGCGTCGCCGTGGCCACGCTTGCCGGTCTCGTAGGGCTCGAGCTTGGCCACGAGGTCGCGCTTCTCCTTGGCGCGCAGACCCGAGGAGTGGCCGACGACGTGCAGCTTGCCGTCGTCGTCGTAGAGCCCCAGGATCAGAGAGCCGACCGTTCCCTCCTCCTTGCCGGGGCGGTAGCCGGCGACGACCGCGTCGATCGTGCGCACGCGCTTGACCTTGATCATCCCGACGCGCTGGCCGGGCCGATACGGGGCGCCGACGTCCTTGGCCACGACTCCCTCGCCACTGCGCAGCCAGGGCTCGGCCTCGGCACGATCGCGTGTCAGCGGGGTCACGTCGATGCGATCGCCGGCCAGCTCCTCGAGCGCGGCACGGCGATCGAGGTACGGGCGGGAGAGCAGCTCCTCGTCCTCGCGGGCGAGGAGGTCGAAAGCGACGTAGCGAGCCGGAGTCTGCTCGGCCAGCATGTTGATCCGCGAGACCGCGGGATGGATCCGGTTCTGGAGAGCGTCGAAGTCCTGTCCGCCGTCGGGGTCGTCGATCACGATCTCGCCGTCGAGCACGTAGCGCCCCTCGGGGAATGACAGCTCCGGGAAGTAGCGCGAGAGTGGCTTCCCACCCCGCGACTGGAGCATGCAGTCGCCGTCGTCGACGAACGCGATCGCGCGGAAGCCGTCGTACTTCGGCTCGTACGCCCACTGCTCTCCGGTGGGAAGTTCGGGCTTTCCCCGCGCCAGCTGGGGGAGGATTGGCGGCTTCAGCGGGAGGGTCATGGTCCGTCGATGCTATGGGATGGGCCATCGCTAGGATCAGAGGACATGGCCGACCCGCCAGCCGACCAGCCCGCCGCTCTGTCGGCCGCCGAACAGGAGTATCTGGAATCGCTGTTCTGGCTCTACGAGGCGGGGCTGCCGATGACGGGCGCGAACCTCGCGCGGGCGATGCAGCTATCGGCTCCGACCGTGAGCGAGATGCTCGGGCGGCTCGAACGCCATGGCTACATCTCCCGTGACGTGGGCCGGGCGATCAACTTCACCGACTCCGGCCGCGAGCACGCCAAGCAGATCGTCAGCCGTCACCGGATGATCGAGCGGTTCCTGACCGACGTCGTGGGCGTCCCGTGGGACGACGTCCACGAGGAGGCGGAGAAGCTCGAGTACGCGATGACGCCGCGGTTCGAGGCCTACGTGCGCTCCTCGGTGGGCGACGCCGAGACCTGCCCGCATGGCCATCCGATCAAGGTGGGACAGCGGATCGACGGGGTCCCGCTCGCCGACTGCGAGCCCGGGGCCAGGGTGACGATCCTGCGGCTCGAGAACGAGGCCGAAGACCTTCTGCACTACCTCAAGGAGGCGGGGATCCAGCCCGGCCTGAGGGGTGAGGTGGCGACCAACGACGGCGAGAACGTGACCGTCGACTCCAGCGGCGAGAGCGCGACCGTCACCGCCAGCGTCGCCGAGACGGTCTCGGTCCTGGCCGACCCCTCGCCGCCGCCGCGCACCGCGCTCCCCGAGCAGCTCGTGCTCGGCGGACGCTACGGCCGCTGAGTCCGGCTCAGCCCGCCGCCGCGGACGGCTCGCGGGCCGAGTCCGCTTCAGCCCGTCGTCGCCGGCAGCTCGCGGGTCGGCGCCGAGAGCGCCTTGCGCGGAGCCAGCCACTTGCGGATCTGGTCGTAGACCCCTGGATGATTGAGCAACTGGAGGTGGTTGACGCCGCTGAAGTGTCGGTAGTGGTCGACCGGGAAGCGCATCCGCTCGCCCCGGCGGGTCTGGCCCCAGGCGCTGGCGCGCATCACGAGCATGTCGCCGACCAGCCGCCCGAATGGCTCGTTCAGAGTCGCGCACACGAAGTAGTGATTGGCGGTCGGAAGGAATGGGACCTCGCGGCCCGTGTTGCGCAGGTAGGCATCGGGGTCCTGGCCGGACCAGCAGTCGTCGGTGAGGTAGCCGTAGCGGAGGTCCTTGATCCCGACACTGCGGCGGTTCAGGAGCTTCGCGAACGTGCGCGTCTCCGGAAGCCGGGACAGCGCGTGGCTGGCCCGGTTGGTGGCGCGCTCCAGCGGCGCGCCGGTGTGCGGCGAGCCGAGCGTGAACACATGGCGGACCTTGCGCGGCCAGATGTGGCCGGAGGCGTAGTGGCAGGCGCTACGCGCGACGAGGCCGCCCATCGAGTGCCCGATCAGCGCGATCTCGTGGATTTCCGTCGGCCACTCGGCGGTCAGG
The DNA here is from genome assembly GCA_036494115.1 of Solirubrobacteraceae bacterium. Taxonomy (GTDB): domain Bacteria; phylum Actinomycetota; class Thermoleophilia; order Solirubrobacterales; family Solirubrobacteraceae; genus Palsa-465. Next base: position 1,662 of record DASXOS010000155.1, on the reverse strand, counting down.
CGGTCGATCAGCTTGGCCAGCTCGCGCCCGTTCTCGGAGATGTGGCGCCCGGTGTTGTACCGGATGTAGAGCGGCGTGAAGCCGAGCTCGACGCGCAACCGCATTCCGTAGGGGACGTGCCGCTCGTCCGCGAACCGCCAGGCGTCGTCGGTCTCGCACAGGCCGTGCGTGAAGATCACGAGCCGGCCGGTCGCGTCGGGGTACGCGCGGCGCAGCGACGCGCGCGTGAGCTCTACGTCCTCGCCCCGATTGCGAAGCGTCATCGTGAGTGCCAGCGCGTTCGCCTGCTGCTCGAGCGTGTCGCCAAACGCGCCGTTGAGCGCGCCGATCGCCATCCGGGCGGCTGTGGAGCGCTGAACCGAAGGCGAGTCGGGCGGGGTGGACGCGCTCAGTGCCCTGGCGCCGCTGCGGGCAGCATTCTTGAGCGAGCGGTGCACGAGCTTGTAGGCGTTCGACGAGATCGTGTCGTGAAAAGCGCGGACCGGCTGGGCGGTGGGCCCGATGCTGGTGAAGACCCGCTGGGCGATCCCTTCGTGGAGATCGCGAGCCTGGCCAGCCACCCCGGCGATCGCCTCGCCTGCGATCTCGCCGAGTGCGGTGACCTCGTCAGGCTGCATCCGCGCTGGCCCTCCCCGCGGTGACGTCGTCATACGCCTGCGCCAGACGCTCGACACCCTCGGCGATCTCGCTCGGGGTCACACCGGAATACGCCAGCCGCAGGCTGGACTCACCGCCCTCGAGCACGAAGTCGGTGCCCTTGACGAAGTGCACGCCGCGCTCGGCCGCGGCGGCGAACAGCGCGTTCACGTCGGTGCCCCGGGGCAGGTCGAGCCACAGGAAGTAGCCGCCCTCAGGCTCGACGAAGCGGGCGTCGGGAAGATGCTCGCGCAGTGCGTCACACAGGGTCTGGGCGCGCTCGGCGAGCGCGGCCTTGACCGTGTCGATCGAACGATCGAGCGCTCCCGAGGTGCAGAACTGGTAGACGATCCCCTCGGCCACCATGTTCGGCGAGATGTAGGCGCCGGTGGCGAGCTTCCCGATCCGGGCGATCAGCTCCTCGGGGCCCACCAGGTACCCAACGCGGATCCCAGGACACACGGTCTTCGAGAACGACGAAGCGTAGGTGACGTACTCGGCGTCGAGCGACAGCATCGTCGCCACCGGCGTGCCCCTGAAACGCAGCGCGACATACGGGTCGTCCTCGAACACCATGAACTCGTTTGCCCGCGCCAGCTCGACCAACCGCTGGCGCTTGTCAGCGGACAAGGTGTACCCGGCGGGGTTCTGGAAGTTGGGGATGATGTGGGCGAGCTTCGGCTGCGCGCCCGCTGCGAGCACCCGCTCGACGGCGGCGACGTCGATCCCATCGGGCTCGAGCTCGACCGCCCGGACGTCGGCCCCGCGGCCGCGCAGGGACTGCAGCGTGCGGTCGTACGTGGGACGCTCGACGATCACGGAATCGCCGTTCTCGACCAGCGCGTCGAACAGGAAGGCGTCGGCCTGCATCGAGCCGTTGGTGACGAGCACCCGGCTCGGCTCGACCTGATGGCGCTCGGCCAGCCATTCGCGGAGCGGCGGATAGCCGATCGAGGTCCCGTAGGCGGTCACGCCGGCGGCGTCGTTCGTGAACGCGTCCGCCGCGGCTTGCTTGAGGCCGTCGAC
>DASXOS010000154.1:0-8826 GCA_036494115.1 Solirubrobacteraceae bacterium | reverse complement strand
GCAGGTGTCGGCAGGTTCAGTGCCGGTGTCGGTCGCTAGGAAGGAGTAGTTCGCGGGTCCGCAGTCGGTGGCGGGCGAGGTTTGTCCCGGACAGCCGTCGCGCAGGTTCTCGCAGTCGAATCGCCGGCCGTTCGCGAGTGTGATGTCCAGGCGGGAGACGTAGTGGTACGAGTACAGGTTGGACTCGTGCGCGGGATCGACTTCCCCGGTGACGACGTCGTTTCGCCAGCGGGAGGTGGTGAGGATCGCGTCTGCGGCGGGGTCGTGTTTCAGGTACTTGTCGAACCAGGCGGTCGTGTACCAAGTGGCCAGGTCGATCCCGCGGAGGCTGGCCGGTAGGAAGGGGAGCGGGGCGTCGCCGAAGTCGAGGTGGGTGCCGCCGCGAATCGCTATCTGCCCCGAGTCCGCGCCGGCCTGGGTGTAGGCGTCGGATGCGAGGTTCTTCGCGTTCGGGTCGGGATCGGTGAGGTAGGGCGAATAGTCGAGCAGGTAGTCGCCGCTGATCCCGACAGCGGGCTTGGTGATCGCCGGGGCCGGGCCCTGCGGCACGCCGAAGCAGTCGCGCGCGAACCCGTACGGCGCGCCGCCGGGCGCGACGCCGGCGATCCGATTGACCGGCGCCTCTGCGAGCGAGGTGAGTTCGTCCAGCGAGGGCCAGGCCGGTGCGCAGAGGCTGTCGAGCGCGACGGCGGCCTTCAGGCGCGGGTCTTCTTGCACGAGCCAGCTCGCCGCCTGCGCGCCGTAGGAGTGCCCGGAAACCCCGATCTCGTCGCGGTCAAGAATCCGCCACAGCGGGTCATAGGCGGGGTCAAGGCCGGCCTGCACGCGAGCGCTCTGCTTGGCCGCGTGGCTCGTGCCCGTCCCGCGGCTCGGCACCGGTAGGTAAGGGTGTGCCGGGCTGGAGAGGAAGAAGTTGAGTGCGTCCTCACCGCCGTCGTAGAACGGCAGCCCGCTGCCGCCGAGCGTGTGCTCGGGTGAGGCAAGGCCGAGCACCGGGGTCCCTGCGAACGCCCCTTCGAGCCTGTCAGGTGCTTGCCCGAATTGATCGGACATGCCCTCGCCTTGCGTGTCGAACGTCATCACCACGAACCCGCTGCGGGCGAGCGCTTCGGCGATGTACCAATACCCCTGCTCGTAGCCGATGATCGAGCCGTTGATGAACAGCACGCCTGGACGCTTTGCCGGCCCCGAGCGAGTGGCCCACACATGCCCAGACAGCGTCGCGCCGTCCCGCGCCGTGAACAGGACCGGCGTCACGATCCCGCCGTGGGCGGTCCAGTTATCTAGCCGTGGATCGATCGGGCACGCGGCCACCGTGCTGCACGAGTTTGGATTCGGCTGGCGCCCCGGATCCGCGACCAGAGCCGCGGCCCGCTCACGCTGGTACTGCGCGGTGGCCGCGGCCACCTGCGCCTGCAGATCGGGTGTGTCCCACGCTCGAGAGCGCTCCAGCCCGATCGCGTAGTTCTGCTGCTCCTGCAGAGGCTCGACCAGCTTCGCGCTCGCGAACCTGGCCGGCAACACCAGCGTCGCGACCAGCGCCGGCACGACCGGCCACAGCAGCCGCCGGCGCCACATTCGCCCCGCCTGTCGCATGCTCCCGCTCCCGTCCCCCGTCGCCGCAGCCCCCCCGCTCGCGGACAAGCCGGCAGCATAACCGCGGTGCGCTGCATGACGCGACGATCGATTTGCGGGAGCCCGGCGAGTCGTTGTTATGCCATCGCCGCTTCGACGATGGCGATGTCCTGCTCCGTCGTTCCGCCGCTCACTCCGACGCCCGCGATCACCTGGTCGTCGCTGGTGAGCGGCACGCCGCCGCCGATCGCGGAGTATCTCCCGCCGGAGACGGCGAGGAGCGGATAGAGAGCCGCGCCTGGTTGCACGAGGGGGACGAGGTCAGCAGTGCGCATGCCGACGAGAGCGGACGTGTAGGCCTTTCGCTCGGCGAGCTCGAGGGAGAACGCGGGCGCTCCGGTCATGCGGTGCGTGAGTACGACGTTGCCGTGGATGTCGATGACGGTAACCGCCACGGGTAGGTCCTGTTTGGCCGACTCGGCCTCGACGCGGTCGGCGATTTTCTTCGCGGTGGTGAGCAAGTCCATGGTCGTGTGCTTCCTTTCAGAGAGTGAGGTGGGTGCGGATTTCAGCGCTCGCCCTGAAGGGCCGGCTGTCCCAGGTGGAACCCGAGTCGGTCTTGCAGGTCGCCGGGCTCCTCGAGGCCTTGCTCCAGGAGGGCCTTGATGCGTTCCTGCGCCGCCGGCCGGTTGACGGACGCCATGCAGGCGTCCCAGCCCGCTCTGATCTCGACGTCGGGCGGCAGGCTGGCTTCGTTCACGAGGCGCTTGGTGTTCGCGATCGCCCACTTGTCGAACGAGGCGATCCGAGTAGCGAGCGCCTCGACGAAATCGTCCAGCTCGGCATCGGGCAGCGCACGGTTCACGTAGCCGAGGCGCTCGGCATCGGCGCCCCGGATGTCGTCTGAGCTCAGGAGCACTTCGAGGGCGCGTCCCCGTCCCATGACCCGCGGCAATCTCGCCATGGGCCCTCCACCGGCGACGAGGCCCACGCCCACTTCCCACTGCGAGAAGAGCGCTTTCTCTCGGCTCGCGAAGCTCATGTCGCAGGCCAGTGCGAGCTCACTGCCGTTGCCGGTCGCCCGGCCCCGGATCAGCGCGATCGAAACGAACGGGGCGCGAGTGAGGCGCACCAGCACGTCGGGCCATGCCTCGAGGCCGGTCGGCCCTTGCGGGATGCTGGTCAGATCCTCGAAGTTCGCGAGGAAGTCGGAGTGGTTCAGAAAGAAGCCGTCGGTGGCACTTTCGAAGACCACCACCTTCACTCGGTCGTCGTTCTCGAGCTCGGTGACGATCTCTCGGATCTGCGAAACGAACTCCGGGCCCATGAGGTTGAGCGGGGGGTTGTCGAGTACGACTCGACAGTGCGAAGGCGTAACTCGATCGAGCCTGACTTGCGCGGCCATCGTTGCTGAGGGCATGACGCTTCTGCTCCTGGCGTAGGGGGTGACGGTGTGACTGGCACGTTGCCCCAGGACGCGCCTGCTCGCGTCCGGGCAACCCCCGGGTCAGGCCCCTGGGCCGCTGTAACTGCCAGACGCGGACGACGGCTCGCCGACGTCGGACAGCGCCGAGCGGAGCTGCTTGCGGGAGCTGATCCCGAGCTTGCCGAACATCTTGGTGAGGTGCCACTCAACGGTGCGCGGGCTCAGGAACAGCTGGGCGCCGATCTCAGGGTTCGTTTGCCCGTCGGCGGCCAGGCGGGCGACCTGCACCTCCTGCGGGGTCAGCTCGTCGAGCGTCTCGACCGTGCGCTTGCGCACCGTCTCGCCCGTGGCCTGCAGCTCGCGGCGGGCCCGCTCGGCGAACGCTTCCATGCCCATGTCCGAGAGCATCGTGTACGCGACTCTCAGCTGCTCGCGGGCGTCGACGCGACGCTGCTCGCGCCGGAGCCATTCGCCGTACAGGAGGTGTGTGCGGGCCAGCGTCGCGCAGGTCTTGAGGTGCGACAGCCGTTCGATCGCCTCCCGGTAGAGCCGCTCGGCGGCTTCTCCCTCGGCGAGCATCGCCTCCGCGCGTGCATGAGTCCCGAGCGCCCAGTCGGTGCCGGCGGCACGCGCAATCTCAGCGAGTTGCTCGAGCGGACCAGTCGCGCGCTCCGCGTGGCCGCTGCGCGCGGCGGCCTCGATCAGCTCCGCCAGCAGCAAGAGTGCCGGCCCCAGCCCGTGTGCGGCCTCGGCCGCTCGCTCGGCCGCGGCCAAGGCGTCCTCGTAGCGGCCGAGTCCGTTATGGCGGATCGCGCTGCCCCAGTCGGTGGCGGCGAGCCAGAGCCCCTCGCCGCGTCGCAGCACGTCCTGCCGGTGCGCCTCGATGAGCGCCACCGCCTCGGCGTCCCGTCCCCGCCAGTTCGCCAGCACGATCGAGGTGCGCAGGGCGAGGTGACTGCCGGTGGCCTCGATAACGGCGTCCGACTCGGCGGCCAGCGACAGGGCCACCCCGGTCCTCCCTGAGAACAGCTCCACGAGCACGCGGTCGGTGAGCGCCACGGGGAGCGCGGAGAACGCGCCGGCGTGGCGCGCGAGCTCGAGATGGCGCGCGGTGAGCTCGTCCCACGCCTCATCATCGGCCAGCGCCCGGGCGATGCGGCAGGCCAGCCACAGCCAGCGCAGCTCGTCCTCTTCGGAGAGCCGCTCGTCACGGAACGCGCGCAACGCGACCTTCAACGGCGGCGCACCCGCAACGTAGCCCTCGCGGGTGAGGAGGGCGAGCCCGTCCAGCAGCAGGTCACAGGCACGGGTAGAGGGCTCCCAGTCCGCGGCCAGAACGGCGGCGGCGACCTCGCGCGGATCGCCTCCCCGCAGCAGGCGGTCGGCGGATTGCGCAGCCGCAAACGCTTCGAGGTATGCCTCGCGCGCGAGCGTGGAATCCAGCGGCTCGAGCCGCTTGGCCGCATCGAGCAGCAGCGGGGGAGCGTCGCGGCCCCGCGTGGTCGCGAAGGTGATCTGCGCGTGCAACAGCTGGGCGCGCGCCTGCTCGAGTTCGTCCAGGGGTCCTGCCTTGGCGACCGCCAGCAGCCGTAGCGCCGCGTCGTCCGCGCCGGCCTGGTGCTTGCCCTTTGCGGCGAGGAGCGCACGCTGTGCCCGGCGCCGCGGCTCGGGTGTCAATTCGGCGGCGCGCTCGTGAAACGCCGCCCCCGCCGCCAGGCCGCCTCGCGCCCGCGCTCGGCCTGCCGAGTGCTCAAGCTCGGCGGCCACGTGCTCGTCGAGCCCCGCGGTCGCGTGCGCGCGGTGCCAGGCGCGGCGATCGGGGTCGATGTCGGCATCGGTGGCTTCGGCGAGCGCCTGGTGAACGCGCTGTCGCTCCTCCGGCGCCGCCGCGCGGGTAACCGCCGAACGCACAAGCGGATGACCGAAGCGCACCTGCGCGCCGAAATCGACCAACCCTGCAGCGGTGGCCGGCGCAGCCGCGTCCGCCCCGATGCCGAGATCCGCGGCCGCCCGCCACACCAACACCGGATCCCCCACCGGCTCTGCCGCAGCGACGAGAAGCAGAAGCCGCGTCGAGGGCGGCAGCGGCGCCAGCCGCTCCCGGAAGCTCTGCTCGATCCGCCCCGACAACGCCGGGCCGTCGGGCAGCCCGAACCCGCCGGCGAGCTCGGCAGGCGTCCACCCACGTGGCAGCTCGAGCAAGGCCAGCGGGTTGCCGCGCGTCTCGGCCACGATCCGATCACGCACGCCCTCGTCGAGTGGGCCGGTGAGCACGGTGGCGAGTAACTCGTGCGCATCGCGGTCATCCAGCCCGCCGACGGTGAGCTCCGGCAGCTCCTCGAACTGCCGCTCGCCGCTCGGCTCGCGCACGGCGAAGACCAATCCGACCGACTCCACACCGAGACGGCGCGCGACGAACGCGAGCGCCTGTGCCGAGGCCGCGTCGAGGCACTGGGCGTCGTCCACGATGCAGACGAGGGGCCGGTCTTCCGCGGCGTCGGAGAGCAGACTCAGGACCGCCAGGCCGACGAGGAACCGATCCGGTGGATCGCCATCGCGCAAACCGAACGCGGTGCCAAGCGCGTCGTGCTGCGGGCCGGGAAGGCGCCCGACGCGATCCAGGAACGGCGCGCACAGCTGCTGCAACCCCGCGTACGCCAGCTCCATCTCCGACTCGACTCCCGCCGCCCGGGCGATGCCACACCCCGACGAGTGCTGCACCAGATACTCCAGCAGGGCACTCTTCCCAACCCCGGCACCCCCGCGCAGCACCAGTGCCCGGCTTGAACCCGCGCGCACTCTCTCCACCAGCTGATCCAGCGCCGCGCACTCGCCGCGCCGGCCAAGCAGCCGCCGCGCGGAAACGGTAGTTGACATCGCCACGCGAGCGTACGGGCGGCTCCCTGCGTTGGCAACCCCGGGGGCGACCGCTCGCCACCAGTGGGTCGGGCAGCCCCGGGGTGTCAACCCGGGGGCCCACCGGACGCGACGAACAGTTGCGAAGCGGACCCTTCATGGCATCACCACCACGAAGGCCGACTGAGGTCTTCCTACACATCGGGAGGTAGCCATGAGCGCCACTGACGAAGGCACCACAAGCAGCGACGCGAGCGTCGGGCGGGTCGACATGAAGCTCGAGAATCAGATCATCCCCGTGTCCGACGTCGACCGAGCCAAGGAGTTCTACGAGCGCTTGGGCTGGCGGTTCGACGACGACGTCGCTCCGATGGAGGGCCTTCGGATCGTCCAGTTCACAGCCCCGGGCTCGGGTGCCTCGATCACGTTCGGCCAGGGACTCACGACAGCCGCGCCTGGCTCGGCGCAGGCGGTGCTGGTCGTCTCCGACATCGAAGCGGCACATGACGAGCTCGCCGGCCGCGGGATCGACGTGAGTGCGATCTGGCATGGCCCGGCGTTCCCGGTCGAGGCGCGCCAGCCCGGCCCCGACCCTGAGCGCGCGAGCTACGGATCGTTCGCGTACTTCACCGATCCCGACAGCAATACTTGGCTGGTCCAGGAGATTACGACCCGGCTCCCCGGCCGGATGAACGACACTGAGACGGCCTATGCATCCACCGCGGACCTGGAAAGCGCCCTTCGGCTTGCCGAGGCCGCTCACCGCGAGCACGAGAAGCGCACCGGGCGGTCGCAGCTGTTCCACCGGTCCGACCAAGACGAGAACTGGCTCGCCTGGTACGCCGCCTACATGGTGGCCGCGCAGGCGGGAACGGACTTGCCTTCGTGACCGGTCCCGCGGATTGACCGTCATCGACTGGTTGAACCTCGTCCCATGAGCGAAACACCACAACCGGTCGCGATCATCACCGGCGCCGAGCGCGGGATCGGCGCCGGTCTCGTGGCCGCGTTCCGCCGCTCCGGCCACGCGGTCGTGGCGACGTCGCGATCTATTCCCGCCTCGGACGAGCCCGACCTCCTCACCGTGCGGGGCGACATCACGGACGAGGCGACCTCCCGGCGCGTGGTGGAGCAGGCGCTCGAGCGGTTCGGGCGGATCGACAGCCTGATCAACAACGCCGGGGTGTATGTCGGCAAGCCGTTCACCAACTACACGAACGATGACTATGCCGCGATCACCGCGGTGAACCTCGCCGGGTTCTTTCACATCACTCAGCGCGTCATCCGGCCGATGGTCGCCCAGGGGGCCGGCCACGTCGTCAACATCAGCACCAGCCTCGTCGAGCACGCCAACAGCGCTAGACCCTCGGCGCTGGCCTCCCTGACCAAGGGCGGCCTGGTTGCCGTGACCCGATCGCTGGCGATCGAATACGCCGCTCGGGGTGTGCGCGTGAACGCCGTCTCACTCGGGGTGATCAGGACCCCGGGGCACGATCCCGCGTCCTACGACGGCATGGGCGCGCTTCATCCCCTCGGCCGCGTCGGCGAGATCAGCGACGTGGCCGACGGGATCCTGTACCTCGAGCGCGCCACATTCGTCACCGGCGAGATCCTCCACATCGACGGCGGACAGAGCGCCGGACATTGATCACAAACGTGAAAGGAAGGCACCATGCCATTCGTCAAAGTCGGAACTGAGAACACCGCCGACATCGAGATCCACTACAACGACCACGGCACCGGCAAGCCGATCGTCCTGATCCACGGCTACCCGCTCGACGGCAACTCCTGGGAGCGACAGGAGCGCGTGCTGCTTGCGAACGGATACCGCTGCATCAGCTATGACCGTCGGGGCTTCGGCCAGTCCAGTCAGCCGACCTCCGGCTATGACTACGACACGTTCGCGGGCGACCTCAAGGCGCTGCTCGACCATCTCGCGCTCGACCAGGACGTCGTGCTCGCCGGCTTCTCGATGGGCACCGGCGAGGTAACCCGGTACCTCGGCAAGTACGGGTCGGCCGGCGTGAGCAAGGCGGTGCTGTTCGGCGTGATTCCACCGTTCCTGCTGCAGGCCGAGGACAACCCGAAGGGCGTGCCGAGTTCGGTGTTCGAAGACATCAAGGCCGCGATCGTGCCTGACCGGTACGCGTACTTCGACGACTTCTTCGCCAACTTCTACAACACCGATGTGCTGGCGCCGGAGCGCATCGGGGACGCAGCGCTTCGGGCGAGCTTCAACGTCGCCGCCGGAGCCTCCCCCTACGCGTCCTACGAGTGCGTCGACACGTGGCTGACCGACTTTCGCGGCGACCTGCCCAAGATCGACGTGCCGACACTGGTCGTCCACGGCACCGCGGACCGAATCCTGCCCTTCGAGGCGACGGCCGCGCGACTCAGGGACGAGAACCTGATCGCCGACCTCACGGTGGTCGAAATCGAGAACGGCCCGCACAACATCGGCTGGACCTTTCCCGAGGAGACCAACGGCGCGATGCTCGAGTTCCTCAGCGGCTAAGCCAAAGCGCCCCCTCCCACTCCCAATTTATACCGCGCACGGGGCCTTCATGAAGCCCCGGTAGATGCCGCATAATCGCCCGCCGCAAGCGAGAAACCGGGAGGGCGGCTATGACCGAACATGCTGTGGTGATCGCCGGAGGTGGTCCGGCGGGGATGATGCTGGCGGCTGAGTTGGCGCTGGCGAAGGTCGACGTCGCGGTCGTCGAGCGGCGTGCCGATCACGTGCTCGCCGGCTCGCGTGCCGGTGGCTTTCACTCGCGCACGATCGAGGTGCTGGATCAGCGAGGGGTCGCCGATCGCTTCCTCGCGGAGGGTCGGGTGGCTCAGGTCGCGACGTTCGGCACGACCGTGTTGGACATGAGCGACTTCCCGACGCGTCATCCGTACTCGCTCGGAATCTGGCAGAACCAGATCGAGCGGATCCTGGCCGCCTGGATCGCCGAGCTGCCGGT
>DASXOS010000153.1:0-17202 GCA_036494115.1 Solirubrobacteraceae bacterium | reverse complement strand
GTTCGGATCCGACATCCCCGAGCGCGCCCGCGCGGCTGACCTGAAGCTGTCGATGCCGGTCGAGAAGTCCGGCCAGAACGAGTTCGACTTCCAATACGGCGACGACTTCGGCGCCCACATCGAGGAGTTCGACCCCGACTTCTCCAAGGTGCTCGTCCGCTACAACCCCGAGGACGACGCGGACCTGAACAAGCGCCAGCTCGAGCGGCTGAAGCGCCTCGCCGACTGGCTCCACGAGCACGACCGCAAGTTCCTGTTCGAGCTTCTCGTCCCCGCCACCGATGGTCAGCTAAAGAGCGTCGACGGCGACACCGACCGCTACGACGCCGAGCTCCGGCCGGGCCTGATGCGCCAGGCGATCGAGGACATCCAGAACGCCGGCGTCGAGGTCGACATCTGGAAGATCGAGGGGGTCGACGAGCGCGAGGAGGCCGAGATGCTTGCCCGGCAGGCGCGCACCGGCGAGGGCCGCGAGAACGTGGTCTGCGTGCTGCTCGGTCGCGGCGCCTCGACCGAGAAGGTCGAGCACTGGCTGCGGATGGCGGCACCGGTCGAGGGCTTCATCGGCTTCGCGATCGGCCGCTCGATCTGGTGGGACGCGCTCAAGGGCTTCCTCGAGCAGGGCCTCGAGCGGGAGAAGGCCGCCGCGCAGATCGCCGAGAACTACCTCCACTTCGTCGAGGTCTACGCCGGGCAGGAAGTCGCCTGAGCGTCATCCGGGGCGCCCGTTTAGGCGTCCACCCGTTCACATAACAACTGGTACGCTCGTCGCCGTATGGCGATGAAGATGCGTCAGAGCCTCGCGCAGATCGAGCAGGAATTCCTGCACGAGGCACAACTCGACCGCAGCCGCAGGGAATCTCTGCGCAAGCGCGCGGTCGTCCGTTCCCGCAGGCGCCACGTCGAGCGCGAGCAGTCCAAGAGCACCGTCCGCTTCTGGCTGCTGGTGTTCTCTCTGATCGCCACCGCCGTGATCGTCACGGTGGCCATGTTCGAAACGCTGTACCGGCTGCTCGGTTAGACCCCGCCTGCGACCGTTCCCAGGGTCGCGGGCAGATCCGCGGGCGGCCGGGTCCTACTCGCCCGGCTTGCCGAGCCCGCGCAGTGCCGCGTCGACCTCCTCGCGGGCGTCCTTCTCGCTGCCCGCACGCTCCTGCTGGATCTCCAGGTAGACCTCTTTGCGGAACACCGGAATGTCACGCGGTGCCTGGATTCCGATCCGCACCTTCTCGCCGATAATGGCCAGGACTGACACCTCGATGTCGTCGCCGATCATGATGCTCTGGTTCGACTTTCGGGTCAGTACCAACATGGGAAGTGCCTCCCTGCTCGCCTGTTCTTGAGAAGACACGCCCAAAGCTCATCATTCCTGTTGAGCTTCCGGCCTGCCCCGGCCCAGCATACCTACCGCGCTCCGGATCGCACAACCGGCACAGCCATTTGGCCACCTCCATCAGGGCCCCGATCCCGACCAACTCGCAGGCAATCAACTAGTCTCCGCGCCTCATGCCTAGACGATCCCTGCGCCCCGAGCTCAACCGGATCCGTGCATGGGTCCGCCAGGGGCGGACCGATGCCTGGATCGCGCATCAGCTCGAGGTCACCGTTCAACAGATACAAGCCTTCAAACGCGAGCAGGGCCTCGAGCCCGAAGCCGAGGGTGAGAATGCCACCGCCGCCGACTTCGACGACGAGATCGATCTCCGCGCCGAGGACGACGCCCTGATCGCCGCCGAGCTCGACGCCGCCGAGGCCGAGCCGGACGAGGACGAGGAGGAGTCCGAGGACGAGGAGGAAGAGGAGGAGCGGCCCCGCCGGCGCCGTGGCCGCCGGGGCGGCCGGAGCGGCCGCGGCCGCCGCAAGACCTCCAGCGCCCTCGAGGCCACGTTCGACCACGGCGAGGAGGGCTACGGCCTGTGGCTCGACCCCGCCGTTGCAGACGACCCGGTCTACGCCGAGTACTGGGCCGGTCACCGTCCCGTCGAGGTCGCGATCGAGGAGGACCAGATCGTGATCCGCCGGGCCGGCGGCGACGAGTCCGACGACTCGGACTGAGCGGCTCGGTCCCGGGGCGCGGAAGCCGAACCACGGGGCGCCGGCAGGCGCCCTCTAATCTCGTTTCGTCGCGCGGCCGCCGGCGTAGTCGCTCGCCCGCCGCACGTACCGCGCGAACGCGGCGCTCGCCACGGTGTTCATGTCCCACGCCTCCGGGGTCGTCGGCGCCACCTGGGTGGCGATCTGGAATGCCCAGTCGGTGCCGTCGCTCAGGTAAAACGACGCCAGCTCGTCGGTCGTGAACGGGCCTCCCAGCCGGCGCTGGAGCTCGAGCACGATCTCGTCGCGGACGCGCTCGAGCGCGGGACGATCACTCGGATCGGCCGCCTGCAGGCGGCGCTCGCCCTCGCGCCAGAAATCGATCACCTGCTGGGGGCGCATCACCGGCCCCTACCCGCTCGTCAGTGGTCGGGCAGGCCGGTGATCACGTAGGGCCGCTCGCCCTGCTTGATCATGCCCAGGGCGCGGGCGTCGCGGACAATCGTGGCCGGATCGTTCAGCGACTTCTGCTGGCGCGTCAGGGCGGCGTTCTCCTTGCGGAGCTTGCGCACGATTGCCGCCTGCTTGCCGGCCTGCGAGGAGACGTGCAGATACGAGAGAGCGTCCTGCAGGTAGACGCCGGCCACGATCACCAGCACGACCAGCAGCCCGACCCGTCCAACCCGGTCCCAGCGCACGCGAGCCCCACGGCGGGCCACCCTCGGACGTAGCGAGGGCTTGGCAGGCCTGGCTCTGCGGTACGTGGCCGGTGCGGGACGGGCGGGCGGCATCCCCTGCGCGCTTCGTTCGACGCGGGGAGAGTCCTTCCTGCTGCAAAGCCAAGTGCGCTACTGGCGGAACGCGGTGCGGCCCGGGTACGTGGCCTCGGAACCGAGCGCCTCTTCGATCCGCAGCAGCTGGTTGTACTTCGCCACCCGGTCGGTGCGCGACGGCGCGCCGGTCTTGATCTGCCCGCACCCGGTCGCCACCGCCAGGTCGGCGATCGTGACGTCCTCGGTCTCGCCGGAGCGGTGTGACATGACCGCGGTGTAACCGGCCTCCCGCGCGATGCGAACCGCGGCCAGGGTCTCGGTGAGCGTGCCGATCTGGTTGACCTTGATCAGGATCGAGTTCGCCACGTTCTGGTCGATCCCGCGTTGCAGGCGGTCGCTGTTGGTGACGAACAGGTCGTCGCCGACGAGCTGGAGGCGATTGCCGAGGCGCTCGGTGAGCGTCGACCACCCCGCCCAGTCCTCCTCGTCCATCCCGTCCTCGATCGAGATGATCGGGAACCGGCCGGCGAGCTCGGCCCAGTAGCTCGTGAGCTGGTCGGCGCTGAGCGTGCGCCCCTCGTGCTCGAGCACGTAGTTGCCGTCGTGGTAGAGCTCCGACACCGCGGGATCGAGCGCGATCGCGACCTGGTCGCCCGGGACGTAGCCGGCGGCGCGGATCCCGGCCATCAGGGCATCGAGCGCCTCTTCGTTGGAGTTCAGGTCGGGGGCGAATCCGCCCTCGTCGCCGACGGCGGTCGAGAGGCCCTTGTCGTGCAGCGTCCGCTTCAGGTGGTGGAAGACCTCGGCGCCCATCCGCACGGCCTCGTGGAAGCTGCGTGCGCCGACCGGGACGATCATGAACTCCTGGAAGTCGACCCGGTTGTCGGCGTGGGCGCCGCCATTGAGCACGTTCATCATCGGCACCGGGAGCACGTGCGCGCTCTCACCTCCGAGATAGCGCCACAGCGGCTGGCGCTCCTCGGCGGCGGAGGCGTGCGCCGCGGCCAGTGACACCGCGAGGATGGCGTTGGCTCCCAGGCGGGCCTTGTTCGGGGTGCCGTCGAGCGAGATCAGCATCCGGTCGAGCGCCGCCTGGTTCGAGGCGTCCTGGCCGTGAACCGCGGTGGCAATCTCACCGTTGACGTTCTCGACCGCCCTGCTCACTCCCTTGCCCATCCAGTCCGAGCCGCCGTCACGCAGCTCGGTCGCCTCGAACTCCCCGGTCGAGGCGCCCGATGGCACTGCCGCGCGGCCCCATGCTCCCGAGCGCACGCTGAGCTCGACCTCCACGGTCGGGTTGCCCCGGCTGTCGAGGATCTGGCGGGCGTGCACGTGCTCGATTTGGCTCATGTAGGTTCGACTCCTCGTTCGGTGAGACGAGCCTGGGCGTAGTACCCGAGCTGCTCGTCAGGCCGGAGATCGTTCCAGTTCCGGCCCTCCGCTGCAGCCAGCTCGCTGGCCGTGAGCACGCGCGACCGGAAGCGATCGGCCGCGCTTCGGAGCGCCAGCTCCGGGTCGACGCGCAGTTTGCGGGCTGCGTTCACCGCGGCGAACAGCACGTCGCCGACCTCGTGGAACTGCTCGTCCTTCGTGTGGGCCTGCTGCAGCTCGTCGAGCTCGGCGTCGATCGCCTCGAATGCGAGCTCCGGTCCCTCGAAGTCGAATCCGGTCGAGGCGGCCCGGCGCTGCACCTTGCGGGCGTACAGCGGCCCGGGCAGGTTCTCGGGCACCTCGCCGAAGATCCCCTGCTCCCGGCCCGGCTCCTGCTGCTTGATCTGATCCCAGTTGCGGAGGACCTCGGCCGCCGTGTCGGCCTCTTGGTCGCCGAACACGTGGGGATGGCGGCGGATCAGCTTCTCGGCGCAGTGGTCGGCCACCTGGGCCAGGTCGCCCTTTTGCCGCTCCTCGAGCAGGAGGGCCAGGAAGTGGACCTGGAAGAGGACGTCGCCGAGCTCGTCGAGCAGCTTCGCGTCATCGCGGCGGTTGGCGGCGTCGGCGAGCTCGTAGGCCTCCTCGACCGTGTGCGGGACGATCGAGCGCTCGTCCTGCTCGCGATCCCACGGGCACTCAAGGCGCAGCCGCCGGGTGATCGCGTCGAGACGCTCCAGGGCCTTCTGGATCTCCGGCGATCCTCCGGAGCTCACGCTCGGCGCTACTTGGAGGTGGAGGTGGTCGGCGGGGCGGTCGCCGAGCCAGCCGGGGCGGTCGCCGAGCCAGACGGGGCGGTCGTCGCCGAGCCAGACGGGGCACCCGGCGTGGCCGTGCTGGTCGACTTCGGCGCCTTGTAGCCGGAGCAGTCGTTCATCGCGTACTGCTTCTGGCACTTGGTCTTGCTCAGCCAGTCCTTCTTGGCCTTGGCGTCGACCGCGGTCTGCGCCTTGGTCTGCGACTGGCCGCTGAGGATCTGCTTGATCGTCGTCGTGGCCTGGGCCAGCGACTGCTGGGTCGCCTTGGTGACCTTGGTGACCTCGAACACGTAGTAGCCGAACTGCCCGTGGATGACGCCCTGGACCTTGTTGGTGGGGGCGCTGAAGACCGCGCTGTCGACGGCCTTCTCCTCCTGGCCCTGGCTCACGTTCTTGAGCACGCCGCCGCTGTTCTTGGTCGGGTCGATCGAGTACTTCTTGGCCACCGCGTCCCAGCTCTGGCCGGATTTGAGCGCCTTGAGCGCGGCGTTCGCCTGGTCCTGCTTGTTCGCACGGACGATCCGGATGTCGCGCTTCTCGGGCGTCCCGAACTGGGTCGGGTGGGCCTTGTAGTAGGCCTCGATCGCGGCCGGCGTGACCTTCGTCTGGTAGCGCGCCAGCAGCTTGGTGTAGATCTGGTTGACCTTCACGCGGAACAGGATGTCCTGCATGGTCTGTCCGCTGGTGCTCAGGAACTGGTTGAAGGCGGCGGGCGTCGGGAACTGCTGCTTCTTCGCGCTCGCGAACGCCTTCTGCACATCGGCGTCGGTGACGTTGATCTTCAGGTTGTGGGCGTCGCCCTGATACCAGTAGGCCCGGATCAGGAAGTCCATCACCTGCTGGGAAAGCGAAGTGAAGAGCTGGTTGCAGTCGCTCTTGATCGTCTTGTCGGACTGCGACTTCAGGCTTGGGATCTGCTTGCGAACCTGCGCGATGCAGTTCGTGAAGTTCGGCGGATCGGTGGGCACGATCACGGGCGAGCCGGGGCTCTGCGAGGAGTTGCCCTTGGCCGCCACGTACATCCAGTGCTTGAACGCCTGGAGGCTGACCGGGTTGCCGGCGACGGTCGCCACGTTGCTGCTGCCGACGCCGCTACCGCACGCCGAGACCCCAATCGCGGCCACAAAAAAGGCGCCGAGCGCCAGGATGTACTTCAGTCGTCTCATTCGCTGTGGCCGGATGGTAGCGAGCGAATTGCGACAGAGTTTCGACACTTCCGAAACTCATATGTTGCCGCTACGCCGCCGCAGCCGCTTCCGACGGGTCCTCGGCCTCGCGCAGGACCGAGAGCAGCGTGTCCGCGAGCCGGATCACGGCCGGGAATCGCTGGGCGGCATCGTCCGGGACGCGCATCGAGAGCTGCGACTTCCCCGACTCATACAGAGCCTCGGGGATCATGGCCCGGATCTTCTTGGCGCGGACGGAGTCGAGCTCGATCGGCGTCACGGCCAGCCGGCCGCCCCGGAACGTGACCGCCTGCGCGCCGGCCTGGCCGAGCTTGATCCGCGCCTGCTGGAGCAGGATCAGGTTCATCAGCGGGTCGGGGAGCTCGCCGAAGCGATCCTCGAGTTCGTCGCGCAGCTCCATCAGGTCGGCCACCTCCCGCGCGCCGGCGATCCGCCGGTGGACCTCGACCTTGGCGTGCTCGTACGGGATGTAGTCCGCGGGGACGTAGGCGTCGACATTGACGTCGAGCCGCACCGGCTCCCAATCCTCGCCCCCACCGTCATCCGCCATCGCCTCGACGGCCTCGTCGAGCATCTGCATGTAGAGCTCGAACCCGAGCGCGGCCACGTGGCCGGACTGCTCGTCGCCGAGCAGATTGCCGGCCCCCCGGATCTCCAGGTCGCGCATCGCGATCTTGAACCCGGCGCCGAGCTCGGTGTAGTCGGAGAGCGCTGAGAGCCGCTGCGCCGCCTCGGGCGTCAGCGCCGCCGCGCTCGGATACAGCAGATAGGCGTAGGCCCGCTCGTGAGAACGGCCCACCCGGCCGCGGATCTGGTAGAGCTGCGCCAGCCCGAACACGTCCGCGCGCTCGACGATCAGCGTGTTCGCCTGCGGGATGTCGATGCCCGACTCGATGATGCTCGTGCACACCAGCACGTCGGCGTCGCCGCGCAGGAACGCGAGCATCCGCCGCTCGAGCGTCTTCTCGTCCATCTGCCCGTGGGCGACCTCGAACTTCATCGCGGGGCACAGCCCGCGCAGCCGGACCGCCGTCTCGTCGATCGTCTCGACCCGGTTGTGCAGGAAGAACGCCTGGCCGCCGCGCTCCTTCTCGCGCTCCAGAGCTCTCCGCACGAGCTCCTCGTCGTACTCGCCGACGTAGGTCTTGACCGGCCGACGGCCCTCGGGCGGGGTCTCGATCACGCTGATGTCGCGCACCCCGGCCAGCGACATCTGCAGCGTGCGCGGGATCGGCGTGGCGCTCATCGCGATCACGTCGACCTTCAGCTTGAGCTGGCGCAGGAGTTCCTTCTGCTTGACCCCGAAGCGCTGCTCCTCGTCGACGATGAGCAGCCCGAGGTCCTTCGCCCGGACATCGCGGGACAACAGGCGGTGCGTCCCGATCAGGATGTCCACTCCGCCGTTTGCGAACCGCTGCGCCGCGGCGCGCTGCTCGGCGGCGGGGCGGAACCGGGAAACATGTTCGATCGTTACCGGGTAATCCTTGAGCCGCTCCGAGAACGTGCCGAAGTGCTGCTGGGCGAGGATCGTGGTCGGCACGAGCAGCATCACCTGTTTGCCGTCCTGCACCGCCTTGAACGCGGCCCGCAGCGCCACCTCGGTCTTGCCGTAGCCCACGTCACCGCAGATCAGCCGGTCCATCGGCCGCGGGCCCTCCATGTCGCCCTTGACGAACTCGATCGCGTCGCGCTGGTCGGGCGTCTCGGTGTACGGGAAGGCGTTCTCGAACTCGATCTGCCAGTCGGTGTCGGGCGGGAACTCGTGGCCCTCGCGGCGCTTGCGCTCGGCGTACAGGTTGAGGAGCTCGCCGGCGAGCTCCTGGGCCGCCCGCCGCGCCCGCGACTTGATCGTGTCCCAGCGGGTGCCGCCGAGCTTCGACAGAGGCGGATGCGCGCCACCCGCCCCGACGTAGCGGCTGATCTTGGCGAGCTGGTCGACCGGGACGAACACGCGGTCCGAGCCGGCGTACTCGAGGTAGAGGTAGTCGCGCGTGATCCCCGCCACCGTCTTCGTGTCGAAGCCGGCGAAGCGAGCGATCCCGTGGTCCTCGTGGACGACGATGTCGCCGGTCCGCAGATCGCTGAAGCTGCGCAGGACCCCGCGGCGGCGGGTGCCGCCGGGACGCTCGGGCTCGGCCCGCCGGCGGCGGAACAGGCGGTGCTCGGGAATGACCGCCAGGTGGAACTGGGGGGCGATGAACCCGCCGGCCAGCCGGGCCTGCGCGAACGTGATCGTGCCGCTCGGCTGATCGGAGGTGCTGCCGTTCAGCCAGCTGACCTTGAGCCGTCCCAGGTTGTAGGCGGCGCGCTCGCCCTCTCCCCGGCGCGCGAACGCCACGATCGTGCGGTACCCGGAGCGATGGAGCTTCTCGAGCTCGGGCTCGGCCTCCTTGACGCCCCGGGCGGCGATGTCGGCGGTCTGGGCCAGGAACGCGAAGGCCTGGTCCTGGTCGATGCTCGAGAGCCGGATCTTGGCCCGCTCCGCCAGCGCCGCCTCGATCTCTTCGGGGCCGACGTACAGGTGGTGGGCGTCGTCGTCGTGGAACGCGGTGGTGACGTCCTGCCAGTGGTCGGCGAGCGCCGGCGACACGTCCTCCTCGCCCGCGATCAGGATGCTTGCGTCGGCCGGGAGTAGCGACAGGAACGGGTGGAAGTTCTCGACCGGGAGCAGCTCGGCGATGTCCGGCCGATCGGCCTCGTCCTCGAGCGCGGCGATCTCGGCCAGCTCGCGATGCTCCTCGGCGAGCTCGGCGGCGGGCGCCACCTCGACCATGTCCGCATCTCCGAGCGAGCGCTGGGTGAAGGTCGAGAACCAGCGCAGCGACTCGATCTCGTCGCCGAACAGGTCGACGCGCACGGCCCGGTCCTCGGTGGCGGGGAACAGGTCGAGGATCCCGCCGCGGATCGCAAACTGGCCGCGATCCTCGACCTGGTCGACCCGCTCGTAGCCGGCGGCCACGAGGTCGTGAGCGGTCTCGTCGAGGTCCATGAGCTCGCCGGGGCGGATCGTGAAGCCATGCGGCCGCAAGGAACGGTCCGGCACCTTTTCGGACAGCGCGACGGCGCTCACCACGACGACGGGGGCCTCGTCTGAACCGCTCCCCTCCAGGAGAGCATCGAGAGCGCCAATCCGCAGGCCGACGAGGTGCGGCGGCGGCGTCAGGTGCGACTCGTAGGTGACACCGCGACTGGGGTAGTAGCGGACATTCCGGGGCTCGAGCCAGGTGCGCAGACCCGTTGCCAGGTCCCGGGCGGCGCGGTCGTCGCCGGCGACCACGATCGCGGGTTTCGACGGGTCGCTGGTGAGCAGCGCCGAGATCAGGTAGGGGCGAAGCGACTGAGAGACGAACGCCCGTCCCCCGTCTCGTGCGAGCGCCGCAGTCTGCGGATCGTCATCGGCGTGTGTCAGCAGAGTGCGGAGCATCGAGGTCTGTATCTCAGTCTAGGAAGGCGGCTCGTCGGCGCGCACGATCCGTTCGGCGGCGTCGGCGGCCTGCTGGATCAGGGCCTCCACCTCGTCCTGGGGCTCTCTGAACCGGCCCAGAACGTAGGAGGCGACCCGGTCCGGATCGGTCGTTGGCGGCCTCCCCACGCCCACCCGGACGCGGGCGAAATCCGCGGATCCCAAATGCTGCTTGAGGGACTTCAGGCCGTTGTGGCCGGCCAGCCCGCCCCCCAGCCGGGTGCGGATGTCGCCGAATGGCAGGTCGATCTCGTCGTGGAGCACGAGCACGTGGTCGAGCGGGACGCGGAAGGCGCCGCGGGCGGGACTGGCCGAGCGTCCGGCGTCGTTCATGTAGGTCTGCGGCTTGAGGATCGCCACGCGGGGTCCGCCCGGTCCGGTGGGACCCTCGGTCACCAGGCCGCGATACTTCTGCTTCGGCTTGGGCAGCTCCCAGCGCCGCGCCAGCTCGTCGGCGATCTCAAAGCCGATGTTGTGGCGGGTCTGGTCGTGTTCGGGGCCCGGGTTTCCGAGTCCGATGATCAGCCAGTCGGCGGGGGCGCCGCCTGAGCGACGCGGAAGGGGCATCGGCCGCTACTGATCGCGGCGGCGGTTACTCGCCGCCGCCGGACTCGGCGCCCTCGTCGCCGGCCTCGGCCTGCTCGGCGGTCGCGCCCTCGGCCTCCTCGCCCTCGGCGCCCTCGGCCACGAGCTCGGTCTCCTCTTCGAGCTCAGGCTCCTCCTCGAGCTGGAGCTTCGGAGGAGTGAGGGTGGCGATCACGGTCTCCGGATCGTCGAGCAGCGTCACGCCCTGCGGCGGGCGGATCGACTCGAGCGTGACCGTGTCGTTGATCTGCATCCCGGAGACGTCGTACTGGACCGAGTCGGGAATGTCCGTGGGCAGCGCCTCGATGTTCACCTCACGGGTGACGTGCTCGAGCACGCCTCCCTCCTTGGCGCCGGGCGCGTCGTCGGCCCCGACCAGCTCGAGCGCCACGGTCGACTGGATCGCGACGTCCAGCCGGACGCGGAGCAGGTCGACGTGCGTGGTCGCGCCCGTGACCGGATGGCGGACCTCGTCCTTGAGCACCACCGGGGTGGCGGCGGCGCCGTCGATGCTGAGGTCGACCACCGCGCCCGCGTGCGCGAGCACGTTGCGGAGCACCCGCGCGTCGACCTCGAACGGGATCGCGTCCTCACCACCGCCGTAGACGATGCCGGGCACGTTCCCGGCGCGGCGCAGGCGCCGAGCGGCGCGCGAACCGTCGGGGTCGCGTTTGGCGACGGACAGAGAGGTGCTGGTCGAGGTGGCCATAGCGGCAGACGATGGTAGCGGGGCGGCGCTGACGCTGGGGTCCGCGCCGCTGGAATTGACTCCTACAAGCTGGCGCCAAGGAGTAGTCTTAACCCATGGGCGATGCTCAGCTGATAGTGATGATCGGCGGAGTTCACCTGCTGGCCCTGGGGTTGGTGGCGGTGCTGATGATTCCCGCCCTGCGGGATGGTCAGTGGCCGTCCTCCTGGCGCTCAGACGGGGAGTCTGATGAGGGTTGGGGCCGCGGTCCCAGACGGCCGCCCAAGCCGCCCGAACCGCCACGCGGCGGAATCCCCCTGCTCGACGCCGAGCCTGCGCGGGTGCGCCTCCGCGACAATCGCCGGCTCAGCGATCTGCTGCCCCCGCGCCAGCGCCGCCCGGCGCGCGAGCCGCAGCGCACGCCGGTCCGCGTCGGTCGCTGACCCCGGCGCGTCCATCAGGGTCGGGGCGCTAGATCTGCGACGGGCATGTCGCGTCGCCCTTGAGCTTCGAGGTGATCGCCAGAAGCTGGACGGAGAAGCCGCTGACGACGTTGCCCGCGCGGCGCACGCGCACGCACTGAACGATCGGCAGCGAGCTCCCCACGGTCCAGGCCACGCGGGCGGCACCGGTCGTACCGGTGAGCGAGAAACCGGCCGAGCTCTGGATGGTCAGGATCGACACGTGGCCCCGGTGCTGCATGCGGGCGGCGTCCTCTGCCACCCGCTCCCGGCAGGCGATGTCCTCCTTGCAGCCGTGCATCAGGGCGAGCATCGCGTTGTCATCCCCCTTCGCCTCGGCCTGGATCAGCGAGGTGACGGCGGAGCGTTCGGCGTTGTCGACGCTGAAGATGTGGGTGAGGAGCGCCGTGATCAGCAGGAAGACGACGATCCCCGCGCCGATCAGGGCGAAGAGCTTGGGCCGGCTCACCGGGCGGAGGCTACTTCGCAGCGCCGCGAGGTCGTTCTACGCGTCGTCCGGCGGATCCGGATCGCTCAACTCGAGGAACCGCTCGACCGAGGCCTCCTGATGGTCGAGCCGGTCCGCGAGCGCGTGCGCGTGCTCGGCCGCGAGCGTGAAGAACTCCTCGACGCACCGCTCGGGATCGTCGGCGAGCGGATACACGCGCGTGAAGTCCTGCTGGGCGCAGGCGATGCCGAGCGGCGGCCGGCCCTCGGCCAGCGTCCGGGCGCTGCAGACGGGGGTGACCACGAGCTGGGAGTCCCGCGCCACCAGCGCGGTCGGCAAAAGGCGGGGCGCCGGCAGCCGCACCGACAGCTCGACGGCGTGGTCAACCGCGATCCCGTCACCGACGACCCCCGCGAGCGGCTCCCGCCACACGTCGAGCACGATGTCCGCGCCGACCAGGGCGTCGCGGAGCGCGGTGGCCTGTTCGAGGTAGAGGCGCTCGGCGTCCTCGCGGTCCTCGGCGTCGCCGAGGTCCAGGTCGCACGGGACCCGCAGCAGCTCGTCGGCGCCCACGGTCGCCCCGGCGCCGCGGCTTCCCCACGTGACGTAGGTCTGGAGCGTGCCCAGGTCGCGCCGGGCGTGGAAGATGACCGTCATCGCGTCGCTCAACGGCAGTCCGTCGACGCGGAGCGAGACCGCGACCGAGGACGAATGGTCGAGCAGGGCCCGCCGTAGCAGCTCCTCTGCTGCACCATCGTGGCGGTTCGGATCGTCCTGAAGCATGCGTCCTGCTCGCAGTATTTATTCACAACCGGCAGTCGACCAGTGCCATTTGGAGCCGGATGGGGCGTCTCGCCTGGCCGCAGGGAGGCCGCGGATCGTGCGGTGGCCGATGCGGCGACCGGGTAGGCTGAACGCCGCGATGAAGATCATCAAGCTTCTGTACAAGCCGTTCGCGATCGTCGCCGGAATCATCGGCAGCATGATCGGCCGGCAGGTGTTCAAGACCCTGTGGGCCCGGATCGACCGGGAGGAGCCACCGAAGGCCACCACCCCGGACGTGCCGCTGGGCAAGGTGGTCGGCGCCCGCGCGCTCGAGGCGGCGACGATGGCGGGCGTGGGAGCGGCGGTCGACCGCGCCAGCCTCAACTCGTTCCGCTACCTGACGGGCGTCTGGGCTGGCAAGTCGGACGAGCCGGAAGAGCAGGAGTAGTCGGCGGGGCGCGGACGCCTGGGTGGCGGCTCAGGACGGTTCCGCCGCCGGCTCGTGAGCGCTCGAGGCGGCGAGCTGGGTCCGCAGCCAGTCCGGGATCGGCGTCTTGGCGAGCGACTCCCGGTCGACGACCACGTGGCGGATCTCGCAGCGCACGAGCAGCTCCTCCCCCCGCAGGATGCTGTGCTCGGTGACGATGCTCGTCGTGCCGAGATGGGTGACGAGGACCGCCACCGTGAGCTCGTCGTCGAACTTCGCCGAGCCGTGAAAGCGCAGCCGCGACTCCGCCACGACCACGTCCACGCCCCGATCGAGCATCACGTCATAGCTGCCGAGCGCGGCCCGCCACAGCTCGGTGATCGCAACGTCCACGTAGCTCAGGTAGTGGGCGTTGAACACGACGCCCTGCATGTCGCATTCGCCGTAGCGGACGCGGATCGGCGTCGTGAACGGCTCCCCCACCGCTCAGTTCCCTCCGCCGCGCAGGACGAACCCGCGGCTCGCGAGCTCGGCGAGCGCATCCTCGAATGCGGGGAAGTCGCGGGCCAGCAGGGCATCGATCGGCCTGCCGGCGGGGCCAGCGGCGCGCACCCAGCGGCGCAGCACCGCCGGCCCGGCCCGCTCACCCGCCTCGTCGAGCAGGTCGAGCAGGATCGGCAGCTCCGGCCGGTGCTCGAGCTGGCCCGAGAGCAGGGTCAGCGGATCGGCGTCGAGGATCCGGCACAGCTCCTCCTCGGACAGTCCGAGGAGGTCCATGAGACGGGCGGCACGGTCGCTGCCGGAGGCCACCGCGGCGGCTAGAAGAGCTGGTTCTCGCCGCCGAACACGTCGCTCACCGACCCATCGGTGAAGATCTGGCGGATCGAGTTCGTGAGCAGGTCCGCGCACGAGAGGACGCGGACGTTGTCGGGCGCGCCGGGCCCGAGCGGGATCGTGTCGGTGACGACGACCTGCTCGAAGTTGGCCGCTGAGAGGTTCTCCCAGGCGTTGCCGCAGAAGTTCCCGTGGGTCGCGGCGGCGTAGACGCGGCGCGCACCGGCGTCGGTCACGGCCTGGGCCGCCGCCTTGAGCGTGCCTGCGGTGCCGATGATGTCATCGACGATCACGGCGGTCTTGCCGGCGACGTCGCCGATCACGTAGCCGATCTCGGCGACCTGCTGGGCGGGACGCTCCTTGTTGAGGATCGCCAGGTCGGCTCCGATCTCCGAGGCGAACTTCTTGTTCAGCTTCACGCGGCCGGCGTCCGGGGCGACGACGACCAGGTCCTCGAGCCCGAGGTCGGCGAAGTACTGGGTGAGCATGAACAGCGCCGTCATGTGGTCGCAGGGCTTCTGGAAGAACCCCTGGATCTGGCCGGAATGGAGGTCCATGGTCAGGATCCGGTCGATGCCGGCGGTCTCCAGCATGCGCGCCACCAGACGGGCGGTGATCGGCTCACGCGGCGCCGATTTCTTGTCCTGGCGCGAGTATCCGTACCACGGGCTGACGGCGATCACCCGGTGCGCCGAGCCGCCGACGGCGGCGTCGATCATCGCCAGGAGCTCCATCAGCGCGTCGTTGGTGCTGACGTCCTGGGCCGGGTTGGCGCAGGTGGGCTGGACGATGAACACGTCGGCACCGCGAACCGATTCCTGGAACCGGCAGTAGACCTCGCCGTTGGCGAACGTCTTGAGCGTGACGCCGCCCAGCTCGACCCCGAGCTTCGACGCGATCCGCGCCCCGAGCTCGGGATTTGCCCGGCCGGTGAAGAGCATCAGCCGCTTCGCGTACTCGACCCGCAGGTCGGTTGGCACGGGGCGGGTTTCAAGGATGCTCATGACGGTGGCCGAGTCTACGCCGGGGGCCTGACGAGATCAGGGTTGCGGCTTGGGTGCAGCGCTTTCCCCGGACTGCTCCGACGAGCGGTCCTTGCGCCGCTCGGTGTAGCCCTCGATGTTGCGCTGGCGCTCGCGCGCGATCCCGAGCGCGCCCGCGGGCACGTCCTTGGTGATGACCGAACCGGCGCCGGTGTATGCGCCCTCCTCGAGCGAGACCGGCGCGACCAGCATCGTGTCGACGCCCACGAACACGTTCGCTGCGATCGTGGTCCGGTTCTTGTTCGTGCCGTCGTAGTTGGCGGTGATCGTCCCGGCGCCGATGTTCACGCCCTCGCCGATGTCCGCGTCGCCGATGTAGGACAGGTGCGGGACCTTGCTCCCCGCGCCGACATCGGAGTTCTTGATCTCGACGAACGTGCCGGCCTTCGACCCCTCGCGCAGAACGGCGCCGGGCCGCAGGTAGGCGAACGGGCCAACGCTCACCCGGTTGCCGACGTCGGCGCCGATCAGATAGGAGTGCACGACCTTCGCCCCGTCGCCGATGCGCGAGTCGATCACGGTCGAGGCGGGGCCCACTGTGCTTTCCCGGCCGACCGTGGTCGTCCCGTGCAAGCTGGTGAAGGGCGCGATGACCGTGTCCTCGGCGATCTCCACGCCGACGTCGATGACCGTCGCCGCCGGGTTCGCGATCGTCACGCCCGCGAGCATGTGCCGCTCGTGGATCTGCTGCTGGGCGACCGCGGTGGCGCGCGCGAGTGCGGCCCGATCGTTGATGCCGAAGGTCACACCGAGGTCGTCCCCGACCTCGTAGGCGAGCACGGTGCGCTCGTGTGAGCGCAGGATGCCGAGCACGTCCGGCAGATACAGCTCGCCTTGGGCGTTGTCGCTACGGACCTCGTCGAGCGCCGCGAGCAGAGCGCCACCATCGAAGGCGAAGATGCCGGTGCTGATCTCGCGGATGCGGAGCTCGAGCTCGCTGGCGTCGCCGGGAGCCTTGGTCTCCACCACGCGCTCGACCGTCCCATCGGGCCCCCGGAGGACTCGGCCGTAGCCGCTCGGGTCGTCGAGCACGGCGGTGGCCAGGGTGGCCGCGGCGCGGTTGTGCTGGTGGGCCGCCGCCAGCCCATTCAGGGTCGCGGGATCGATCAGCGGATGGTCCGCGTTGAGCACGATCACCGAGCTGTCGGCCTCGATGTAGTCGGCCGCAGCCCTGACCGCGTCCGCCGTCCCCCGGGGCTCGGATTGGATCGCCACCGAGACAGTGCCGTCGAGCACCGGCTCGAGCGTCCGGTCGGCCGAATCGACCACCACCACCCGTCCCGCGCCGGCATCGAGCGCAGCCGCCACCGTCCAGGCGACGATGGGCCGCCCGCACAGTGGGTGCAGCAGCTTCGGTGTGGAGGAACGCATCCGCGTGCCCTTCCCCGCAGCAAGAATGACAACGACGGGCGCGGTCACGGCAACCGGGATCGTAGGCGATCCGGCCGCCGCCGCGGGCCACGCGGTCCCTCCGGGATCGCCGGCCGGCGGGAACGCCGAGCATGAGCTGAAGACCGCCCCTGCCATGAGAACGGTCTCCAGCCTCTCTCCTGTCGGTCAGTTGACTGCGAGGAAATCGGTCCGACCCATCCAACGCGGAGGCTAGACAAGGGCGGGTTGTCAGTTCCTGTTTCCCGGATCGCGCGGCTTAGACACCTCCGATCCGCAGGTTGCTCCAATCTGGCGGGTCACTTTTGCCTGTTCGGCGGTCTTCTTGAGGCCTCACCTCCTCTCCGCGGACTGGTACGCCCGCAGCCATTTGCGCACCGCGTTATCCGAGACCCCGTACTTCCGGCCGACGGCGAGGAAGCTGCTCGCCTCGAGCTCGGCGACGAGCTGGTCGTAGCTCGGACGGACGACCTTGCGGGCTTCCGGCCGTGGCGCGGTCGAACCACGATCACGCCGGCCACACGACCGGGAGCAGTACCGCTGGCTCGGATACTTCGGGCGATACGCGCCGCCGCAATGGAGGCACGCGTGCTCGACGATCTCGATGCGGTTCTTCCTCCCGCAGTGGGTTTCGAGCGTCGCCGCGCAGTTGGGGCAGACGATGCGCAGGTTCTCCAAGCGGTTGTCGTCCGGGACGCCGTTGACGTGATCAAGGATCAGCGCCATCGCGCGACCCTGCCAGCGCTCGCCCTGGCCGCACATCTCGCAAACCCGCTCCTTCACCCCCTCGTCGTAGAGCCGTTCCTTCAGGTGGCCACGATGAAAAGTCGAATGCTCGACCA
The DNA here is from genome assembly GCA_036494115.1 of Solirubrobacteraceae bacterium. Classification (GTDB taxonomy): domain Bacteria; phylum Actinomycetota; class Thermoleophilia; order Solirubrobacterales; family Solirubrobacteraceae; genus Palsa-465. The sequence continues at coordinate 77 of DASXOS010000153.1, read as the reverse complement.
GGATCTGATCGAGCGGCCTTGCCCGACCGATCAGACCCCGCCAGTCCGGGTCGAAGTGCGCAGTCGACACTCGATAG
>DASXOS010000152.1:0-21131 GCA_036494115.1 Solirubrobacteraceae bacterium | reverse complement strand
GCGCGTTGCGACCGGCCGAGCCTAAGTGCGAATAGGGGGTCGTTCGAGCCGAGCGCCGGCCCCACTAGGATCGCCGGGGATGGATCTCGGACTGGAGGGAAAGGTCGCGCTCGTGACCGGGGCGTCGAAGGGGCTCGCGTTCGGGATCGCGCAGACGCTCGCCGAGGAAGGCGCCACGGTCGCGGTCAGCTCGAGCTCTCGGGAGCGGATCGGGCGCGCCGCGGCAGCGCTCGGAGCCACGCCATTCGTGCACGATGCCCGCGACGCCACCGCAGCTGGGCGGCTCGTCGAGGACGTGGAGCGACAGCTGGGCCGGCTCGACATCCTGGTCGTCAACAGCGGCGGCCCGCCGGCCTCCCCCGATGCGCTCAGCTTCTCGCTCGAGGACTGGCAGCGCGCCTATGAGCTGCTGTTGCTCGGCGCGCTCGCTCTGGTCGAGGCCGCCCTGCCGGGCATGCGCGAGCGGGGGTGGGGACGGGTTCTGTCGCTCTCCTCGAGCGTGGTGCGTGAACCAAGTCCGGTCCTCGTGCTCTCCGCTTCGCACCGCGCCGGGCTACTCGCCGCGCTCAAGGTGATCGCGCGCCAGGTCGGCGGCGATGGCGTAACGGTCAACACCCTGCTGCCGGGCGTGATCGACACCGATCGCGCCCGGGACCTGGGCGCCGACAACCCGGACAATGTCCGCCAGATCCCGGCCGGCCGGCTGGGCACGGTCGCCGAGTTCGCGAGCGCTGCCGCCTTCCTGTGCTCCGAGCGTGCCGGCTACATCACCGGCACGACGTTGCTGATCGACGGCGGCGCGAGCCGCGCCGTCTGAAAGCACGCGCAACAGCAACGATGACTTTCGCGCGCCGCGCGGGTCTACACGGACGGAATGACTTATGTCACATCCGGTTCGCCGCCTCGCGCGTAGAACTGGACGGGACGCTGGATCACCAGGTTCTCCACCCTCATGCTCGCCCCCGATCAGACCGTCACCGAACTCTCGCTTCCGTCGCTCGACGTGCGCGCGCTGGCTCGGCGCGCCGCTGTCCCGGCGCTCGTCGCGGGCGTTGCCGTGGCCGCAGTGCTGATCGCCGGCGGTCGGGTCCACACGGTCTCTGACGCGCTGCACCGGATGCTCGCGCTCAGCCCCGGCTGGCTGGCGGTGGCGATCGTCTTCGAGTGCGTCTCGCTCACCGGCTACGTCAGCCTGCTCTCGGTCGTCGCCAGCCGCGCGACGCACCGGATCGGCGTGCGCGAGAGCGCCCAGATCACGTTTGCGGGAGCCGCCGCCACGCGGCTGCTGCCGACAGCGGGCGCGGGCGGCGCTGCGTTGACGGTGTGGGCGCTCCGCCGCGCTGGCCTGAACTCGGTCGCGGCGGCGCGGGTGCTGTTGTCGTTCTTCGTGCTCCTCTACTCGATTTTCCTGGCCGCGATCGCGGCGGCGGGGACCGTGCTGGCCCTCGGTCTGGCCGGCGCGCATGGCCCACTCGCGCTGAGCGTGCTGCCGGCCGTCGGCGCGATCTTGGCGATTGCCAGCGCGCTCGTTCTGGCGGCGCGGAGCCCGATGACGTCCGCGACCGCCCCGGGCAAGCTGGCCAAGGTTCGCTCGGGCGCACGGCTGGTCGGTGGCGCCGTGCGCGACGCGGTCCGCCTGCTCCGGTCACGCGACCTGCGCGTGGTGGGGGCAGCCGTCTACTGGCTGTTCGACGCCGCCGTCCTGTGGGCGATGCTCCATGCCTTCGGCTCGCCGCCGGCGCTGGCGGTCGTGACCCTCGCGTATTTCCTCGGCCAGGTCGCCAACACACTGCCGCTCCCCGGAACCGTCAGCGGTGGGATCGCGGGAGTGCTGATCGCATTCGGCGTGCCCGCCGGACTGGCCCTGCCGGCCGTGCTCGCGTACCGGACGGTGTCGGTGTGGCTGCCCACGCCGCCGGCGATCGCTGCCATCCCGGGGTTGCGCGCCACGGTCACCCGGTGGGGGCGGGAGGACGCCGCCGCCACACCTGCCGAGCCACAGGCCCCCGCTGATCAGCCGCACGAGCTCCAGCTCGAGGCCGCCTGAGAGCTGACCTGCTCAGGCGGAGCGGTGCAGCGTCTTCTTCTTGAAGTGGACGCCGCCCGCGGTGAACGCCTTGACCGTCACGACGAGGGTGGCGTGGCGGGCGTCGGCGACCCGGATCGTCGTCATGCCGCGCAGCTTGGACGTCGAGTGGCGGATGATCCGGCCGCCGGCCTTGATCGTGATCCGGGCACGTCGGCCCCGGTAGACACCCGTGGCGGTCAGGGTGAAGGTGAGGACGCCGTGGCGGTGGTGGCCCTCCGACAGTCGTAGCTGGCTCTTGCCAGACCCCGACCCCGACCCCGACCCCGACCCCGATCCCGACCCCGGCGACGGCGGCGGCGGCGGACCGCTCGACGACGTGCCGGCGGTGGTGAACGAGAAACGCTCACTCACCGGCTGCGTGCCGTTGTAGTTGACGGACCCGTTGACCTGGGCGGTGTACGTGGTCCCCGGCTGCAGCGCCACCGTCGGAATGAGCATCGCCGAGGAGCCGATGTACTCGCCGAGCGGGGCGTCGCTGGTGGTGGACGTCGGGGTCGTCCCGTCGGCGGTCTTGACGGGCACAGCACCGTGCGGCCCGGTGAGCGTGGCCGAGTCGATCTTCATGTACGCGCTGAACCCACCCCATGGGCCGGCGAACAGCACGTACAGGTACGGCCCCGTGGTCGCCGACGGCGGCAGGCCGACCAGATCACCGGGCGTGAACGGCTCTTCCGAGGCGGTCTCGCTCGTCGGCCATCCGCTGGTGCCGTTGCCGGGATAGCTGTAGCCGGCGATCGCCGAGAACGACCGGAAGCCGGCTTCTCCTCCGTGATCATCGGGAAGCGTCGAGGCGCACACGAAGCCGCCGGAATCGTCGACCCCCATCGAGGCCAGGTACGGGTCGAGGAGCTGCGCGAGGTGAATGGGCGCGGTCTCCCACGGATTCGCGGTGTTCCAGTTCTCACCCGATGCCAGCACGGAGTGCAGTCCGGCATCGGCACCATCGGTCGTGTAGCCCGGACTGTTCGAATCCTCCTGATGGGTGAGCTGACCGCCGTTCAAGCGCTCGTAGTTGTTGTGGTGGGCGCAGCCCGTCGAGGCCGCGGCGTTCTCAGTGATGCCCGCGGGGATACCATTCGCCGCCCGCTGGGCGTTGAGGTTGGCGATCGCCTGGGCCGAGGTCGCCGCCGATGCGCCGCCCGCAAGCAGCCCGAGCATGGTCAGCGCCACGAGCAGTCCCACTGCTCCGAGACCGCACCGCAGCGACGCACGTACACCCCCAGATCGCATCGCTCCACCCATCCGGCGCCGAGTATAAGCCGCATGCGCCGCGGGACAAAGATCACACATCGACGATCGCCGCGGCCCTAGTCTGGCGACCACAGGGGCCATCGTGAGGGGCGCGCCTCGCGCGGTGACCTGAAGCGCCACACCCTTCGGAGGGAGTCGCCATGACACCGACCGCCTCACTCGATCCCGGCTTTGCGTTCGAGGGAATCCCGCCGGTCCAAGAGCCGCCGGCCACCGCCGCGGTCGCACAGGCGACCGCCAACCCGCCGAGCGCCCCCGGCTCGGGGCCGCTCGGACCGCTGGCTCAGCTCCCGGGCACCTGGAAGGGGACCGGCTTCAACGCGATCTGGCGACCCCATCAGCCGGGCCAGGACCGGTTCCTGGAGCTGAACCTCACCGTCGAGTCGATCGCCTTCAGCGCGATCCCCGGCAACATCCCGAACCGGGGCCTGCTGATGCACGACATCAACATGCACGGCGTCACCTACATGCAGCAGATCTCCGAGAAGAACGGCCCGGGGCTGCACATCGAGCCTGGCATCTGGGCCCACGTCCCGCCCACCTCCGGCCCGCAGGAGCCGCAGACGGTGGTGCGGATGGCGTCGATCCCGCACGGGACGACGATCCTGGCGCAGGGCACCTCGCAGTTCCTGCAGGGCGGGCCACCGAACATCCCGGACAACGACATCATCCCGTTCCCGATCGGCGGTCAGCCGGAGCCCTTCGCTCAGGCCGAAAACGACTTCCCAGAGCTCAACCTGGCGCACAACACCCAGTTCCGCCACGTAACCGACAACACGATCACGCAGGCGATGGTGAAGAACCCCAACAGCGTCCTGCAGGCGGCGATCCAGGGCAAGCCGATGACGAACCGGACCTTCCTGCAGATCACCAGCAAGCACCAGCCGATCAAGGGCGGCGGCACGTCGAACACCGCCTTCCTCGCGGCCGGGAACGCCGACGCGATCGAGGTCGACGCCACCTTCTGGATCCAGAAGCTACCGGGATCGGGCGGCGGTCCCGACATCCTCCAGCTGCAGTACACACAGCTGGTGATTCTCAACTTCAACGGGCTGTCGTGGCCTCACGTGACGGTGGCCACCCTGCGCAAGCAATAGCTCAGGTGAGCGCGCGCGGCCGAGCCGAACACCCGGCCGCGCGTGAGGGCACTAGTGGACCTTCGCCTTCGCCTTCTTGGTCGCCGTGTGCTTGGCGTGATCGCTTGCGCTCACCTTGACGGTGAAGGTCTTCGCCTTCCGATAGCGGTGGCGGATCGTGAACGTGCCGCCCCGGCCGAGGTGAAGGCGGGCCGACTTACTCCCGTCGCCCCAGCTGATGGTGGCCTTCTTGATCCCGCTCGCGTCGGTGATCGTCCCGCGGACGACGGTCTTCTGCCCGCGCTTCACCGCCTTGATCTTGTGCAGCTTGATCGTCGGCTTGTGGGTGTCCTTCACCGTGACCGCCTGGGTGACGGTCGCGGTTCCGCCGCTCGAGTCGGTGATCGTGAGGACGATCGTCTGCACTCCGAGCTTGGTGGGCGTGAACGTGACCGGCGTGCCGGAGGCCGTCGAGGGCGTGCCGGGCAGGCTCCAGCTGAACTTCACCGTCCCGCCGCTCGGACTGCTCCCGGTGGCCGTGTAGGTGGCCTTGCGGCCGAGCTCGAGCGTCGCCGGGCCGTGAATCGCGCCGGTTGGCGTGCCCGAGGGTGGCGCCTTCATCGGCAGCTGCAGCCGCCACACGCCGCGCCCGTGGGTCGCGGCGTACAGCACGCGCCCACCGTCGGCCAGCGTCAGTCCGAACACCGAGCTCGTCGGCAGGGCGCTACCCGCCGTACTCCACTGCTGCGATCCGGGCGCCAACTCGGCGACACCGAAGTCGGTGGCCGCGAAGATCGCCCCCGACACCTCATCCTCGGCCACGCCGGTGACCGGCTGATCACCGAGGTTGTAGGAGATGTCGGTGAACGTCGCCTTGTGGGTCGACGGGTTATAGAGGACGTCGAACATGTGACCCGGCGTTGCCGGCGTGTACGCGTTGTAGCCCGAGTACGAGACCCAGGCGTGGTTCGGGTTGTTCGGGTCGATGGCGATCCCCGACACGAATCGGTCGGGGGTGCCGGAGTTGTCGATCCGGAAGAACTGCACCCGGGCCGGCAGCGCGTCAGCATTGCTACTCACGAACAGCCGACCCGTCCTCGTCGCCGCCCATAGCGTGTGGGTGTCGTTGGGCGCGCGCTGGGTGGCGACCACATATTGCCCGGTGCGATCGCTGCCGAACTCGGTGCCGGTCAGGTCGAGGCCGAGCCGGACCCAGTCGCCGCACGGGTTGGCTCGGTCCGGGTTGAGGTTGATCGCGTTGCAGCCGTTGTCGTTCAGATCCTGCTCGTTGCCGCCGTTGTCGTCGGTCCGCCAGACGTGCTGGAGCCCGGTGAAAATCCGGCCGGGAACCTGCGGATCAGCGATGAACGGCGTATAGAACGACCGGGCCTCACCGGTCAGCTGGAGCGGGTCGTAGATGTCCAGCCACGTCGACGGGTTCGTGCCGTGGAAGTTCACCTCCGGCGTCGCGTCGTAGTAGTTGTGGTAGCGGATCGTCGGATCGCCGGCGTCGAATCCCGACTGGCCGCCGTCTCCTCCCACCGTCTCCAGGCCCGTCGTCGACGGGGGCGTCAGCGACCACGTGCCGTTGTCCTGCGTCCCGCCGAGCACGTCGCCCGTTTGGTTCTTCGGGTTGAACGACACGGACTGGAACTGGAGGTCGCGCAGGCCGTCGTTGATCGGGGTGACGGAGGTGGGAACGCCGTTCAGGAGGCGCTTGCAGTCGTTGAGGTCCGCCGCCGTCAGCGGAACCGGCCCTGATCCGTAGTCCCAGGTGCGCTGGCTGCAGGACGCACTCTGATTCTGTGGCTGGGAGACGTCGATGCGGACAACACCCCCGTCCGAGCCGATGAACGCCGTGTTGCCGTTCTGGGCGAACACGATCGCGTGCAGGTCGGGGTGGATCCCAGAGGTGACGCCCCATGCCTTCGACGGGTCGGACAGCACAGCGGTCATGTCCTGCCAGGTGACGGTGCTGTTGGCGGTCGACTGGGTGCCGGAACCCGCGTTGAGCGAGCGGATGACTGCGCGCCCGTTCGAGCGGGGCGGGGCCCCGAGGCCGTTCTGGTCGTCAGCGGGCAGCTCGTCGTAGTTCATCGAGCCGCCGTACCAGACGTCGTTGGCGCTCGCCCCGGGCGGGTGGGCAACGAACTCGTCGTAGCCGCACTGCCCGTTCTGGCAGAACCCGTAGGCGGCAAAGCCGCTCTTGCCGTTGGTGGCAGTCGAGAGCTGGGTCCAGCCGGGGTTCTCGGTGTCCGGGGTCGTCCCCGCCGGGTTGACGAGCTGGGCCGAGGTCTTGCCGCCGATGTCGTCGACGCGCCAGGCCTCCGGCAGCGGCGTGCTGGGGTCACCGTCGAGCACCCAGTCATCGGAGGCGTCGCCCAGATATGCGCGGGTCTTCCCCGCGACGTTGAGCAGATCAAACTCGGTGCGATCCCCGGTCGAGTCACCGACCGGGTTGCTCGGGTCGGAGAAGTCGTCCTGGTTCATGGTGTGGAACACCTGCTGCCACGTCGGGCTGGCGCTCGACTGGTCGGCTCGCCACATCCCGTATCCCTGCACTGCGGCATACAGCTGGTGATTGTTGTTGGGGTCGAACTCGAGCTTGTTGACGCCCCCCTGGAACCAGTCGACGCCCGAGCTGGGCGGGCTTGGGTTCGGCGGCGTCTTACCCTGCAGGTCGGTCTCGAGCGCGAACGTCGCGCCGTCGTCGGTCGACTTGTAGACCCCGAGCGCCGGCGCACCGGGCGGTGTGAAGCGACCGCCGTTCACCGACGAGGACCCGTGGCGGGCGACGTCGGTGCCGATGTAGATCGTGTGACCGGTCGAGTCGGAGGGGTCAACCGCGATCGCCCCGATCGAGCGATTGGTCGCAACCGGCGCGCTGCCGGGGACGACGCTCCAGGTCGCGCCGTCGTCGGTCGAGCGAAACAGGCCAAGACCGGCCTCGGAGTCGCCCGAGCCGTTCGGTTCGCCGGATCCTGCGTACAGAACCTTGTGGGCGGCGTCGTAGTAGAGGGATCCGAAGGCATTGGTCGGCAGGTCGGCCGGCGGCGGTGTCCATTGGACGGGGCTGGCCATCGCATCGTTCGTGCGCCAGATCCCCCCGCCGGCGGCGGCGACCCACATCTTGCAGCTGCCGGGAGCACACGCCGGATCGATCGCGAGCGCGGTGACGCGCCCGGACTCCTGCGTGGACGGACCGGTCTGGGTGGCGGGATCGAAGAACTGCGAGGCCTGTCCGGGCACGTTCGGCGTGGCCGGCCCGAGTTCCGACCACGGGCCGGTCACGGCGGCGCGGGTCGTGGCGCGGAGATCGGAGGTCTTCGACTTGGCGGGCGTGCTCGGGAGTCCCTTGAACGACTTGAATCCCTTGGCCGCCAAGCGGTCGTCGACGTAGTTGCGCGGATACGCCCGGTTTTCGACCTGCTCGGCCGCGGGGTTCTTCGGGCCCTCGCGACGCGCCTCCTTGCCGTCGCGATCGAACTTCGCTTGCTTGGCCTCATTGGCGGCCTCGTGCTGCGCGTTCGGAGTCTCCTGGTCGTCACCGACCCATGCGGGGTGGTCCTCGTCCTTGCCCTTGCTTCCGCCGCTGGTGACCAGCACCGCTGTCACCGCCCCGGCGGCCACGACCACCGAGGCCAGCGCTGCGATTCCCCATCGAGAAAACAGTCTCCGCAGCATCCCTCTACCTCCTTGACTCCAGCACGAGCGTGATCCCGCCGCGGCACGATACTCCTCTGACGACCGGCGGGGTAGGCAGGCGCTGGAGGCTCCCCGTTACGCTTTGCGCGCTGCGGCGGAATACGTTGGTGATGACCCGGAACCAGCCGCCGGACGGTGAGTTGCTCGCGGCGGTGCCCGACGCCGGCGCCGTCCGCGTCCTCTACGAGCGGCACGTCGACGCGGTCTTCCGCTTCGCCGTTCGGCGCTGCCGGAGTCCCGAGGACGTCGCGGATCTGGTGTCGACGGTCTTCGTGGAGATGTTCGCCGCCGCCCCCAGCTATGACCGGCGCCGGGGCGAGGCGCGCGTGTGGCTGCTCGGCATCGCGATGCGGTGCCTCGCCGATCAGCGCCGGAGCGACTACCGGCGCACCGAGCTGACCACCAGACTGGCCGTGGTACCCGAGCTGCGCGGAGACGAGCATGAGCGCGTCGAGGCGATGATCGACGCCGCCCGGCTCGCGCCGGCCGCGGAACGAGCGCTCGCCGAGCACCTCACCGACGCCGAGCAGACCATCTTCCTGCTCATCGCGCACGATGAGCTGTCCGTGGCCGACGCAGCACGGACACTCGGGCTCACACCGGTGGCGGGCCGCATGCGCCTCGCCCGCGCCCGGCGCAAGCTCCGCGCAGCGCTCGCGGCAGGCGACACGGCCCGCTCACAGCTTCCCGACCCTGTCCCCGTGGAGGAGAGGCAATGACCGACGATTTCGCGACCCCGTCCCAGTTCCGAGCAGATCTTCGAGACGCGCTCTCGGGCCACGCCGCAGGGCTGCGGGCTCACAACGCGGCGTCGCGCGGAACGCTGGGGTCGGCGCCTCGGAGCGGGCACGGCTGGCCCACGGCCGGGCGGCGTCTTGCACCGTCGGTCGCCGTCGTGGCGCTCGTGGTCGCAGCCATCCTGGTGTTCCGCACGGGTGGCACGCTCCGTCCCCAGCCAGCGACGGCGGCTGCGGTGCTGAACGCCTCCGCGACCGCCCTCGACCACCAAGGGGAGTCGCGCGCGCTCGGACCGGGCGACTACTTCTACGCGAGGATGGCGGTGTGGTGGCGCTACCCGGGATTCACCGGCCACGTCTATGTCGTGCGAGCCACTGATGAGGAGTGGCAGGCGCGCGACGGACGAGGCCGCAGTCGCTATCAGGTGGTCGGTCGCACCCGCGGACGCGTCGCCTCGCGCCTCCCGCTCGTTCGCTCTCAGGACGCGCAGCGTCGGCGCGCCGTCGCCCGGCCGTTCACCCTCTCCACCGCTCCCGCAATTCTCGTCTCCTACGCCCAGCTGCGCCAACTGCCAACCGATCCGACCCGCCTCAGCGCCGCCCTGGATCGCATCATTGCCCGGTATCACGTCAGGCAGCACTTTCCCCAGCAGGACATCCGCACGGCGATCCGCTTCGAGATGCTGCGCGAGCTCGCCGAGCTACCGACCTCGGCCGCACTGCGAGCGGCGCTCTACCGGGTGCTGGCGACGACGCCGGGGATCCGGCTGCTCGGCCGCACCCCTGACAGCATCGGCCGCGATGGCACGGCGGTCGCGGTCGACGTTGAGGACGCCCAGCTCGAGCTGATCCTCGACCCGGCCACCGGCGAGCTTCTGCAGACCAGCCGTACCCTCCTCCACCGGGACAAGGCCTACTTCGACGGCAACCAGCCCCCAGGCCTGATCAATCGCGCGACCTACCTCGCGAGCGGGATCGTGACATCCACGCGCGCGCGTGTGCCGTGAGCTCGGTGGGTCTTGGCTGGGATCGTCATCTTCCCGGATGGGACGGCCACGACGTTTCGGCGGCACGGCTGGTTCAGGACCGTGTCGCAGGTCGACGCCGGCGCCTCCGCGTGCCCGCCCAGCAGGTGGCCAAGGACGATCGCCGATGGATGTTTGCGGTCAGCGAAGATGCGGTTGACCGCGGGGGTCGGGATGAAGTTGAAAGACCACCCGCCGGTCTCCCCGGTCGGCGCGTCGATCCACAGGCGGATGCTCGAGCCCTTGTGGAAGACGTAGTCGAAGGGCCACAGCTGAGCGCGCATGTACGTGGGGCGCCTCGGCACGAGCGACCGAGCGTCTGCCTTCTGGTCGGTCTGGTAGGGCGCCAGCTGAGTCGAGCGAGCCCGATCCAGGGCTCGATGTGAGGCCCGCAGCCAGCCCCGTGCGACATACATCTCCTGCCCGTCCGGGCGAACCTCGGTCACGGTGATCTGGAGGTCCGTGTCGGGCGCCGTCGAGCTCAGCCAGAGATTGGCCGATCCTGAGCCAAAGAACTCGGTGTCGCGGGTGAGGCGAGGCGTCGTGTACGAGACAGATGCGCCCGGCGGATCCTCGCCCTTCCACAGCAGGCTGTGCTGGCCGAAGACATCGCCGTTCTCGGTCCCCAGAGCGGGGCCGGGATAGGCGTAACGGTCGAACGCCGTCGTGCTCTTCGGGCGACTGAGCGAAAGCGCGCGGTTCGATTGGAAGTAGAGCGTGACCGGCCGGATCGGGATCGACGAGTACGAGGCCCACTTGGTGATCCAACTCGGGACGTTGTCGCCGGAGCCATTCGTGCTCGCCTCATGCCAGAGCTGGATGTGGGGCGTTCTCTCGAAGCCGTTGTTCACACCCTTGACGTACCGGTTGAAGAACGCCACGAGCTCGTTGATGACCAGCGGGGAGTTGAGTTCGCACTGGCCGTGATAGCCGTTGCTGGCCACGACCCACGTGCGCGCAGGGTTGAGTTGGCTCAGATAGGAGGACCCGCGGCTCGAGACCTCGTCGTCCTGCCACGTGTAGCAACCGAACACCGGGATGTCGATCTTGGCTTCGTTCGCACCCGGGTGATGGCCCTGCCAGAACGCGTCGTCGTACGGGTGCTGAAGCGCGTTGAGCGCGACGTTCTCCGTCGGCTCGACGGCCAGGTCGTGCAGCAGCGACTGGACGCACGTCGTGTCACCAGCATTCAGCGCTTGCTCGATGCCGCTGTCGTAGGAGTTGACCGGTTGGTCGATGCCCGCCCAGAAGGCGCCGAAGCCCGTATCGGTGATCCCTCCCGGATAGCCCACATCGCGGTACAGGTCACTCGTCACCTGCCACGGAGCGACCGCATCGAGATGCGCCGGCCGGAGCCCGGCAACGCCGAGCTGCGTGATCCCAGGGAACGAATCGCCGAACATCCCCACGTGCCCGGTTGACCACGACTGGCGCGCCGCCCATTCAACCGCCGCCGCGCCGTCGCTGAACTCCTGGGAGCTGAACGCGTCGAACGTTCCGCTGGAGCAACTTGTGCCGCGGATGCTGACGCCGAGCACTGCGTAGCCCGCAGCGAGCAGCGCGGGAGCACTGTCCGGTGCGTTGCAGCTGTAGCTGACGCCCTCGCAGTAACCGGCGTACGTCAACGCCACTGGGAACCTGCCGGTGGCGGCGGGGAGCTCCACCGTGTACTCCAGCTGCGTCCCGTCGGCCATCGGGATGTACCCCTGCTTCTGCACGGTCGCGGCCGCGCTGGACCCGGCGCCCACCAACCACACGCTCAGCGCGATCACCGCACACAGCCCACAGCGCGTGCGCCGCATCCCCCACCGCTCACCAATCATCCGTTCTCTCCTCGTTGCGCCATCTATTCGGCGGCGCTGCCGTTCGAATCATTTCACGGCTGGTTCGACCGCGGTTGTGATTCTGGGGCATCGAGAGGCATGATGCGTCGGGTGAGATCACTGCTGATGTCATGACGGTTCACAATGCGCGATGATCCGGCGGTGGAGATCGGGACAGAGGATCGGGGGCTCTACGTCGCTCTCCTGAGGCGCTTGGACGTGGCCGTGCTGGCCGATTCCCTGGTCGAGCTGTTCCGCATCGAAATACCTGCCTACTCGGCGCTGCCCGATGCGGTGCTGCATGGTCAGATCCGGGAGATCACGCAGCTCGTCATCGAGCTGTTCGTGCGGTGGATCGAGGACGGTGACGAGCCCACGGACCACGGCCTCGAGGCGATCCGTGAGTCGGCGGTCAACCGCGCCAGCGAGGGCTTGGCCCTGCACGACCTGCTGCGGGCTTACCGGATCGGTGCGCGGCATTCCGCCAGCGCCCTGATCACCATGGCAACCACACCGGAGGAGCGCGCCGCGCTCGTCGACGTGGGCTGGCTGATGATGGACTACATCGACCGTGTGTCCTCGGCGGTGACCGACGCCTACGTCGCCGTGCGTCAGCACGACGTCTCCGAAGAGGCCCGGCACAGCCGCGAGCTGCTCGACTGCCTGTGCGCGGACGTCCCGATCGACGAGTCGCTGCGCGTCTTCGCGCGTTCCCGCGGCTTTGCCCTTCTCGACGCCTACCGCCCATTTGCGCTCGCGGCGCCGGGCGTGCCCGCGCACATGCACTCGCAGCTGGCCGCATCGCTGCGCCTGGTGGGTCGGCTCGCGCTGTCGGAGGGGACCCTCGTGGTGGGCCTCGCCGCGCCCGAGGAGACCGGTGCGACGCTCGGGCCCGATCGCTACGTGCTGGCCCTGGGGCGCCCGGTGGGAAGGCCCGGGCTGGCCGCCGAGCTCGATCAAGCCCGATCACTGCTGGCACTCGCGCTGGACGCCGGTCGCACCGCCGGCCGGGTCGAGGCGCGCGAGTTCCTCGTCGACCTGGTGCTCCGTGACCCTGCCAGCGGCGCCGGCCTCCTGCGCGAGCACGTCGTCGAGGTGCTGGAGCAATCGGAGCCGATGCGCCGCCTCGATGCGATCGGCACCCTCGAGGCCTACGTGGACTCGGGGTTGGATCGCCGGCGCGCCGCGGAGCGCTTGGGCGTGCACCCGAACACGCTCGACCATCGGCTCGCCCGGATCGCCCAGGCCGGCGGAGTGGACCCCCGCAGTCCGGACGGCCTGGCCCTCGTCGTGCTGGCCCTGCGCGCGCGACGTCAGGGGCATCCAGCGCGACCGTTGTGAGGTCGAGGCGCGCGTCGCCGACACCCGCGCATCGAACTCACGTAGCCGGCGGGCACAACCGCGCCGGAGCCTCGACTCAGGGAGCCGATCTGTCGTGCCGATACTGGTGCGGGGCCTCGACGACCCCGATGGAGCCCAGATATGGCGGGAGACCCGACATACGCGACGCTGACTCGGCCGTGGCCTAAGCGAGCCACGGCGGCGCGACCGGACCGAGTCGCCCTTGCCCTGTCAGCGAAAGCATTCTTCGGGTCCCGGCTGATCGTATGGGTCGCCGCATTGGTTGCCTTGGCGCACTTCGGCGAGAACGTCACCGCAGCGAGGGTTCTCGATCCGGCCGCACTGACGGCGCCGTTTCACTCGGTCTCGCTCGACAAGCTCCTGGCGCCGATGGGCCGCTGGGACTCCGTGTCATACCTGCAGATCGCGCGGGCCGGTTATCAGAGTCCCTTGTCGACGGCTTTCTATCCGCTGTATCCGTTGTTGGTCAGGATCGGCTCCGTCGTCCCGGTTTCGCCGCTCATCGTGGGAGGACTTTTCTCTTCAGGCGCGGCTGTCGCGGCCCTTGCGCTGCTGCACCGTTTGGCTCGCCTCGATCTCAGTGCGGATGCGGCGACCCTCACCGTCCTCCTCGTCGCGTGGTTTCCGAGCTCGCTGTTTCTGTCAGCGAGCTATACGGAGTCGCTCTTCCTGCTGCTCACTGTCCTCGCGGTGTACGCGGCCCGGACAGAGCGCTGGTGGGCGGCCGGGATCGCCGGCGGTCTTGCCGCTGCCGCGCACGACAACGGTGTGCTGATCCTCGTTCCGCTGGTGCTCCTGTACCTCTACGGACCGCGGCCCACCTCGCCGACCGAAACGGCGAGCGGGCTGCGTCCTCGCTATCGCCTCCGAGCGGACGCGCTGTGGCTTCTGATCGTGCCGCTCGGGCTCATGAGCTACATGGGGTACCTCTGGGCGACCCGCGGTACGCCACTTCAGTCGTTCGTCGCTCAAAAGGACCTCTACCACCACTGGTTTGCTGGTCCGTTCGGCGGGCTCGCGGTGGCGTTTGTGCACCTCCCGCACGACATCTCTGTCGTCGTCCAGAACCGAGGAAGCATCGTCGGCACAGGCGACCCGCTGAGCTGGAACGCGCATGAGCTGATCGACCTCAGCTTCGTGTTCCTAGCGATTGCAGCGCTTGTCGCCGCGTGGCGTCATGTTCCGCGGGCGTACTGGATGTACGGATTCGTGTCCCTTGCGTTCGTACTCAGCGTCCCCGGCAAGCTCGAGCCGATGGAGTCGTTCTCGCGCTACATGCTCCCAGTGTTCCCTCTCTTCATGGGCGCGGCTGCCGCGATGACCCGGCACCGCAAACTCACCGTCACGTGGCTGGCGCTGTCGGCCGTGGGGTTAGCCATATTCAGCGGACTGTGGGGACTCTGGGACTGGGTCGCCTAGGGCCGGTCGGCCCGGGGGGCTGGACGTCCACGCACGGCTTCCGCGGTAGTCCGCGGCCTGGCGTCTGCTTCAGAGCAGCTTGTCGAGGGTGATCGGCAGGTCGCGTACACGGCGGCCGGTCGCGTTGTAGACCGCGTTGGCCACGGCGGCCGCGACGCCTGTGATCCCGATCTCACCGATTCCGCGCGCACCCGCGGGCGCGTACGGATCGGGGATGTCGGTCCACATCAACTCGATCGCCGGCACGTCCATGTGGACCGGCACGTGATACTCGGCAAGGCTCGGGTTCATGATCCGGGCGGTGCGCTCGTCGAAGTTGGTGTCCTCCATGAGGGCGAGGCCAATCCCCATGATGATCCCGCCGCGAAACTGGCTCGCGGCAGTCTTGGCATTGATGATGCGGCCGCAGTCGTAGGAGCCGAGCACGCGGTCGACGCGCGTCTCGCGGGTGATTGCGTTGACGCGGACCTGGCAGAAGATCGCGCCGGTGGAGTGCATCGAATAGGCCTGCATCTCCGCCGGGTCGGAGGCGGAGGCCGTCACGGTGACCTGGTCGCGCCCGGCCCAGTTGAGGATTTCGGCGTAACTCTCCCAGCGCGTGGGATCGGCGAGCTCGCACAGCCCCTCGTCGCGGCCCCCGACTTCTTCGGCCGTCAAGCCGGCCAGCGGCGACTCGTCGCCGGCCAGTGCGAGCAGCTGCTTCACCAGCGCTCGCTGAGCCGAGATCACCGCGCCGGCGATCGAAGCAGTCTGCGAGGAGCCCCCGGCGAGCAGGTTGCCCGGGAATGAGGAATCGCCGTAGGCGACGGTCACCCGCTCCAGCGGCAGACCGAGCCGATCGGCGGTGACGATCGTCTGTGTCGTCGAGGTCCCCATCCCCATGTCGTTGGCCGGCACCGCGATCGTCGCCTGTCCCGTCTTGTCGAGCGTGATCCGCGCCGCGCCGCCTGGGAAGCGGTGATACGGATAGGTGGCGGTCGCGCAGCCCGTGCCGATCAGCCAGTCGCCTTCCCGGCGCGTTCCCGGCTGCGCCCTCGGCGCCCAGCCGAACCGCTCCGCGCCGGCGCGCCACGCGTCGACGATGTGCCGGGAGGAGTACGGCAGGCCAGTGCTCGGATCCTTGTCCGGCTCGTTCCGGATCCGCAACTCGATCGGGTCGAGGTCGAGCTCGATCGCGAGCTCGTCGATCGCCGACTCCAGCGCGAAGGTCCCAACCGATTCTCCGGGCGCGCGCATGAACGAGTTGGAGAGCATGTCCAGGTCGACCACCTGCTGGTCGGTCTTCAGGGTCTCGGTCGCGTACATGTGCCGCGCGGGAAACGTGAACTGCTCCGCGAGCGCGTTGTGGGGGGTCATCGTCGAGATGCCGGTGTGAATGAGCGCCTTGAAGTGGCCGTCGTCATCCGCGCCGATGGCGACTCGCTGCTCGGTGATCGTGCGCCCGCCGACCAGCCGGTAGACGCCCTCTCGCGAAAGCGTGACCCGTACGGGTCGTCCCGCGAGCTTCGAGGCGGCCGCCCCGACCAGGTGATGCGACCACAGCGTCTTGCCGCCGAACCCGCCGCCGACGTACGGAGAGGTGAGATGTACCTGCTCTTCGTCGATGCCGAACACCTGAGCGAACGTCCAGGCGTGCCCCGTCACCCCCTGGCTGGCGTCGTGGACGATGAGGTCGTCGCCGTCCCAGCCGAGCGTCACGGCGTGGGGCTCAATCGCGTTGTGGTTGTGGCGGGGCGTCCGGTAGGTGAGATCGACGGACCGAGGGGCGTCGATGAGGGCGGCCTCCGCATCACCGACGAGGACCTCGACTGGCTGGCCGACGAGGCTGTCCGGCGTCCGCGGGTGCGCTCGGGCCTCCTCGAACGTTCGCGGTGGCGAGGATTCGTATTCGACCTCGATCGCCGTCGCGGCGTGGTCGGCCTGCTCCTGCGTTTCGGCGAGGACGATCGCGACCGGCTCGCCATTCCAGTGGATGCTGTCGTCCTGCATCACGGGCAAGTCGCTGCCGCCCGCCGCCTTGGGGTCTGTCAGGAACAGCGGCGGAGGTTGCATGCGCGGCGCGTTGCGGTAGGTCATGACGAGCACTACGCCGTCGGCGTCCTCGGCCGCGCTCGTGTCGAGCGCAGCGATGCGTCCACGCGCAATCGTGCTGTAGCGCAGCGCCGCGTACACCATCCCATCCATCACGTACTCGGCGGCGAAGCGCGCTTCGCCGCGGACCTTGAGCGGTCCGTCCAGGCGCGACACCTGGGCGCCGATGAGCCCGTGCTTGGCCCGGACCAGCGGGTCGGGTCCTGCAGTGGGATTCCAGTCCTCTGCAACCACCGGGACTGCGCGCCCAGCGTCTTCGGTGCTCACGTGCGGACTCCCTCGGTCAGCTGCTGCAGGACGCCGGCGAGCGTGCGGCGGGCGAGCTCGACCTTGAATGCGTTGTCGGCGAGGGGTTCCGCGGCGGCGAGTTCGACGTCGGCCGCCTCCAGGAAGGCGCTCTCCGTCGCCGGCTGCCCGCGCAGCACCTCCTCCGCGCGCCGCGCCCGCCATGGCTTGTGGGCAACCCCGCCCAAGGCGAGGCGCGCACCGGTGACCGTGTCGCCGTCGAGTTCGAGCGCGGCGGCGACCGAGACGAGTGCGAACGCGAAGCTGGAGCGGTCACGCACCTTGCGGTAGGTGGAACGCTCCGCGGCGTTGGGCGGCGGCAGCTCGATGGCGGTGATCAGCTCGCCGGGCTCGAGCACAGTCTCGATATCCGGACGATCCTCAGGCAGCCGGTGCAGATCGCAGAGATCGACGGTGCGCGCGCCCGACGCGCTGCGCAGGTGAACGACCGCGTCGAGTGCCGCCAGCGCGACACACATGTCCGAAGGGTGGGTGGCGACGCACGCGGCGGAAGCTCCGAGGATGGCGTGGTTGCGGTTGAAGCCGCCGATCGCGTCGCAGCCCTCGCCTGGGGATCGCTTATTGCAACGCGAGCCATCGGTGTCGTAGAAGTACGTGCAGCGGGTGCGTTGCAGCAGATTGCCGCCGACCGTGGCCATGTTGCGGATCTGCGCCGAGGCGCCGGCCACGATCGCGCGCGCCAGCATCGGATAGCCGGAGCGGACCGCTTGGTTCTCGGCCACCGCGGTGTTCCGCGCCGCTGCGCCGATCATCAACCCGCCGTCGGCAGTCGGCGTGATCTCCTGCGAGAGACCCGTGACGTCGACGAGCGCCGCTGGAGTCTCGACCGTCTCGCGCATCAGGTCGACGAGGTTCGTGCCCCCGCCCAGGTACCGCCCCTCTCCGCCCGTCGCGCGACGAACCGCGTCGTCGATGTCGGTCGCGCGGGCGTAGGTGAGCTCGATCACGCTCGCTCCTCGGCGTACACGTGGTTGATCGCTTCGACGATTCCATTGTGTGCGCCGCAGCGGCACAGGTTCCCGCTCATCCGCTCGCGCACCTCATCGTGGCTGAACTCGATCTCCGTCGCCTCGAGGTCGTCGGTGACATGGCTGGGCACGCCGCGGCGGAGCTCCTCGACCATGCCAACCGCGGAGCAGATCTGGCCCGGGGTGCAGTAGCCGCATTGAAACCCGTCGTCATCGATGAACGCCTGCTGCAGCGGATGTAGGGCGCCGCCGGAGGCGAGGCCCTCGATTGTCGTCACCTCGCGCCCCTCGTACTGGACCGCAAGCGCCAGGCACGAGAGGACTCGCTCGCCGTCGACGAGCACCGTGCAGGCCCCACAGGCTCCCTGATTGCATCCCTTCTTCGTGCCGTATAGCTCCAGGTGCTCGCGCAGGAAGTCGAGTAGCGACACCCGCGGGTCGGCGGGAACTGACGCCTCACGGCCGTTGATCATCATCGGCACGGCGGCTGCTCCTTTCGGCGAACACTTGAGCAAGCAACTTATCAGGCAGCGCTCTCCGCCAGCCCGACCCTATTGCGTGACCGAAAGCACCTGCCATTCACCGGGGACGCCCTTGAGGGGTTGGGTTCCGCGGTCTTCGAACTCGATGCCGGATCCCGTCACCAAGTCGCGCACGGTGCTCGTGGTCAGCACCTCACTCGGGCCGGCGAGAGCTGCAACCCGTGCTCCGATGTGCACAGCCAGGCCTGCGAGATTCTGGCCGCGCAGCTCGCACTCGCCGGTGTGCAGGCCAGCTCGAATCTCAAGGCCGATCGCGTTGGCGCTACTGGCGATCGCCTGTGCGCAACGAATTGCTCGCGCTGGACCGTCGAAGCTGGCGAGAAACCCATCGCCGGTGACGTCGACCTCGTGGCCGCCGAAGCGGCCGAGCTCTTTGCGCACAGCCGCGTCGTGCGCGTCGAGCAGCTCGCGCCAGCGGCGGTCGCCGATGCGGGCGGCCCGTTCCGTCGAGCCGACGATGTCCGTGAACAGCACCGTCTTGAGCACCCGGTCGATCTCGTGCTGGCGTCTGGTGCCGGTCAGGAACTCCTCGATCTCGTCGATGATTTCCTGGTCCTTGCCGAGGGCGCTGAAATGGAACTCTCCGGGAAACTCCACCAGCCGCGCGCCGCGGATGTGCTCGGCGAGATAGCGGCCGTGTGCGGCGGACACAAGCGGATCCCCGGTGCGGTGAACGACCAAAGTTGGTGCCGAGATGGAGCTCAGGGCCTGGCGGGCATCTACGTGCAGGCCGAAGCGATTGGCCGCCGCGGCCATCGCCGGGGTCGCCGAGTTCCGCTCGAATGTAGCCAGTTGCCTCCGCATGTCTTCGTCGTCGGGCGCGTCATGGATCGAGATCAGCGGCCAGACTCGCCCGTGCCCCCAGCTCTGCTCGATCTGATCGCAGAACGCTTCGCCCTCGTGCGGATCGACCCCGTGCGGATAGTCGGGAGCCCAAGCCAGCCGGGCGAACGTGACCCACAAGACCAGCGCGCTGACCCGCTCCGGGTACGTCGCAGCGAACAGCAACGCCATCGACCCGCCCTCCGACATACCGACCACCGCCGCCGTCTCACACCCAGCAGCGTCCATCACGGCTCGCACGTCGTCCATGCGCTCCTCGAGCGTGGGGAGCTCAGCGGTGCGATCTGACAGGCCGGTGCCGCGCTTGTCAAAAATGACCGTGCGAAAGAACCGCGGTAGCTGCCGATACACGAGTGACGTCACTGGGGTTTCCCAACCCAACTCGACATGAGAGAGCGAGCCGGGGATGAGCACGAGATCCGGCCCCGTTCCGACCACCTGATAGGCAATGCTGAGCTCGCCACTCTTCGCATACCGGGTTTTTCCTGGCCCGGTCGGTTGCTCTAGCCGCGTCTGGTCCCGCGCCAGCTCGTCGCCCACGCGGGCGAGCTTGCGCAATAGGCCCCTCTCTCGCTGACGGGAGTTAGCCAACGCTAGCTTGGCTTCCCGGGGTATTGACCATCACTGCCCTTTCGCCAGCCGGCACGCGCTCCAAGTCCGGCACCACGATCATCTCGCAACCCCGACTCGGGCACAAGAGGCGCGGCGCCATCGCAGGCCCAGTGCGAGTCGAGCAGCTCGAGCGAGCGGGGGGATCGGCGACTTGACACCCCGATCCTCCCTGCTCAGGCGGACGTTTCAGAAGCTCCCGGCGCCTCACACCGAGGGCTACGGCCCACTCGATGGCTAGTAGGCTGGTAGCCGTGAGCGCGTGAAACGTAGCGCCTGGTTCTGGTGCCTGCTCGGCGCGGTGGTGGCCGCGATAACCGGTGCCACGCTCATCGTCCTAGGCGCGTTGGCGCTGCCTGTCGTAATCGTGCTTCTGCTGGTGCTGACCCAGGCCCCGCGGAGGCAGCCGGCCATCCTCGGAGCCGCGTTCGGCTTCGGTGTGGTGATTGCCCTGATCGGAAGCCTGATTTGGATTACCGATCATGTGGAGCGTCGCATTCCCAAACACTCAGAGCGCGACCCGGCGTCCTCGAGCACGCGACCTCCTCTTGCGGAGGCGTCGATGGGAGGGTGTGGCTGGCGACCGGCTGCGCCGTGGCCGCAGTCGCGATCACGATGCTCGTGCGGAGTTTGCGCCCGCCGCATCGCATGATCGCTGATGGGTAGCGCCATCCTGAGTTCGGCTCCGGTTACCGGCTGCGCGCCGTGGATCGGGGGTCCGTGGCGTTGTCGTGACGACCTTAGGTTTCGCTGGGTCCGAGCAGCAGCTCGGTTCGGTACTTCGGCGCGAGGGCCATGGCCTTTGCCACGAATGCCGCCTGCGCGTCCGCGTCGAGCGCGGCTGGCGCCTGCGTGCGGTGCGCTAACGGAACGCCGATCTCGCGGAAGAAGTCGTCCTGCCCGGCGGGGGCGCACAGGCAGAGCAGCCGTGCGGGGCGATCGCTTGCGTTGCGAAAGACATGCGGCGCGTTGGCCGGGATGTTGACGGTCTCCCCAGTCCTAGCGATCGACGTCTGCCCGCGGAAGGTCAGCTCGATCTCCCCGTCGAGGACGCTGAACCTCTCCTCGAAGGCGTGGCGATGCGGGGGCGGGCCTCCGCCAGGCGGGACGTGCATGTCGATCAATGTGTAACGCCCGGCCGTATCGCGGCCGGACAGCAGGATCGTGTACGTGTCGCCCACGACCCCCAGGTGCTCCAGCGATTCATCGCGGTCGGGGCTCGCCGTGGCGAGCCCGCGAGCGGGGTCGTCGGGCGGGATCTGGCCCTCGGGCTCGTGGCGCGGCG